>CAZZCT010000338.1:0-4217 GCA_964652365.1 uncultured Lentisphaerales bacterium
GCATGTCTAGAAACAACCAGCAAGAAGTGTCAAACGGAAATCAGGACGTGACAGTGACTGCTCAGGAGACGTTTCACGGCGGCAGAAAACGGTGGACGACTACGGCGACGACAACGGTGGACGACTGCAATGCCCGTTGCTGCGACCGTTTGCGCTTGTGGTGTTGCAGAAGGCTCAGGCATCCAACCTAAGAACGGCAGTTACCGGTGATCAGTAATCAGTTGGATGCCAACGACATCCGCGTGTTTCAGGCACACTGATCACCGATCACAGACAACTGTTCTTTCCAGGTTCGTGGGCCGCGCGGCCGCTACCGGATCATCACGACCGTGCCACCCGCCGGCAGTCCCACGAAAGTCAACTTCACGGCATCGTTGTAGCTGTCGGCGTTGGTGTCGACCTTCTCGGCCGTGTAGCCCTTCGTGACCGCGGCGAAGCTGCCCGACACGGTCGCAGCCGCCTTCTTCTCGGCTGTCATGACGACCCAACTGTCGTTCTTGGCCGGCGTGAAACCGTTCAGCGTCGTCACGTTGAGCGTGCCGCCCAGCACGATGTCGCCCAGCGAGACATTCAGCACGTCGAAGTCGAATGTGACCGCTCGCAGGCCCGCCAGTTCCAGATTCACGACCGCCTTTGCGCCCAGCGTGACGCCGCCCGCGGTCGACTGCGGTGTCAGGGTCAACTTACCGGTCTGGAATGCGTTGTCCGCCAGCCCCGGCGCGAGCGTGCCCTGTGTAGCCCCTCCGCCAACGACGAAACGGTTCGCCGTGGCGGTCCCGCTGCCGACCAGCAGTTTGCCGGATGCACTGATGAGTTTCGCCTCGCCGGTCCCCGCAAGTCCCGCGATGGTCTCGGTGGCGTTGCCGACCTCCAGTCGCGCCACGCCGCCCAAGTGGACGACGGTGGTGTCGGGCAGGCGCTCGCTGTTGTTGCCGGTGCTCAGGACACCGATACTGCCCGACCGGCCGTTGACGAACGTACGGCCGGACCAGGCGCCGGCACCGGACAAGGTGAGGGTATACGACTTAGGGGGATCGGTGAAGTTGGCATTGATCGGGGCGATCACGAAGTCGGTGGTATCGGCGATCGACGCGCTCACCGTCATCGCGTTTGCGAACAGGATGCAGCCCGGCCCGCCGCCGAAGCGGAGCTGCGACGTGCCGAGGGTCGGGGTGGCAGTGCTGAAGCTGGCGATCGTGCCGCCGGCCACCGTCAGGTTGAAGGCTCCGCCGATCGACCCGGCTGTTGTGAAGTCGAGCACCAGTCCGTTGACCGTGCGGTCCGCCGTCAGCGTCTCGGCGCTGCTGCGGCGGACGTTGTAATCCGTGTTCGCGCCCACGCCGGCGATGCTGGTCGCGAACTCGGTCGCGCGATTCAGGGGCACCAACCCGCGCGCGGTGTCGTAGGTCACCAGGCTGACGGTGGTTACGCTGTTGCCGACCGCCGTCGCACGCAGGATGGAGCGACTGAAGCTGCCGTCGCCACCGCCGCTGCCGACCTGTGCAGGCGCGGTCGCGAAACGCACGATCCCCGTGGCCGTGCCGGTCGGGGGTTGGAACCACAGGATCGCCCCATCCGCGAACTGCAGCGACGACGATCGCATGCCGCACGTGTAACCGTTCCTGCCCGTGCCCTGAAGGATGTTCTGACCCTGGCCCACGCGCAGGACCGCATTGGTCTCCGGCGCGCTGTTGGCATCCAGGTTCTGTCCGTCATGGAAAAAGTATGTGCCACCGTAGAGCAGAATGTCGGCGCTGTCGTTGAGCATGTTCCCAGTAAGGTAACTCCACGGCTTGACGGCGAGTGTGCCGCCATCCGTCACGAGAATCCTCGGCGATGCCGTAATCCGGCCGCAGTCGGTCGCGGTGTTGGCCTGCGTCCGCAGCGTTCCGCCGCGGATGACCGTGTTGCCGCCATAGGAGGCGTTGTCGTAGAGGAAGATGGCGCCGGATCCGGTCTGGGTGAAGGAGTACCCCGCGCCGCCATCGCCGAGTGTGGCGTAAAGCTCGATCTGAACACCGTTACCGCTGGCCTTGTGGTCCCAGAGGCTGTTGCCCGACAGCGTGACGGTGCCGTGATTGCCTCCGCTTTGGTTGCTTGCGTAGAAGACGATCTTGGCATTACCGACCGTGTTTGTCGTCCGGTTCACGTCGCGCAGCGTCAGCGTGCCGCCACTGAGTGTCAGGTTGTTCGCGCGGCCCCAGTTGAAGCTGAGCGACCGTACGACGCGGTTGCCGTCGAGCAAGAGCGTGCTGTTGCCCGTGGCCGGCTCGTAGGTCGGGCCGAAGACGAGGTCGGCGTTCGCGTCGAACGTCGGCACACCGTCGGGATTCCAGTTCGCGCCCGTGGACCACTTGTGGTCCGTGGTGCCGCCGGCGTCCCAGGTGTAGGTCGTGGCGGGGGCGTTCAGGGCGAAGGCAACGGCCAGCGCGAATGCGGTCAGGCGTTGCAGGGCGGGTGTTGCGCGTGTCATGGTTACTCCTCCTTATCTCAGGGTGTGACGATCAACTCCGGCTTCACGACGCGCCGCTGCGGCGCGTCGGGGAGCCTTCCCGACGTTCTTTCCAGAAGCAACTCGACCAGCGC
This sequence comes from uncultured Lentisphaerales bacterium, assembly GCA_964652365.1. GTDB lineage: Bacteria > Verrucomicrobiota > Kiritimatiellia > RFP12 > CAZZCT01 > CAZZCT01. The sequence goes on from CAZZCT010000338.1 coordinate 2,587, forward strand.
GCGACCGCAGGCTGCGTTGTGCTTGTCAACCGTGGCCGCGGGCGCGAAGGGCTCGATCCGCCGCTCGATGCAGCCCTGCCAGTAGTTGTCGTAACCGACGATGGCCATGTCCCGCCCCGGTTCGCAACCATGGAGGCGGCAGGCGGCGGCGAGCATGGGGCACACACCGTCCGAAGGTGCGAGCAGGGCATCGGCGACCAACGGCCCGCGCACCGCCTCCAGCAGGCACCCGGCATAGAAGCGTGCGGCGGCGGCGAAACGGCCACAATCGTCACCAATGAAGTCCGACGCGAACGGCGGCGTTACCAGTGTCTCGGCTACGGGCACGCCCGCCTCGCGACAGGCCCGCTCGTAACCCGTGCGGCGCTGCCGGACCCAGTAACTGTCCTGCGCCTCGGCGGGCATCATCAGCCGAGGCCGACGACGGCCTTGTCCCAACAGCCAACGGGTCAGTGCGTAAGCGCCAGCTTCGTGGTCCGACACGACGCGATCGCAATCGGCAAAGGACGGGTCATCGCCATAGACCACGAACGGCACGCCGCTGGCGCGGATGCGCTCGACGACGGTCAGCCAGTGTTCCCGTCGTCCGAACACATCCGCGAGCGCGACACCCGCGACACCCTCGGCCAGCAGATGACTGATCTCGTCCCCCGCCACCGCGTCCGGGTTCAACGTCAAAGCGTGACGCCTCCCGCCGTGCGCCGCTTGCTGGGCAGCCTGCACAATCTGGTCGGCCCAACCCGGTTCGACGTGGCCCGGAATGCGCGCTCCGACCGCGCTGCCCAGTACGGCGATCGTCTGGGCCAGTACGCTGCTGCGCGGGCGAAGGGTTCCGACCACCGTCCGTACGGCCCGCGCTTGCGACCTCACGAGGCCTTGCGCTTCCAGCACCTCAAGCCCACGCCGCACCGTGCCGCGGTCCACTCCGAGCCGCTCCGAGAGCTTACGTTCCGACGGCAGGCGATCTCCAACCGTCAGTTCCCCGGCTTCCAGCGAACGCCGCACGCTCTGAACCACACGCATCGCGGGTGAGGTCCCGAGACTATCCAACACCATGTTTCCCGCCATAGGGCGTGCCTTTCGAATAGGACGACCAGAATACTACCAGGCCAACCACAATGCCGCAACCTAGAATTCCAGACCGCAAAGGTTGCAGCGTGGGACGTCCTGCACCGACCGACCATGCCGCGGGTACTGGGCCGGCCGGTCGAACCGCCGGGTCGGATGATCGATGGCCTGTTCGACGCCGTACCGGCCCAGCGGCGCGAAGATCCGCCGCGAAGCCTCTACGCCGGGTGAGCTCACGGACGCTCCGCACCGAACTCCATTTCGCTGCCCCAGTGCTCGACCCCGTCGGCGAAGAAGCTGCCGTTGCGCTTGGCGACGCTGCGGCGCTTCGACAACTCGCCCGGGTCCCACGTCCCGCGGTCGAGGATTCTGTGGTACAGGCGGGATGCCATGACCGCCCCAGGCTTGGGGACGGCGCAGGGGGGCGGCGAGGACTTCGCGCCACAGGGCCTGGCGCGCGGCGGGAAGGGACCAGAGCGGGTCGCTGGTGGAACGGTTGCTGCCGACAGTGGTAGTGACGATACCAAGAGCACCAGACACCACCCGGTTCGGGCAACGGCATG
>CAZZCT010000339.1:0-417 GCA_964652365.1 uncultured Lentisphaerales bacterium
AGCATCACGTCCGGCCGCCAATTCGGGTCCGCCGTCATCAGGTTAATGTAGTCGCGACCGTCATTGGAGTGCTTGCCATTGTCCCCCCCCATAGCTTGGAACCCTTGAGCTGCGGCTCCGTGCCGGTCTTTCGCGAGTATTCAAACAGCGACGCGACCATCTTCTCCAGGAACGCGCCGTAATGAATCGAGATGCTGTCGCCGAGGACAAAGAGCTTGGGCTTGTTCATCGTAGTCACTCCTTCTTCACCTTCACCGCTTGCGGTAGCCGGGAGCGATGACGCGGCCAGCAGGCCGGCGAACATCAAGGCAAATGCCTTGGGGATCGTCGGCATCGGACGTCCTGCATTCATCTTCGGTACATCCACACCGCCCCGGCCCGCTTCGGCAACGTGATGGCGAAGCCCTGCTGCTGCAG
>CAZZCT010000339.1:427-4174 GCA_964652365.1 uncultured Lentisphaerales bacterium
CGCCGCGCCGGTCAGCTCCCGGGTCTCGCCGGTCTCGGGATTCTCGAAGCGGTACACCGCCTCCGCCTGGAACCCCTGCGGATAGACGGTGAGGGTTTCCGGGATCGCCGCCGGCAGGCGGATCGCCTGGATGAACCCACGCCCTTCCTCCGGCCGGTCGAACTGCCGCGCCACCCACTGGTCCGCCGAACGATGGTACGGCGTGAGCGGATAGTAGTCGCCCTCCAGCATCAGGTCCGCGATTCGCCGCCAGATGCCAATCAGCTTCGCCGCCAGCGCGAAGTCGTAGTCGTCGCGGCGGATGTCGAGCGAGGCGAAGAGCATGGGCGCCATGCCGCAGTGGAACGAGAAACTGTCCACCTGGGGATCGAATCTCGAGTTGCCGGAAAGATCCCAGGATAGCGAGAACTCCTTGAAGTATGGGATCCACTCGAACATGGCGGAGTGGAAAGACAGTTTCACCGGGTGGTCCCCGTAGCCATAGTCGGTATAGTGCAGCGGCACGCCCAGCCGCATGGTCTCCAGGTCGTTGCGCCGGCCGCCGGAGGCACAGGAGTCAATCCACAGGCCCGGATTGCGCTTGAGCAGTTCCTTCCAGTACCGCAGATACCCCTGCACGTACAGGTTCTCGCTCATCCCCTGGCGATCCGCAGCCTCGTCATTGAGCCAATACGGCAGCGGGTCGAAATTGAAATCCTGCCGGTAGATCCTGATGCCGTTCTCCCGGATCAGCCGGCTCATGTGGTCGGTGAGCCATTGGCGGCATTTCGGCTCGCCCAGGTTCAGTAGACGATTAAAGTCCGTTCCTTTTCTCAGCAGCCATTCCGGATGCTCTTGATCGAGCCGGGAGCCCGCGGTGACCCGTTCGGGCTCGAACCAGACCAGGAGGTCAGCGCCAGCTTTCGCGGCGTGGTCGGACACCGGCTTCAGGCCGCGGGGAAACCGCTCGGGATCGGGCTCCCAGGTGCCGGTCCGCCACCAACGCCGATCGCCCTTCTCGTCCCGGCAGGAATACCAGCCGGCATCGATCCACCAGACATCGGGCGTGATGCCGCGCGCGTTGAACTTGTCGATATAGCGGATCTGGTTCTCCTCGGTCGCGGCCGTGAACTCTTCGCCGTCGTCGGTCGCGGCGCAGGCGAGGTGCGGCGTCATCAGCTTGCCGCCGGGCCGAGGCATGTTGTGGGCCAGGAACCAGCGGCGCCAGAGGTTGCGCGAGCGCGCCCGGTCGCCCCGGTAGAACATCAGCACCGACAGCGGCGTCCGCGCCTCTTCGCCGGGCAGCAGCTTGAAGTGCGTCAGTTCCTGGCCCGCCGTGATGTGGATGCTCTGGCTGCCGTGCCCCTTGAGATGCGTCAGCTCCTGGTCCGCCGCCATGTGGATGCTCTGGTTGCTGTGCCCCTTGAACGTGGCGAACCACTGCCCGGACCAGCCGACCACGACGATCAGGCCGCGTTGCGTCGTCGGGCATTCCAGGTTGAAGTAGGGGAAGGCGCGGTTCGTCGGCCGGCCACCCATGGGGGCGAAACGGTATTCCTCCTCATGCCCGAGCGAGTTCCGGAACGGTTCAAAGCCGTCGGCTGCCATATAGTCCCCCGTCCAATGGTTCAGATAGGGGAATTGCCCAAAAGTGCAGGCCGTGTCCAACGAACGGATGGCTTCCAGGATCGGCGTCGCCTTCTTCGAGGTGTTCTTGAAGCGGAGCCCCCATTCCACCACCGGGAACCGTGTGTATTCCTTGACCTCGCAGATCATGGCCAGGCCGGTCTTCGGATCGGTGCGCGTGATCCGGTGCAGAATGACGCCGTCCTTCCCGGGCAGCCGCTGCTTCTTCAGGCTCCAGGCAGGAAGGATGTTCTCGGACGAGACCCCGCCGTAGCGGAAACTAAAGGCCATCCCCAGGCTGGACCAACCGCCGATCCGCGCGGTCTTGCCATTCGCCAGGGTCGCCTGCATGTCGGCCCAGACGGCGTGGGCATAGCTGATGTCAGGCCCCTTGACCCGCAGGGTGAGTTCCCGGCATCCGCCGAGCATGGCATCCACGCGGGTCGGGGCGTCGGCCACGCGCTGCTCGCCGCTGCGCCACACCTCCTTGCCGCCGGCCTCGACGCTGAAGACGAGGGTTTTCGAATGCGCCCGGGTTCCCGGCGTGTCGTTGATGCCGCACCAGCCGGTGAGCCGTTTCGCGCCAGCCGGCAGGCGGACCCGAATCTCGCTGTTGGCGTGGGTGCCCAGGCCGGACCTGAACAGCCGGCCTGCCAGGATCAGCGGCTCATGGGTGACGGAGCGGCCCTGCTGCAAGGAGCCCCAACCCTGCGACACGCAGGTCACGTGCGCGGGCACGTAGCCCTTCTCCACCGTCACGTTCAGGCTCTCGATCATTCCCGCCAGAACCCGGCGGCTTTCTTCCATCTCCTCAGATTTCACGATGTTCGCGTAGTCCATAATCCGTTCGCCTCCTAACTTCCGTCTACTTTTCCCGCTTCACAGGCCGGTGGTTCGCTCCTTCAGCTGGCCATCGACGTACCAACGGATGATCTGATCGCTCCATTCCAGGCCGTAGACGTGGTAATCGGCGGCGAACTCGAACGACGCAGTCCAGCCGAATGAATCGTAGAAGTTCTTGCCCGGCTCCGGCCGGTAGCCGGACGCATGGAACCGGTGCACATTGGTGGGCAGCACACGGCGCAATTCCGGCACGCCAGCGGGGCATTCGATGATGTCAATCTCCGTCCATTCCTCGGGCGTATGCTGGTAGAGCCAGAAGACACTGACCAGGTCGGCGTCGAGCACCTTGGCGCGGATCTCGAAAAAGCCGTACCGCCGTTCTTGTTTGGCCTTCACGAAACCGCTCAGGTGGGTGAACTCCGGCGGCAACGTCTGGTTGTTGTCCGCCGGCCGGGCCAGGAGTTGGAGCTCGCCCGCCTCGATCCTGACGCAGGACGGATCGAAGAACGCCGGCGGCCGGCCTTGCCAGCCCGGGTCATGATCGTGCCATTTCCCGGCATCGAGCGTCGAACCGTCAAACTCATCGCTCAGCATTGCCACCGGAACCCAAGCGCCGGTGGCGCCGAACGGTTGAGGTCGGTTCATATTGGTCATCGTCATAGGGTTTTGCATGGCGGATTTCCTACCTCACCCCCACCACCAACTCGCGATCGCGTTTGCCGGTCTTGGGATCCTGCAGCACGAGCGATGTGGCATCGCCGTCTTTGAGCGGGAGGTTCATTTCCAGCATGACCGTGTTCAGTCCCTTCTTCAATGCGGCCGGCTCTGCCGCCACTGCGCCCTTGCCCACCTTGGCCCAATCCGCCTCCACCAGGACGTCGTTGATCCAAATCTGGCGCGGCGCCTTGGGGCCGAGAAAACCGGCCTTCACTTCGCGCGGGCCGGGTGCCGACACGTACGCGGCCACCAGCACCGTGCCCGCGCCCTTGGGAGCCTTGGCCGCCAGCGCTTGGGAAACAGGTCCGCCCCAGATCACGCTCTGGCAGGTGAAATTCGTCCACCCCGCCAGCACCGCCTGCGCGGGGTCAGCGGGCAGACCGGCCGGCGCGGCACCCGATGCGTCGCCCGGCGCGGCCGCCGGTTGGAACCGGCTCCACCAGATTTGTTCGAGTTCTTCGTCCACGAAGATCGTCGCCCCGTTGAACGCCTTGCCGTCCACCTTCACAGACAGGGGCGCCCATTGAAAGCCGGGGTCGGCTTTGGCCGAATCCGCCCAGGTGACCGCCTGCTTGACCGTCA
>CAZZCT010000340.1:0-4164 GCA_964652365.1 uncultured Lentisphaerales bacterium
CCAACTGGTCGCGGTGTTCGCGGACCGCATCCTCCAACTGCCTGCGCGCCGTGATCAGGAACCCCGTCATCAGCATGGGAAACACGCGTCCGTCGCGCCGACAGTGGGGCACCTCGACTGCTTCAAACCGGCCCATGGTGCGCAACTGCTGCACCAGCGCGACCACCTGCGGCCGCTGATCGGCGGCGTGAAAGACGTTCAGGTTGTTTCCGTGGGCCTCCTCGACCGTGTAGCCATGCGCCGCAGCCATGGCATTGTTGACATAGATCAGTGTGCCCCGCATGTCCGCCATGGCGATGCCGAAACTCGCGCCGTCAAAGACGTCCTTGAACTGGCGCAACTCGGTTTCCGTCTGCTTGCGCTCGGTGATGTCGCGCACCAGTGAGAGCGTGCGGTCGGCATCCATGGCCGTGATGCGCGTTTCGAACCAGCGCCGGCCGGATGCCAGTTCCAGGGCGTACTCGAAGCCCTGCATCCGGTGCGTGGCCAGGACCGTCTCAATGGCCGTCATGAACCGCTTGGCCAACTCGGGGGCGAGCACGCTGTTGATCGGCTTGTCCAGGAAGGTTTCTGGCGGCACCAGCAGCTTGCTGGTGTCCGAGGCCAGCCAATCGCGGTAGACGCCTTCGCGGTCGCAGACAAAGAGCAGGTCCGGCATGGCGGACAGCATGGCGCGGTTACGGGCCTCGCTCTCGGTGAGGGCGGCCTCTGTGCGTTTTTGCTCGGTGATGTCGATCACGACGCCGACGTACCGCACCACCTGCTGGTCGGCATCGCGGACGGGCCGGCCGCGCGACATCAGCCAGCGCACGCGGCCTTCACCCAGATCGATTCGCCACTCGGCACTCAGCGGCGCCCCGTTCGCGGCGGCGTCCCGGACGGTGCGCTCGGCCCGCTCGCGGTCGTCGGGGTGGATCACCTTGCGCCAGGAGTCGTAGGAGGCCGTGTCGTGCTCGGGCGACAGCCCGTACAGTGGCCACAGCGACTCCGACCATCGGTTCTCGCCGGTCCGGAGGTCCCACTCCCAGATTCCGGCCTGGGCCGCATCCAGCGCCAGGCGCAACTGCGCGTTCTGCTGCTCCAGGGCGGCCAGGCGCACACGGAGCGCGTCGACTTGCCCGCAGGTCGCATCGGGTGCGCCGGCCGGGTGCTGACCGTCCACACCCACGGCTGTGCGCGCCGCCGCCGGCCGAGGCCCAGATGCGGAACCGACCACGCGACGCTGGCGGTGTGAAGGACACGCTCCACCGGACAGGGGGGTCATGCGGGGATCTCCTGGATTCCGGATGCGCCCGGACAGCGGACGCGATCGACACGGGTGGGAAGCTGGCGAGCCCACCGGTCCGGGCGCAGCAGGGTACAGTCACGGCCCATCACGCGATGATACACCAGCAAGGGTGGAGACGCCGGCCTCGCGGTGCGCTGCGCGGGAGTCGGCGTCTCGCGGGACAACGGCGGTCGAAGGCCGCGTCCGGCGGAATGGGCCCGGCCGCAGACCAATGTTGCGCCTGCCAGTGTTGCGGCTCGCCGCCGCCGCGGCCGAAAGGCTATACTGGTTGGATTGCGCGCGGAGCGGGCGCGAACCGGAGAGCGCAGATGAACGGGATCTTGATCGTCGACGATCACGAAGTTGTGCGACGCGGCCTCGCATGGATGTTGAAGAACGCCGTTCCCGCCGCAGCGATTGGCGAGGCCAGCACCGCCGAAGAGGCCGCCCGCCTGCTCGAGAAGCAGAACTGGAGTTTGATGATCCTGGACGTCGGGCTGCCGGACCGCAGCGGGCTCGACTTTCTGGGCGAAGCTCTGCGCCTCCGGCCGGCGCTTCCCGTCCTGGTACTGACTGGACTTCCGGACGAGGAGATCGCCATCCGTGTCTTCAAGGCCGGTGCGATGGGGTATCTCGGGAAGGGATGCACAGAGGGCGAACTGGTCGACGCCGCACGCAGACTGCTGGCGGGGGGGCGCTACCTCACCGCGGCCGTTGCGGAGCAGGTCGCGGCACGCCTGTGTCAACGCAGCCGCAAGACCGCACGTGAGCCCCTGGCCGACGTCAGCGGGCGGATGTTCGATGTCTTGCTGCTCCTGGGGCGTGGTGACACGGTCAAGGAAGCGGCCGCGACGCTCGGTCTGAGCGGCAAGACCGTCAGCACCTACCGGCGGCGGCTGCTGGACCGGTTGGAACTGAAGTCGAGCGCGGACATCGTACGCTACTGCATGCGACGCGGCCTGACACAGTGAGCGCGGGCGTTCAATCAGGAACCCGAAGAGGCAATCCCATGGCGGGATGCCGGGGCGGGTCTCGTTGGACTCAGGCGACCTCACAGAAGTCATCATACCTACCGCTGATCACGTAGCACCGGTCAGCAACAGACCTGGCCTGGTAAAGCTGGTTCAGCACGTTGTGTTGAATACTACCGTGAGTAGTTGGCCGCAACCAGTGGACAAAGTCCGCCTGCGACGGACCGTCAAAGGCGCAGCCGGCTGTAGGACAGAATGCCATCCTTGACCGGCGGTTCGTCGATGTCAACGACGCCTTCCTGAAGGCGCCGGGTTACTCCCCGCGACGCGGTGCTGGGCGCAACAGCCGGCACGCTGGGGTTGTTCGTCGACCCGGCGCGGCACGCGGCGGTGGCGGAGCGCGTGTTGGCCGGCGGGAGCTCGCAGCCCTCGCCGACCTGCTCCTGACCGCCGACTGCTGAGACTGGTCGCGCGGCTGCCGGCACCGCGCGCCGGGCCGGTCACTCCGCGGGACCCGCGGGCGTGAGCTTGCGGGCGTTTGCCAGCACCCGCACCAGGCGCAGGCGGTTGTAGCGTTGGGCGAGGATGCAGGGCAGATTGACGCCGGCCGCGTAGAGCAGCATCACGCCGCCAGCCCACGGCGGGTTCCAGGTGAAGAAGAACCAGGCTGCCGACAGCACCAGCCAATGGACCAACTCGCTGCGGCAGGTCTCGCGTGCGAAGCGCTCCAGATAGCCGCGGTCCGCGCTCTGCAGGGTGCGCTTGCGGAAGCCGGCCTGGAAGCGTGCAGCTCCGTCGGGTAGTCGGGCCTTCCAGGTCCGGATCGCGAAGCGCTGTTCGTAGAGACGACCGTCGCGCTCCCAGCGCCGGGGCCGGTAGAGCCAGCGGGTGCAATCGAACCGCGCGGCCGGCAGTTGTGTGATGGCCCAGGCCACGCCCAGATGGATTGCGAGCCAGGCCAGCACGTTGAGCACGATGATCCACGCCAGGGGCAGGGAGATCAGCACGGTCGGTCCCTCCCGGTTGGCGCCACGGGGCGTCCCTTCCACAGGACCGTCCGTCCGCGGGCCCCGCGCCAGAGCGCGGCGGCGAAGACGGCCAGGTAGAAGGCCAGCGGTACCGGGTACAGCAAGGCCGTGGCAAAGCCGAACGAACCGAGGCGGGCCAGCAGGTAGTGGAGCTGTGCCACGTAGAGGGCATAGGCGGCCAGACCGAGGGCGGAGGCCGCGCCAGTCGCCAGCGACCAGGCCAGCAGGCCGGCGGCCAGTATGGCGCCGGTGAGCCAGACCACCGTGAGTGCCAGCAGGAGCGGCGCCGTGCCGGCCGCGCCAACGGCGGCGGCCTTGATCCAGCCGGCAATCAGGTCGCGCAGTCCGTTGGGATACATCCGCATCGTCACGACGCCGCGTCCCACACGGCTGCGCAGTGGCACACGGGCGCGCCGAAAAGCGGGAGCCAGGGCGAAATTCTCGAGGGTACACCCTTGCACGGCGGCGTGGCCCCCCGCCGCCTGGTAGGCCTGACGGTCCACCAGCAGGAACTGGCCGAACAGACCGCGGGGTGCCAGCCGGGTACCGAGCAATGTAAACGCACCGCTGCCCGCAACCATCAGCAGGTTGAAGAACGCCGACAAGCGCTCGTACGGGCGCACCAGGCAATGGTAGGGCGCCACGGTCAGCACCCCGGGCTGCGCGGCATAGGTCTCGCACAGGACCCTCAGCGCGCCCGGCTCCAGCCAGACATCCGCATCCAGGAAGAGCAACGTCCTGCCCCGCGCCGCAGCCGCGCCGTGCTGACAGGCCCAGGCCTTGCCGCGCCAGCCCGGCGGCAATGGTGGCGGCGAGATGACTGTGGCGCCGGCGGCGCGCGCGACGCGGGCGGTGCCATCCGTCGAGGCGTCGTCCACAACCAGAACTTCCGCTGGCT
>CAZZCT010000341.1:0-4162 GCA_964652365.1 uncultured Lentisphaerales bacterium
CGCTGGAGGAGGGGATGAGCGGGGCCGGACGCGGCTTTGTCCTGATGCCCTCGGCAGGACCGTATGGCCGGACACTCTCGCGACAGATGATGGATAATTACGAAACGATGGTGCGACTGGCGGAAAGAGGCGGCTGAAAGGGTCCTGTCTCCCGAAATGTCTTTCGCTACCTTCCAGGGTAGGTCGGGCGCCCCCGCCCGACATTGGCGCTTTGCAAGGCGGAGACTGACGGGCGAGGGCCCCCGTCCCACCCGTGGAAGCGCGCATCTGCCTCCCCACGTAAACAGCCCGGATCCCTGCCTATTTTGCCATGCGTCATTTGAGCAAACGTTTGCGACAAAGGAGCAAAGACAGGCATGGCGAGTTCGGGTAAACTCTTCATCCACTTGAGTCAGCGCCGTCAAGCGTGGCGGCGTCAAGGGAAGGTCGACAACTGTGCGCATGGCGCAAGGTTCCAGGGTAACGGCACGGTCCTGCACGAGCGCTACAAGGGTCGGTTCCCCGAGCCTGAGGGGTGATGAAGTCGGGCTGGGGCGGAGAAGAAATGAAACGAGAAGCAAAGGAAGCGAGCATGATCAACAAGTTTGTCATCGCAGGAATGCTCCTGGTTGGCCTGAATGCGGCAATCGTTTGCGCGGAGGATGCGCCCAAGCCGCTGGATCTCACGGCGGGTGGGACGAAGGACCGGAGCCACGACTGGCTGCTGGGACCGACCGGCTTGCGCGGCTGGATGTTCTACTACGAGGGGCGGACAACCCATGCCCGCCAGATCCTGGTGACGGCGGTGGACAAGGGCTCGCCCGCGGACGGGATCCTGTCCACCAACGACGTCATCCTCGGGGTGGGGGGCAAGCTCTTCGATGGTGATCCCCGCCTCCAGCTAGCGAATGCCATCACCGCCGCGGAGACGGAAAAGGGCGGCGGCGTGTTGCGATTGAAGCGTTGGAGAGCAGCCCCTTCGACCGAGCTCAGGGCAGGCGAGACCGCGAACGTGGAGCTGAAGCTGCAGGTACTGGGCACCTATAGCGACACGGCACCGTACGACTGCCCGAAGTCGAAGGCGATCTTCGAGCAGGGCTGCCGGTTGATCGCGCAAGGAGGGTTGAAGAGCGGCGAGGGGATGTACGGCAACCTCAACATGCTGGCGCTCCTGGCCAGCGGCAAGGATGAGTACCAGCCCTTGCTTGCTGAATACGCCCGGAAATTGACGCCGCGCATGAACCTGACCAAAAGCGGGTGTTGGGGGCATGCCTATGCGAACCTGTTCCTGGCCGAGTATGTCCTGGCTACCGGCGATAAGGAGATGCTCGCGGAACTGAAGCGCACGACGATGGAGGCCGTGGATGGCCAGAGCACGTACGGGACGTGGGGGCATGGCGGCCGCAAGCCCAACGGCAACTGCTCGGGCTATGGCGCCATGAACCAGGTCGGAGTTGCCATGACCCTCTCGATGGTGCTGGCGCGCGAGGCCGGCGTGAAGGACCCCGCTCTGGACAAGGCCATCGCCAAGTCGGCCGATTTCCTGCGCTGGTATGTGGACAAGGGCGCCATTCCTTACGGCGATCACCTGCCCTGGACGGGTTCGCATGATGACAACGGCAAGACCTCTCTCGCGGCGGTATTGTTCGATGTGTTGGGCGATCGCGAGGCGACCGCCTACTTTTCCCGTATGGCCACGGCGGCCTATGACGAGCGGGAGCAGGGGCACTGCGGCAACTGGTTCAATATGATGTGGGCGCTGCCCAGCGTTAGCCGCTGCGGTCCGCTGGCGACCGGTGCGTACCTGAAGGAGCAGAGCTGGTACTATGACCTCGCTCGCAATTGGAAGGGCGGCTTCGAATACCAGAAAATTGTCGAGAGCGACGAGAACAACAACTACACGGGCTGGGACCTGACCGGCACCTACCTTCTGTCCTACGGCCTGCCGCTCAAGAGCCTGTATGTGACCGGCAAGAAGCCGTGTGCGGTGCCTCCGCTGAAGGCCAAGGAAGTCGAGAGTGTCATCGCCGCCGGTCGCGACTCGCGGCCCATGAACGGACGGAGCGGCTACAACGAGCGTACGACCGAGGCATTGCTGTCGGGTCTGGCGAGCTGGTCGCCGCCGGTGCGCAATCGTTCGGCCCAGGCGTTGGCTGCGCGCAAGGACGATTGCCTGCCGGCCTTGTTGAAGCTGTTGTCCGGCTCCGACCGCTATGCCCGCTACGGTGCCGTCGGGGCGCTGGCGTGCCTGGGGCCGCGGGCAGACGCAGCCGCGCCGCAATTGCGGGCCCTGCTCAAGGACAAGGATCCGTGGCTCCAGAGCCTGGCCTGCCAGGCGATCCGCTTTCTGGGACCGGAGGCGCGTAAGGCCTGTATGGACGACCTGCTTATCCTGGCCTCCACACCCAACCCGGCCGACCCGCGACAAACGGTCCAGCGTGCTGTCGGCCTCGCGCTGTTCTGCGGGTATCCGGGCGTGGGCGGTCCGACCGTATTGAACGGCTCCGTTGAGGGGGTTGACCGTAAGCTGCTCTATCCGGCCGTCCGCTCGATGTTGGAGAACGACGACTCCGTCACCCGCGGCGGGCCGTCGGTGATTTACGGCAAGCTGACCGACCGCGACCTGGTGGAACTGCTGCCGGCCATTGTCAAGGCGGCTCCGGATGCGGCGCCGAGCAATGAGATGTTTGCCGATGGCCCCCGCCTGCCGGCCTTTGACCTGCTGTCGAAGCATCACATCCGTGAGGGCATGACGATGATAGTGGAAGCGCTGAACGGCGATCGAATTGGCGGCGATGTCATTCAAAACTGCCTGGATTATCTTCTTCGCTACGGCGTGCATGCCAGGGAGACCCTCCCCAGTTGGAAGGGTAAGGACTATTGGTGCAATCGCTTTCCCGAACGTTACAAGGCGAAGGTGGAGGCGATCGAGAAATCCACCGAATCGCCGCCGCTGGTGAGCCTGCAGGAGTTCATCGAAAAGGCCAAGGCGGGCACCGCGGATTCCACCGGCACGAAGAAAGGAACACCATGATAGATTCACCCTGCCGCCGTATGAAGTCGGTGTCCTTAACCACGGTTCTTGCCCTCGCAGCGGCCTGGCTGCTATCCCCCGTCGTGGGATCCGCGGCGAATAACCCGCCGGCGACAATCAAGCTGGGAGCGCTGTTCTGCGACAACATGGTCTTGCAGCGGGAGATGGACCTCCCCGTCTGGGGCTGGAGCACGCCGGGCGCGAGCATCACCGTTGAGTTTGCCCCTCGACCCGGCTCGGGGCAGGCCGGGCAGAAGCAGCAGACTGAAGCCGGCAAGGACGGCAAGTGGACGCTCAAACTCAAGCCACTCAAGGCCAGCGCCGTGCCGGCCGAGATGGTGGTCAGCGACAGCGGCGGCGGCAAGGTCGTCCTCACGAACGTCCTCGTCGGCGAGGTCTGGGTCTGTTCTGGGCAGTCGAATATGGATTGGCCGGTGAAGTCGCTCCAGGGCCGCTATCAGGAGGAAATTGCCGCTGCCAATGACCCTGACCTGCGGCTCGGTCGTGTCAAGCCGCTCTATGCCGCCCGGCCGTTGGAGCATACCGAGGTGTCGTGGCAGCCGTGCACACCGGCGCAGGCCCAGGAGTTCAGCGCGGTCGCCCTCTTCTTCGGCCGCAAGCTTCGCGAACAGCTGAAGGTGCCAGTCGGTGTGCTTCAAAGTGCGCGAGGCGGTTCACCGGTCGAGGCTTGGATGAGCGAGGAAACCCTGCGCCGGGAGTTTCCCGAGTTCAATGCCCAGCTCGATCCCTTCGCCAAAGTGGTGAAGGAAACCGGTGGCGTTTTTGAGAGCCGTGAAAAAAGCAAGGTCCACGGTATTATTCAGCGAACCCCGACTGTATTCTACAATACCCAGATCCGTCCCTTGATCCCCTTTGGAATCCGGGGTGTGATCTGGTACCAGGGCGAGAGCAACGTGGGCAGGGCAGAGCAGTATGCCAGACTCTTTCCCGCCATGATCCGGGAATGGCGGAGCGAGTGGGGGCAGGGTGACTTCCCGTTCTATTTTGTGCAGATAGCCCCGTGCGGGGATAAGGACAATGCCGGTGCCTTTCTGCGCGAGGCACAGATGAAGACGCTCGCGGTACCCAACACGGGCATGGCGGTGATCATGGATTTGGGGGACGCCGGGAACATTCACCCCTTCGAGA
>CAZZCT010000342.1:0-4162 GCA_964652365.1 uncultured Lentisphaerales bacterium
ACATCATACATGCAGTCAGGCATAAACCGATCAGTGATCTTGCTGGGAACCCGAATCCTTAGCGAAGCCCGGTGGCGTTGCCGCCACCGGCTTCGCTAAGGAGATTTCCAGTGCGGTCGCGCTCAAAACGACGTGAGGGATCGTCGTCCTCGTCGTCGATTGGCCTTTTTCGAGGACGAGGATGACGGCGAGGACGCTGACGAGGGCAAAACCGGGCCGGTGGGCACAGTTCCGCACGAATCCGCTGCGAGAGCGGAGGGCCTCCAGCACTGATCGGACGGCGGTGGCTATTCGTTCCGAATGGGCCAGTAGATTTCGTCCGTTCCTTCACCCCGTTTGCGGCGTGGCACGAACGTCGCGAGGAACAGACGCCACCACCGCATCATTCCGGCCGGAAGACAAATGCGAAGTTTGCGGCGGTTCGCATGACTGACGAGCGTTGCCGGAACAGTCAGCAGATGGCGGATGATCGTGCGCACGCGCCATGTCTGCTGTTCGTCGGTGAGTTCGAGCACCTTCAGCGCCGTCAGGATGTTGTAGGCGAGCGTGGCGAGCGCATAGAACGCCCGGTTGGCGATGAGCGACAGGCAGGGCGGATGATGCAGATCGAGATCGCTCAGGACTTCGCTAAACCGCTGTTCGCAGGCGCCCTTGATCCGGTGGCGCTCGAACACCGCCCGCGGGGTCCGTGTGGCGCCTTTTTCGCACGCCACAAACGCATAGCGCCAAAACAGTTCATCTGACTTCTTCCAGCGGCACGCCGCGAACGTTTGAGCCTGGTCCATCCCTTCGGGTGTGTGCATGACCCACGCATAGGTCTCGGTCACGCCGTTGCGCTCGGCGGGGTCGCCCCAGTCCGAGTCCGGCTTTTCCCTGGCGAACCGTTCCAGTGGCCCCGTCCATTTGTTGTAACTCACGCTCCACCGCGTGAACCCGGACTGCGCCGTGTGCGTGAGCAACTTGCCTTCACTCGACCCACTGTCCGCATAGAAGTAGGACTTGCCGTCCGCCCAGAGCGCGGCATGCTCGTCGATCAGAGCTTGCTGGCATTCCGCGACGGTGCCGAACCCGCCGAGTTCCTGATCCAGCAGAAACGGCCCCGCCCACAACGTCTGCCAGGATAGGGCCAAGTCACCGTTGTAGTTGAGGCGCGCCCCCTCGATCTTCTTGCCATGCACTTCGATTTCGGTGTCATCGAAGAACACCTCCAGTTCGCCGCCGTGCCGAATCCGCGCCGGGGCGCATGCCTGGTTCACTTCCTTCACCAAATCCGAATTCAACTGACACAACGACCGGACGCTCTCGGGTGTCTGCGCCCGCAACCACTCACCCAGGGTCGTCTGGTCAGCCACCTTTTCCAAACCAACCGACTCCAAGAGCACCACGTCAGCACCCAGACGTTCCGTGTCGGCCAGACTGGTGCCGCCACTGGTCAACGTAAAGATGATCTGCGCCGCCATCGATTCCGGATCGTGCCCCGACCCCTTGCGCTTGCGCGGGTCGAGTCCGTCAATCTGTGCCAGACGTTCCCAGAGCCGAAAACGCCTGCAGATCGCATCCACCAGAACCTGGCCCCCGTGCGCGGTCGTCCGGCCGTTGCCCGTCAGTTCAAATTCATAGCGTGTTTTGCGTTTCCGGTAGTGCGCTTGCATGCGACCAGATATAACCTTACGGGTTATTGCTGTCAAGCACTTTTTTAACCCTTGGATGCGATTTTTCTAGGCTCGCTAAGGATTCGGGCGGATCGGACACATGATCCTCTCTTCCACTTTCCTAACTGCCTGCAAAGCTGGCAGATGACTTTGGGGTAGACAACCAGCCCGTTTTTTGGTCTGCTACGGATGGGGCGCAAAGTTCGCCCCTGAAAGGCAGACATCAATGAAGAAGCCCAGATTGAGTGTCGAGATCGTTGAATCTTCTGAGGATATCGCGCGCTTTGACAACTTGTTGCGGGCCGAACACACGCTGGCGGCAACACCTTCCGTTGGCGACTTTCTCCGACTGGTAGCCGTGCGCGACGGGCAATGGGTCGCATTGTTGGCCTGGGGCCCTTGCTGTTATGCCCTGCAGGACCGGGATGACTGGATCGGGTGGTCGCGGACCTTCCGCGCCACACGACAGAAACTGGTCGTGCAACTGCGCCGCTTGCTGGTTCCCGAGGCGACACGCGAGCCGAACCTGGCCTCGCAAGCCTTGGGTGCCGTGACGCGCGAGTTACCGGCTCTTTGGGAGAAGCGCTTTGGTTATCGCCCGGTCTTGGCCTCGACCTTCAGTGACCGCGAGGTGCATGCCGGCACCTGTTACCGTGCCGCCGGTTGGTTGCCTGTAGGCGAAAGCAAAGGGTATGCCCGACATCGGGCCGATTTCTATCGGGAGCATGGACAGCCCAAGCGGATTTGGTTGAAACCGTTACAGGCCAATGCCAAGGAGATTCTCTGCGCCCCTGTATTGCCGCAGGCGCAACTGGGCGGCGGCCACAGCGCCGCTGCGGGTGTGCTGCCGCTCACCCAGCCGCAGAGCTACAGTCTGGCCGTCGCCCTGCGGCAGGTCAAGGATCCACGAGGCAAGAGCACGACGTTTCGTAGTGGCCCGCTGCTTTGCATCGTCGCCATGGCCTTGCTCAGCGGTTGCCGGGATGTGAGCGAAATTCACCGCTTCGGGCAACGACTCAAGCCCAAACAGCGCCAGGCCATCGGCATGCCCAAGGGGCCTGGCAAGGGGTACTGGATGGTACCGGGGTACAATGTATACTACCACTTCCTGCGGCGACTCGACCTCGATCAATTTGGCCAAATTCTGACCGCTTGGCTACAGACGAACGCCGGCGCGCTGCCATCCAGCCTGGCGCTGGACGGAAAGATGATCCGCGAACTCATCGGCGTGGTCTCCCTGGTGGATCATGAAACCGGCGTACCGGTGGCCATCGCATATGAAACGCAAAAGAAGGGCGATGGCGCGCATTGCGAATTGAACGTGGCGCGTAAGACCTTGCGCGACAATCCCCGGATCCTGGATGGGGCGCTGGTGACCGGCGACGCCTTGCACGCTGATCGCGACGAGGTCTTTTCTGTCACCGACAGCGGCGGCGACTACCTCTTCCAAATCCGCGAAAACAAACCCACACTCCACCACCTGGCGGTTCGCCAAACCCAGGGGTACACCCCCTTTTTGCCGTGTGCACAGAGTCCGAAAACGGACATCTCATCTCCTATCAGGTCTCCATCCACCCCGCCGACCCACTGCAGTGCGACTTCCCCCGCGCCCGCTCACTCGTGTGCATCTCCAGCAGCCGCATCCACAAGCGCACCGGGAAACCCCTCGCACCCCTCTGTCGCTACTTCATCTCCAGTCATCGCCCCGAGGATCTGACCCCGGACCAATGGATCCACGCCGTCCGCGGACATTGGGGCGGCATCGAAATCCGCAACCATTGGACCAGGGATGCCATCCTGCGCGAGGATCACACTCGCAGTCGAAATCCCACCCTCGTCGGCGCCCTGGCCATGCTGCGCTCCGCACTTCTCGCCGTCTACGCCAGACTCCGCGAAACTCACCCGTGTTTGCCAGCAATTCTCGAGACGCTGCGCGCCAATCCCCACCTCTGTCGCAGACTCATAATGGAGACGTTGTGAAAGCGGAAGAAAAGATCATGGCACGTGCCCCTGCCGCCCGACAATCGACTCCGCATCGGATTGCGGCCGAGCCCCAACCGTGCAACGCTCTCGCAACTGTTGTGTTACGGGATGCGACTGATTGCGATTCCGATTGCTTTGGCGTGCACCTCGCTGGCCGCGAGGGCAGGCCAACCGGTCGGTCAACGCGCGGGAGCCGAGGGAACGCCGACCGCTTTGGCGGGAGGGACTTATGTCGCCGCCGTCGGGGGGCCTCCGGCTGGCCTGGTCGGAACCAGCGCAGGCACCACCGGCGAGGTGGACTATACCTGGGATGCCGACATCTCCACCGACAGTAACGGCGACGGAAACACAAGCAACGATGTTGACGACGTTGGTGCATGCGCCCTGTGGACCTACACGCAGACCGGCGTTTACACGGCACGCCTGACGGTCGTGACGGCCGCCGGTCCGGCGGCAGCCGATGATGCGGTTGTCACTGTCTTCGCGAATCTTCGGCCCCAGGTGGTCTGCGTTGCGCCTTACCGGGA
>CAZZCT010000343.1:0-4148 GCA_964652365.1 uncultured Lentisphaerales bacterium
TCGTTCGCCCTGCGACTGCACGACGGTGCGGTCGGCCGTCAGGATGGTCTTCTGATTCTGCACCTTCATGTCGAAGTTCCGGCGCTCGATGAAGACGGCATCGAAGCAGGCATGGCAGTACGCGCGCTGGAACTGGCGGAGCGACAAATCCCTGTCCTCAGGTCGCGTCGGCCGGCCACAGCGTGAGCAGGCTACGGGGTCGACCGATGCGCGCGCACGCCTGGCGGCTTCGACCTGTTCGATGGCATGCAAGGCGGCACGAAGGACGTACTCCGGATCAGAAGACCGATTCGCCGCGTCGCGAAGCACGGGCAGAGCCACGTCTTCACCGATCTTGCCAAGGGCCAGCAGAGCGTACTGGCGCACCTGCGGATGCACGTCTCGAGCCAAGGCACAAAGAGCCGGAACGGCCTGGCGGATGCCGTCACTCGCAGCGAGTTTGCCGAGCGCAGATGCGGCTGCGCGTCGGACCGTCGGACCGCTGTGCCGGCACAGCGCAACCAGTTCCGTGATCGCACTGGCGTCGCCGGTTTCGCCCAATCCGACCGCCCGTTGCCGTGCTTCTTCCGACTCGGCCTGTGACTGACGTCGGTTCATGCTGATTGCCCCTCTACCGTGTGTGACTCGACTCGTTTCACTCGTCGCGTCACTCACACGCCTCAGAGAGACGCGACGACCGGAGGGAGTCGAGTCCGTCTTGCTCTCCAAACCATTGCCGCACCTCAGACCTGGGGCTCCCCCGCTGGTTTGCGCAGCCCGAAGATGCACGAATACGGAATGCACAGCGCCTGTTCGACCTGCCAATTGGGCAACTCGCGGCGCCCGCGTTCGGTGATGCTCGGTTCCTCGAAGGCCTCCACCACAAAACCCGCCTCGCCAAAGGTCTGCCAGTAGTCGCGCAGCGGCCGGTGGAAACTGAGCACGGGGTCCAGATTGCCCCATGCGCCGAGGTAGGCGCCGCGATGAAAGTAGGTGTCCACGCGGAAGGCCGTGTGCTCCTCGCGCCGGGGCGAATCCGGTGCGGGCATGACCCAGCCGCCGGGACCGCAGGCGAAGCACGGGTGGCTGATCACGGCCACAAAGACGCCGCCCGGCCGCAGCAGGCGGTGGACGTTGCGAACCGCCGCGGCGACCTCCTGCACATCCATCAGCACATAGTTGCTGACCGCCTTGTCGAAGACGGCGCCCGGCAGCAGATCGGGCGCCGCGACCGAGGCTTGCAGGTAGGTCACACCGAGCGGCTCCGCTGCCTCGCGCCGGCGGGAGATCGCGACAAAGACATCGGACAGTTCCACACCCGTCAGGCACGCCCCGGCGCGAGCGAGTTTGCGGCAGAGGTAGCCGTTGCCGCTGCCGACATCCAGCACGCTCAGCCCGCGCACCTCACCCAGCAGGGCCAGCATGGGCTCGTCGCTCTGGTAGCGCCGGTTGCGGTCGCCGTCGACGTCATAGCCGGCATCCCAGCGAGTGGCGTTCGTGTTCCAGTTGGCCTGGACATCGGCATCGGAGAACACGCGGTTCTCCCGCCACTGGGCGGGTCGCTCTGGATACCGCGTGAGCCATGGTTCGGCCGACACGGCCGACGGCGGCGGCAGCGGGCAACCCTCAAACTCGGCCCAATCCAGCGCTGGAAACCACCGGCCTGACCACGGCGACTGGTACTCCCAATGATACCTCCAGGCCCAGAACGCGCCCGCGACTTCGCGCCGGCCCGCGGCGCACTTCGCGCAGAAGCACTTGCCCGCCTCTGCATCGAACGCCGTGGCCATGAAGTGCGCCGGTTGCGCGCATTGTCCGCAGACAAAGCGCCAATGCCGGACACAGCGCGGCGCCGCCGAGCCCAGATCGTACGCCGCCGGCAGCACGGCATACGCAGGCGCCGCGGCGGCGATCCTGTCACAGTAGAAACAGTTCACTGATCCTCCGTCTCACCACACGCTCAGTCTTCTGTCAGGATGTCGCGCGCACAGACGCCAAAGAGGGGCGCCGCAGCGACCATATGGCGGTCGTGACTGTACAATTCCACGCACCCGGCTGTGGCCGCTTCTGACGCATGACGCGCCTGAACTGAGCCACGGACAACTGCCCCCTCTGGGCATGTCTGTGCAGGGCTGAAAAGAGTTCCAACCGGCCATGCCAGGAACAGACGATGCCACGATGCCCTTCAAGCCAGGCCAGAATCCGGTCCGATCCGGGCTCGGAAACGTAACACTTCACGAGGTAGGACGTGTCCAGATAGGTCATCGGGCGTCGCGCTCTCCGGATATTCCCACGGTTGAATCCACCGACACCGGAGGCAGGTCCGCGACGCTCCGCCGGGGAAAAGGCATCCCCTGACGATCATCCTCGGTGAACGGTCTCAACACGGCAACCGGCGTGCCGTGGTCGGTGACATACACCGCGCCATCGGCCGCCTCGCGCACAAAACGGCCGGTCGCCTGATGAAGCTGTTTGATGGAGATTGTTTTCACGCCGGTATGGTGACGTCAGTGACATATGCTGTCAACACGCATCCGCCGCAGGTCCGCTCAGCGCCAGCGCGACCTCGGCGGCCAGTTGCCGCGGCGTCTGTTTGCCGGTCACCGTCTCGATGTCCACCGCGATCACGCAGGTGCGCGCCACCATGGCATCCGTGAAGGCGAACGTACCCGGCGCGTACTGGGCCATGATGACTGCCAGCGCCTGGCGGCGGGCATCGGGTTCGTCCACGAAACGCGCCGTGCCCTCCACCAGCACGCTGCGGTACCGCATGCTCCAGCGGCACCCCTGGTCGCCGCCGGAAACCAGCCCCTCCGCGATGTCGAACTCGACGCAGACGCGATTGTTGCGGCGCAGGATGTCGATCTTGCGGCCGTCGTGCGCGCAATGGACATACAGGCATTGGCCATCGTAACCGAAACACATCGGCACGACGTACGGCCGGCCGGCGTCGGCCAGTCCAAGCCGGCAGACCGTGCACCCCCGGATGACGGCATCGATCTCCGCGCGCGCGCCCATCTCCTTCTCGCCTCGACGCATGCTGTGTGTGGAAGACATGTAGGTATCGTAACAAACGGTTCGAAGCGCGACACGCCTTGAAATCAGGTTGCACCGGCGTCGGAACCCGCTATGCTACGTCTCCATCTCAGGCCGGAGTTGGCGGAATACACGCACATGCTAGTCATCGTCCCGATCAAGCAGGTCCCGGAAACGAACGCCGTACGAATGGACGAGGCCGCGGGCACCATGGTCCGCGAGGGCGTGGAAGCCATCGTCAACCCGCTCGACCTCTACGCCATCGAGGCCGCGCTCCAGTTGCGTGAGCAGCATGGCGGCGAGATCGTGGCCCTGTCCATGGGCCCTCTCCGCGCCATCACGGCATTGAAGGAAGCCATCGCGATGGGCGTTGACCGGGGCGTGCTTCTTTCGCACAATGCGTTTGCCGGCAGCGACACCTGGGTCACCGGGTACGCCCTGGCCCGGGCCATTCGCAAGATCCTGGCCGACCCGCGCGCGGCGGACAACGACCCCCGGTGCCTGATCGTGTGCGGAGAGCGAGCCACGGATGGCGACACGGGGCAGGTGGGACCCGGCATCGCTGCTTTCCTGGATCTGCCCGTGGCCACCTACATCAGCCGGATCGAACGGCTGACCGCCGACACCTGCCGCGTGCACCGGCTGGTTGAGGACGGCAACGCCGTGCTCGACGTGCAACTGCCTGCCGTGCTGACCGTGGTGAAGGAGGTGGCCGCGCCGCGCCTGCCCACGCTGCGGGGGAAGCAGAAGGCCCGGCAGGCCCAGATCCCCGTCTGGGGGCCGGACGAGCTGCAGGTGCCGCGCGACAAGACCGGCCTCGATGGCTCGCCGACGCGGGTGGTCAGGATCTTCCGTCCCAAGATCAGCCGCGCAGGCCGCAAGCTCGCGGCTGCGGATGAGCAGGCTGTCACCGCGGCTGCAGACCAGCTCGTGGCGTTCCTGCAACAGAAGGGTTTCCTCTAGTGCAACACACCGGCGTCTGGATCCTGGCCGAGCACGCGGCCGGCCGCATGCTGCGGGTCGGACACGAACTCCTGACCCGCGGCCGGCTGCTGGCGGACAAGCGGGGCGCCGCGTTGACCGCGATCGTCCTCGGCCACCAGGTGAGCGACGAAGACCTGCGGGAACTGATC
>CAZZCT010000344.1:0-4140 GCA_964652365.1 uncultured Lentisphaerales bacterium
ATCAACGAGTTAGAACTCAAGTCCGCCCTCGCAGCGGGGTGAAGTTATGGACGAGAGCGTCGTTCCACCTCGTAGATGGCCTGGAAGAAGGTGCCGGTTCGACGCCGGATGCGGAACTCGCTGGCCAGAGCGTGATCGAGCTTGCGGTGGTTGAACCCGAGGTGGTCGCGTCGCCAACGGCGTTCGAGGCGATCGGTCCGGCCGAGCAGGCCAGCCGCCAGCAGTTCGCGCAGCGAGATCGGCTCGCGCCGCAGGCGGCAGACGGCCAGCCCCATCCGCTGCAGCAGGAACGGCAGTCCGATCATCTTGGGGACCGAGATGATGATCCGACCGCCCGGCTCCAGCAACCCGGCCACCTCGCGCACCAGTTCGCAGCGGTCCTGATACTCGCGGCCCGGCTGGCCGACGTGTTCCAGAACCTCGAGCAGGAAGACCGCTTCAAACGTGCGTCCGGCGAGACGCTCGCGCAACGCGTCGAAGCTCAGGTTCTGGTTGCACACCACGTCGACGTTGGTCAGCTTCAGGTTTCTGGCTACGGCCTGGCTCGTGCGGGCGAACTCGGGCCGGATGTCGACGCCAACCACGGACGTGAAGTGCCGCGCCAGTGACGGCAGGAGGACGCCGTCCGCACAACCGAAGTCCAGGGCCCGGCCGCCGAAGTGCGGCCGAGCGAGTTTCAGGCAGACTTCGAAATGACGGCGCTTGATGCGCGCGACGACGCCGGGTCCCAGGTAGTTGTACCCGGAGTAGGTGCGGGCGCCGAACTCCTTCAGGTAGCAGGTGTCGGCCAGGGTTGGATCCTGGAAGGCATCTGCGGGTGGTTGTATGAATAGGGCCATGGCTACGGGTGGCGATTAAGTGCTCAAGAACCCAAGTCCGATGATGTCTTCTCGTAATCGTCCTCGTCCTTCGTCGTCGTCCTCGGAAGTCAAGCGCAGGGGGATTCGAGGACGAGGACGACGACGAGGACGAGGGAGGGACGCCGAGAGTTTCTCACGCTTCGATCCGGCCGCTTAGTGCTCGTTTGAGGGTCAAGGGATCGGCGTAGCCAACCCCGCTGTCCGCCGGCAGGCCAAAGGCCAGGCGGGTGACCTTGACGCCGTGCGGGTGCAGCAGGGCGCGCAGCAGTGCGGCTGTGGCGTCGCCCTCGACGTCGGTGCTGGTGGCCAGGATGACTTCGCGCACGGCACCGCCGGTCACGCGCGTCACCAACTGCCGCAGGCGCAACTCGGCCGGACCGGTCTGACGGGTGGGGGCCACCTTGCCGAGCAGGGCATGGTAGCGCCCGCCGAAGGCCCCGGCCCGCTCCAGCGCCAGGATGTCCCCGGGCTCCTCCACGACGCACAGCAGGCCGTCGTCCCGCCGCGGGTCCGTGCACAGCCGGCAGGGGTTGGCGTCGACGGTTGTGAAGCCCCCGCAG
Source organism: uncultured Lentisphaerales bacterium (assembly GCA_964652365.1). GTDB lineage: Bacteria > Verrucomicrobiota > Kiritimatiellia > RFP12 > CAZZCT01 > CAZZCT01. The sequence goes on from CAZZCT010000344.1 coordinate 1,421, forward strand.
ACTTCGCAACAGCGCACCCCGGCGCGCGCAGCCGTGAGCGCCCGCGTCAGGTCGTCCAGCAGGTCGTCCGGACGCCGGACCAGCGCCAACGCCGCGCGTTCGGCCGAGCGCTTGCCCAGTCCGGGCAGGCGAGCCAGGGCGCGGATCAGATCATCAAGCGGCGCAGCCATCCGGAACTCCCGCAGGGTGTGTGAATCAGCCGCCCATGCTGCCCAGCATGTCGCCCAAGCCCGAGCTCTTCATAGCCTCGGCCATGTGTTCCTGGGTCTGCTTGCGGACGCTCTTGATGGCGTTGTTGACGACGTTCAGCAGCATGGTCTCGAAGCGCTCCGGCTTGCCGGCCACGACCTCCTTGAGCGCTTCCGGAGCCACCTTGATCGAGACCACCGAGAAGTCGCCGCGCACCACGCAGGTGATGCCGCCGTTGCTGTACTCGCAGGAGATCTTCTCAATCTCGCTCTGGATGCGCTTGGCTTCCTTGCGCATCTGCATTGCCTGTTTGACCTGTTCGATCATGTTGGCCATGGGAGGGGTCCTTTCGTATGGGGGTTGGAAATGCGGTGCTGCCGGTGGCCGGGCTACTCCTCCACGGCCACGACACTGCCGTCAAAGAGTTCGAGCGCCTTGCGGACGACGGGATCCTGATAGATCTGGGTGGCCGGGTTGGCCGGGTTGGCTGGAGCGGCAGGCGCGGCGCCGGCCGGTGCGGGGGTCGGGTGGGCAGCTGGCGGTCCGGCATCGCGCAGGGCGTTCAGACGCTTGAGCAGATCGTCAAGTGTGACGGTGGTGGCGGCACGGCAACAGCGCACCAGAGCCGTCTCCAGCAAGGTGCGCCGCGAGAGTGCGTAGCGCATGCGGCCCTCGACGTCGGCCAGTTGCTCCGCGATGCGCAGCACGCGCGCCGGATCGGCCTGGCCGGCCTGGGTGCGCAGGACGCGCAGCTGCTCGGGCGTCACGTCCAGGGCGGTGGCGTCATCGCCCACGTGCTGGCAGACCAGCACGTTGCGGAAGTGGCCCAACAGCTCGATCACCAGCCGGCGCAGGTCCTTGCCGCTCTGGTCGAGGGCGTCCACCAGCCGCAGGGCCTCGCCCGTCTGGCCCGCGAGCAGGTGTCCGGCCATGTTCTCAAGCGACTTGCGGGCCACCAGGCCGAAGACCGCCAGCACGTCCTCTTCGCTGACGGTGTCGCCCTTGAAGGCGATCAGCTGATCGAGCGCCGACAGCGCGTCGCGCATGCCGCCCTCGGCGCCGCGGGCGATCGCCAGCAGGGCGTCGGGCTCGACCGTGACGTGCTCGGTCGCGGCGATCTTGCCGAGCTGTTCGGCGATCAGGGTGGTCGGAATCCGCCGCAGGTCGAAGCGCTGGCAGCGCGAGATGATCGTCGGCAAGACCTTGTCGGCCTCGGTCGTGGCGAAGATGAACTTCACGTGGGGCGGCGGCTCTTCCAGGGTCTTCAACAGGGCGTTGAAGGCCGCATCGGTGAGCATGTGGACTTCGTCGATGATGAAGATCTTGAAGCGCGCGCGGGTCGGCGCAAACCGCACGGCGTCGCGCAGGTCGCGGATCTGCTCGACGCCGTTGTTGGAGGCGCCGTCGATCTCCTGCACGTCGAGCGCGTTGCCGGCCATGATCTCACGGCACAGCTCGCAGGTGTCGCAGGGCGTGGCGGTCGGTCCCTGCTCGCAATTGATGGCCTTCGCGAAGATGCGCGTCAGGGTGGTCTTGCCAATGCCGCGCGGACCGACGAAAAGATAGGCATGCGCGACGCGGCCGGCGACGAGCGCATTGGTCAACGTCCGGGTGACATGCTCCTGCCCGACGACATCGCTGAACTGTCGGGGGCGCCATTTGCGTGCCAGAACTTCGTAGGCCATCGGGTTTATCTCTCGTCGGTCGAGCGGGCTGCCACGCCGAATCACACCATGCATAGCGGCTTCGCGGGCAGGTGGCAAGCCATCACTTTCGTCCCCTCAAAACCGTGGCACGCGCGTGCGGCAACAATCCGGGGTGGTCGAGGGTGTAGTGCAGACCGCGGCTTTCGTGACGGCGGCGGGCGCACCGCACGATCAGTTCCGAGACGTCCGCCAGGTTGCGCAGCTCCAGCGCGTCGGCTGTCACCAGGTAGTCGAAGTAGTACTGCCGGATCTCGCGGCGCAGGTTGCGGATGCGGCGGTAGGCGCGGTCCAGGCGCTTGGCGGTGCGCACAATGCCGACATAGTCCCACATGCAGGTGCGCAACTCGTTCCAGTTGTGCGCGAGCACCACCTGTTCATCGCTCGGCACGGCCGCGCCCGACTCCCAGTCCGGAATCGGCACGGCGACGGCGGCCCGGTCGCCGCGCGGAGTGGCGATCAGCCGCTCGGCCATGGCGTGCGCGCAGACCAGCGCCTCCAGCAGCGAGTTGCTGGCCAGGCGGTTGGCGCCATGCAGCCCGGTACAGGCGACTTCGCCCACGGCCAGCAGTCCGGGCAGGCTGGTGCGGCCCTCGACCGTCGCGCGCACACCGCCGCAGCAGTAGTGCGCGGCCGGCACCACCGGGATCAGGTCGGCGGCCATGTCGATGCCGTACTGCAGACAGGTGGCGTACAGGTTGGGGAAGCGCTCCTGCACGAAGCCGGGCGGCTTGTGGCGGATGTCCAGGAAACCGCAGGGGGCGGCGGTACGCTTCATCTCGGAGTCGATGGCGCGCGCGACGATGTCGCGCGGGGCCAGCGAACCGC
>CAZZCT010000345.1:0-4010 GCA_964652365.1 uncultured Lentisphaerales bacterium
CAGCCGTCCACTATTCCCGCATTCCACCGTTCCAACTCTCGCAGTTTGAGGACCGGCGCATCACCGTTGACGCCGTCCACAAGGCAGCGCTATGCTTGGCCTTTGAGGACGGCTGACGCTCGCAACCGCGCCAGCCCGCTCCCTAACCGAAAGGAACCCCATGGCGCGCATCTTCAATTTCAGTGCCGGTCCCGCGATCCTGCCTCTGCCTGTGCTCGAAGAGGCGCAGCGCGAACTGGTCGACTACAAGGGCTCGGGCCTGTCGATCCTGGAATGCTCACACCGCGGCAAGGAGTACGACGCGATCCATGCCGAGGCCGTGGCGAACGTCACGGAGCTGTTGGGCTTGGGCAGCGACTACGCCGTGCTCTTCCTCCAAGGCGGCGCCAGCCTGCAGTTCGCCATGGTGCCAATCAATTTTCTGCCGGCCGGGAGCGTCGCCGACTACATCAACTCCGGCCACTGGGCCGCAGCCGCGATCAAGGAGGCCCGCCGCCTCGGGCAGGTGGCCGTTGCCGCCGACACCGAGAAGGAGATCCCCACGCGCGTACCGACGGCCGCCGAGCTGAAGCTCACGCCCGGGGCAGCCTACGTCCACCTGACGTCGAACGAAACGATCTCGGGCGCGCAGTGGAAGCAGTTCCCCCCGTGCGAGGCGCCGCTCGTGGCGGACATGTCGTCCGACATGCTCTCGCGGCCCTTCGACGCCAGCCGCTTCGCCCTGATCTACGCCGGCGCGCAGAAGAACCTCGGGCCGTCAGGCGTCACCTTGGTCGTCATGCGCCGGGACTTTGCCGAGCGCGCCTCCAAGGCCCTGCCCAGCATGCTGGCGTATCGCACCCACATCGAGGCCAACTCGCTCTACAACACGCCGCCCTGTTTCAGCGTCTACATCCTGGCGCTGGTCACCCGCTGGATCAAGCAGGTCGGTCTGACGAACCTGCACCGTCTCAACAGCGAGAAGGCCGGCCTGCTCTACCATGCGATCGACGCCTCGGGCTTCTACCGGGGCACGGCCGCCAAGGACTGCCGCTCCGATATGAACGTCACCTTCCGTCTGCCAACCGAAGAGTTGGAGGAGCGTTTCTGCACCGAGGCCTCCAAGGCCGGACTCAAGGGCCTGAAGGGCCACCGCGCCGTCGGTGGCGTACGCGCCTCGATCTACAACGCCTTCCCGCGCGAAGGAGTCGAAGCGCTGGTGATGTTCATGCGCGATTTCGAGCGACTGAACGGCTAGGTTTCCCGCGCCGGGAAACCGCGCGTGAGGGTGGCGGGCGCCATCATCGGAACACGGGGGGAGCGCCGCCTCACAAACGATGCCCGTCCCGCTTCAACCAGTCTGGCTGTGGCTGCTGGTGCCGTTGGCGGCCGGGCTGTGGCTGCGGCCCCTGGCGTCGCGCGCACTCACGCGCCTGCGGGCGCTGGCCATAGTTGCGCTGCTCGGTGCGCTGTCCCAACCCGTCTGGCCCCTGGCACAGCGGCGGGGCACCGTGGTCGTGGTGGCCGACCGCAGCGATTCGATGCCGCGCGATGCATCTGCGCGCCAGATCGAAACCGTACGCCAGCTCGAACGCTCGCTGCCCGCAGGCGATCGTCTGGCCGTGGTGGCCTTCGGCCGCCAGGCGTCCGTCGAACAGCCGCCCCAGACCGCCCGCTTTGCCGGGTTCCTGCGCACACAGGAGCCGGACCAGTCGAACCTGCGTGCCGGCATCGAAACCGCCCTGGGACTGGTTCCGCGCGGCGAGGCGGGGCGCGTGCTGGTGCTCTCCGATGGCCGGGCCACCGGCTCGGAGGCCGCCGAAGCCGCCCTGCAGGCGGCTACCCGCGCCATTCCGGTGGACTACCAGGTTATGGCCCGGCCGGTCAGCGGCGATGTCGCAATCCGGCGTGTCCAGGCCCCGGCCCGTCTTGCGCCGGGCGAATCGTTGCCGCTGACATTCTGGGTCGACCTGCCCGCGCCCGGCGATCTGGCCTACGAACTGCGCCGCGGCACCAATCTGGTCGCAGCGGGCGTGCGACAGGGCGCGGCCGGAACCGTGGCGCTCGCCTTCCGTGACACGCTCACGACCTCAGGCATGCTGGAGTACGAACTGCGCCTGCCACCCGATCCCGCCGATCCCGTGCCGGAGAACAACCGCGCGCGGTGCCTGGTTCAGATCCAGGGACGCCGCCCGGTGCTGTGCATAACGCCGTCGGGCGCTTCCGGCTTCGCGAACCTGCTGCGTCGCGGCGGCCTCGACGTGGTCGACCGCGATCCGGCTGCCGGCACCGTGGACCTGGCCAGTCTGGCAGGCTGCTCCGCCGTGATCCTGGAAAACACGCCGGCGGGCGCACTGGGCCGGCACGGCCTGGAGCTGCTGGCCGCCTGGGTGCGCGAGACGGGCGGAGGCCTGATGACGACCGGCGGACGCCACGCCTACGGTCCCGGAGGCTACTACGGGTCGGCCCTCGAAAGCGTGCTCCCGGTGACCCTGGAACTGCGTCAGGATCAGCGCAAGTTCGCGCTGGCACTGGTGCTGGCCATGGACCGCTCGGGCAGCATGTCCGCCCCCGTGGCTGGCAGCCGCACCAAGATGGATCTGGCGAATCTGGGCGCGTTGCAGGTGCTGGGACTGCTCGGTCCGTTCGACCGCTTCGGCCTGCTGGCGGTCGACAGCACCGCCCACACGGTGGTTCCGCTGCTGCCGTCGGACCGGGCGCGGGCCCGGGCGGGCGACATCCGCCGGATTGCCTCGCAAGGCGGCGGCATCTTCATCTACGAGGCCCTGTCCAACGCGCTGCGGATGCTGTCGAATGACGACGGCGCGGCTGTCGGTGCGCGCCACATCCTGCTCTTTGCCGACGCCGCCGACTCGGAGGAACCCGGTGAATACCGCGAGCTGCTGGCGCGTGCAACCGCCGCCGGCATCACGGTCAGCGTGGTCGGACTCGGTTCGCCCGCCGATACCGATGCCGGACTGCTGCGCGACATCGCTCACCGCGGCAGCGGACAGTGCTTCTTCACGCAGGACGCGCTGGACGTCCCGCGCCTGTTCGTCCAGGATACCTTCACGGTGGCGCGCACTGCCCTGGTCACCGAGCCGACCGCAACCGCCTTCACGGCCGCCGCCCAGTTGCTCGACGCCGACCGGTATGCGCCGCCGCCTGTCATCGGGGGGTATAACCTCTGCTACCTGAGGCCCGAGGCCCTGGCCGCGGCCGTCACGTGCGACGAGAGCCGGGCGCCGGTCGTGGCCTTCTGGCAGGTCGGCGCCGGACGTGCGCTGGCATTCACCGGCGCCGTCGACGGCGAATTGTCCGATCCCCTCGCCCGCTGGCCGCATGCGGGCGCCTTCCTGACGGGTCTGGCACGCTGGACCGCCGGCCCGGACGAAGGACTGCCGGGCGTCGTACCGCTGGTGCGTCCGATCCCGGGCGGTCTCCGGATCGAATTGCATTGCGACCCGGACGAGTCCGCTGGCGCGTCCACGCCATGGCGCGACGCGCCGCGCCTGCTGGTACTGCACGAACTGCCCGGCGCGCCCCCCCGCCTGACCGTACACCGCCTCGACTGGGAGACCCCCGACCTGCTGACCGCCGAGGTGCTCGCCACCGGCCGCGAAGTCCTGCTGCCCGTGATCCAGGTGCGCGGCCAGGAACCGGTGACGCTGGCGCCCTTCTGCCTGCCCTACTCGCCCGAGCATGCGCCCGGCCCCGCGGCCAACGGCTCGCACCTGCTGGCCGAGTGCGCGCGCATCAGCGGCGGCCAGGAGCGCAACGATGCCCCCACGGTCTGGCAGTCCCTGCGAAAGTCGCGGACCCCGGTACCCCTCGCGCCCTATTTGTACCTGGCGGCTGCCGGACTCTTCCTGCTCGAGGTTTTCGAACGTCGAACCGGACGACTGCCCGCTGGTCGACGCCTCCAACGCCTCCGACGGCCGCGCCCGCTCGCGCTCGCGGCCGGCTCCGCGCGTGCCGCAACTCCGCCCGGCGAGCTGTCCGCACCCCCGCTGGACGTGGCGGGCGAGCCG
>CAZZCT010000346.1:0-3976 GCA_964652365.1 uncultured Lentisphaerales bacterium
TGGAACCCGCGCGGGCTGGTGCTGCTGAACGCGAGTCTCAGTCCCCGACAGGCCTACCTCGATCCCTGGAAAACACCCTACGAAGTCACGTTCAAGACAACCGAAGATTTGGGCAATGAGTATGCCATCAAGACCAGCGTGACCCTGCCCAACCGCAACCGGATCTGGTGACTTGGACTCGTCGATGTACTGGGCTGTTTGCGTCGGGACGGACGGCCCGGAGGACCGTCCTACGGCGGGCCGCCCGGAGCGGCCGTAGCACGGCGCTCTGCGCCGTGCCGTGAAGAGCCCATCCACAACTTCAAACTCGCGTCCTGAAATTGCAGCCAAGAAAACATTAGATTTCTCGGAACGAGAAATCTAGCGGAGATGTTCCCATGTCTAACACAACAACACCCCGCTATGCCGCCGGCCGGCGCGGCGTGGCCCTGCTGGTGGTCGTCGGCCTGCTGGCCTTGCTGCTCATCAGCACCGTGGCCTTCACGATCCTGATGCGCGTCGAACGCGGCGGGGCCTCCAACTATCGCCACGCCAGCAGTGCGCGCCAGATGACCCACGCCGCCCTGGCGCGGGCCATCGCCGAGATCGACTCCCTGCATCCCTGCGTCGGTCCCGACCCCGCGCGAGTTCCCGTTGCGGTGGGCGACCTCATTTACCCGCCATGGACCAACGGCACTTGGCAGATCATCCGTCCGGACGATGGCAGTGTGGTGCGCGCGGTACCGGACGTCCCCAGCGAAGTGATCTTCTCCGTCGATCCGACAGTGAGCCAGGACGAGGCCCCCTTCTACGCGCGCGTGCTCTCATCCCGCATGATGGAGTTTGTGCCGCCCGGCTTCAGGGAGGCCGTCGAACGCGCCCGACCAGAGTGGATCGGGTTCGAAGCCAACGGCCGCGTGGTCGGCCGCTATGCCTACATTGTCCTCAACACCTCGGGGCTTCTGGATGCCAACATCGTGGGCAGCAACGGCGTGACCCGAGCGGAGGGGGCCAACCCGGGCGAGATCCGAGTCGACCCAACAATCCTGCCGGAAGCCATCAGCCAGGTCGCGTTTGCTTCCGGCCGTGATGCAAACGGGCGCTACGAGACGATCGAGGAGCTGCGCACCTTGAGCAACACCGGACTCAACGGCGCCCAACTAGCCAACTTCAACACCTTTTCCTATGCGCCGCAGAACGAAAGGGCGCCGGACGGAAAGCCGAAGCTCTATGTGGGCGGGAACTTGGAGGGGCGCCCCACGGAGGCTTACGCACCAGGACAGACTCAGACCGTGGAGGATCGCCTGCGCGAGGTGCTATCGAAGCCTGAACTTCTGGGCAATGCCTACTACGTGACAGGCAACGACGCGGCAGAGATCGCGCAACGCGTCAACCAGTACATTCAGGCACTGTATGACTACATCGACGCCGACTCCACACCTCGGGGCTTTGAGTTTCCAAACACCGAGGATACCTTCATGCTCAGCGGCTTGGTCTGGTATCCGAGCTATAGCTGGAGCGGATCCGCCTCCCGCATTTTCCAGCACCGCTACCGCATCGGCTTCTGGGCCTGGCGCCCCTTTGCCGGCACCGATACCGGCGACTACACCGCCGAGGTGACCGTCAAACGTCTCGCTCAGCCGATCATGACACAGCCAGCCGGTGCCCCGGCAGTGGCCTTCCAGAATTCGCTGATACCTGCTGACCCCGGTCGCACCTGGACCGTGCCGATGATCCGCAGCGGAACTCGCTTCCTGGCCGGCGAGGTCGGCGGCACCAACACCGCCACCGTGGCATCTGCCGTGGCCGGTAATTTCTTCATCAGCAATCCTAACGACTATCGAATCGGCGTCAGCATCCGTCTGACCAAGACCGGTGTTGGCGTCGTGGACGCCGTACCGGGAAACGCGGCTGCGAATGGCGTTGAACTGGCATGGCCGACATTCGGTACGGCGCTGCATGGACGTCCAGTCGCTCTCCCAATCGTCGTTCCAGAGGGTCAGATGTGGGCCGAGACATTCGATCCGCGCTTCAACTGGTCACCCAGCGAGACGCGATATCTTCACTGGCAGAACAACACCACGCTCGGCTCCTACGCATGGCCCGGGTACACCGCAAGCTGTCGTCTGTACGCAACGGGATCGTTCCTGGAGTACGTGCTGCAGCACCCCGCGTTGCTGGGATCGGCCGCCGGCGAGATCAATCGCGTCTTCGACGGTCTGGGAAAACGCCGCCTCGGCGGCACCGACACGACCTGGTTTGACGCGTTCACCGAGCAGCAATCGCTGCCGTCGCCCGCGAACCGGCCGCTGCGCTCCGTGGGCGAGATGGCCTTGATTGCGACCGACCACTGGTTGACGATGCGTCTCTACCACCACCGGGATGCCGATGGATTTCGCATGCTCCCGGTAGCCGGCTATCATCGCCTGTTCGACTGGTTCACGATGACTCCGCCAGCGGAATCCGCCAAGCCCCGCCGCGGCCTGGTGAATCCAAACACGCGACAGCAGCCCGCGCTCGACTCAGTCTTCTTCGACATGCCGCTTCGCGAGTGGAACTCGGCAGCGCCGCTGCGCCTGAATACAGCCGCAGCGCAGAGCGTATCCGACGTGATTCTGGCTCGCTCCGCCGGAATGCCCGTGACCAACGTGACGGACCTCGGCGAGCTTGCCTGGTACGACTCGGCGCTTGCCACCGCCGCTGGCATGGCGAACGAGATGGACCGCGAGGCGCCGCTGCGGAACGCCTATCAACTGCTCACGACCCGTCAGCAGACCTACCTGATTCTGCTGCGGGCGGACGCCTTCTCGACCAAGTTCGGCCAGACCACGATCCGGCAGGGCAACGTGCTCTCCACGGCCCAGGCCATCGCACTGCTCTGGCGCGATCCGGTGCCTGACGCCGACGGCAACCACCGTTGCTTCGTGCAGTTGCTGAAACATCTCACCGATTAATTTCCGCTGGTTTCCGCGGAAGGCGGAAACCAGTGGACACTAATGGGCGCGGGGCCGCGCCGGGAGCGTCTCAGGTGGCGCACGTCGGCCCGACGTGCGTGCCGACCCGGTTACGCCTGATCCGTCACACGGCTGCCGGCCGCATCCACGCCAGCACGTCCTGGATACGCGCATCCCAGTAGGCCCACTCGTGGCCGCCCGGTCCCTCGGCGTAAGTCAGGTCAAGACCCAGCTTGCGGGCGTGGTCGCGGAAGGTCAGGTTGTCGGCATACAGGTGATCCTGCTGGCCGCAGCACTGGAACAGGCGCGGCCGCGGCGCGTTGCCCTGAGTCAGAACCGTGGCGGCGTGCAGCAGGTCGTTGGGTGTGCCGGTCGGGTCGCCGGCGTAGACCAGTCGCAAGTCGGACTCCAAACCGGCGCCGGCCCAGCGCCGCCCCATGTCGAGTGCCCCCGAAAGGCTGGCGGCGGCGCCGAACTGCGTCGGCCGGTTGAGCGCCAACTTGAAGGCCCCGTAGCCGCCCATCGACAGGCCCGCCACGGTGTTGTCTTCGCGCCGCGGCGAGAGGCGGAAGAGGCTCCGCGCGATTGCCGGCAGTTCATCCGCCAGGAAGGTCCAGTAGGCGTAGCCGTGCGCCATGTCGGTGTAGAAGCTGCGGTGCACGTTGGGCATGACCACCGCCAGGTTGTATGAATCAACGTAGCGCTCGATGCTGGTGCGGCGCTGCCAGATCGAGTGGTCGTCCGACAGGCCGTGGAGCAACCACAGGCACGGCAACTCGGGGGTGGCGGGCCGTTGCGGCAGGATTACGTCCAGGGTGCACTGCATTCCCAGGGCGTTCGAGTAGATGTGGGTGTGTAGGAGTGCCATGGGAGGCAGTTTGGCGCAACCTGCGGTGCAGGTCAAGGTTGGCGCAGCGGTTCTCGTTCTGGGGACCGGTTCGTCAATCTGCGGTTCGATTGGGTTGTGGGCGTGGTCCAGGTCAAGTCGTGCCCAGAGACCCTGTTCTGCGAGAGTTGCCGCGAAGCCTGCCGCAGTTTCGTGC
>CAZZCT010000347.1:0-3943 GCA_964652365.1 uncultured Lentisphaerales bacterium
GCCGAGGCTGGGGCCTGCGGCTTCGCACTTCACCTTCAATGTCCAGGCATTCGGCCCCGCCGGCACCAGCGCCAGCGCCTCAGCCGGCAGTTCCGGCAGGGACAGCGCGCGGGCTACGATCTTGCCATTCTCCTCGACCAGGCAGACTCCGATCCGCAAGACGCCTTCGGGGTTGGCATCGGCGTTGGCGGTGGGGCGGCCGATGGCGGCCGCAGGGCGCAGATCCAGCAGGAACTCCACCGCGTCGCACGGCTGCCCTTCGCGGTTGTTCAGGTCGAGCAATGCCGCGATCTCCTTGCCGAAGCGGGTCCTGAAACCCGATTGCGCGGTGATGACGTTCGTATCCGCCCACGTGAAATCCACTGTCAGCTCCGTGCCGTTGCGCCGCATGGCCACGTTCGTGACAGGGCAGACGCGGGGATCCGTAGCTGCGGCGCTCTGGAAATCAGTGGCGCTGAAGACCAGCGGCGCCGCCGCCGCGGGCCGGAGGCGCGAGTGGAAGAACAGGGCGCTGGCGGCGGTGAAGCGCTGCGCGCCGCGGAAGGCGGCATAGAGCGGTCCCGCGCCGCGCTCCGCCCGGAGTTTGGCGAGCGGCAGCTCAAAGGTCACGGTGGCCGCGGCCCCGGCCGCGACCTCGATGGGCTTCTCGACAGCGAGATCGGAAAGGCATAGCAGGAGGGTGCCCTTCTCCGCCTTGGCCGACCGGTTGTGGATCGTCACGGGCACGGTCAGCGTCCCGTCTGCTGCCAGCACGCCAGAGGTGGGTGCGAATTCGAGCGTCAGGTCGGCGGACGCGGCGAGCCGCAGCGGCCCGCGCTCGCCCTTCGGCGCCGCCAGGGGCAGCCCCGCCCCCAGGGCACGGAGGATCTCGCCGGCCATGGCGGCGTGCCCTGCGGAGTTCGGATGCACAATGTCCGGCGAGAACTCGTACCGCGGGTCGGCGGCCCACGCGGCGGCGAGCGCGCGCTTGTAGGCCCCCTGGGTGTCGATCGCGGGAATCTGCCGCGCGGCGGCGAACGTGTCCTGCGCCGCCATCAGCCGGTCGAGGACGCCGTTGACCTTCGCCGCGAACTCGTCCGGCGCCTGGCCATGCGAGAAGTGCGACTCGCGCAGCAGCAGCGGGATCACATTGTTGCTCGCGGCAAGCTCCACGGCCGAGGCCAGTCCATTGGTGAAAGCCGCGGCCTTGGCGTCCTCGTCGCCCGCCGACCAGCGGGTGTCGTTGACGCCGAACATGACCGTGGCCAGCGTGGGACGCTCCGTCTTGATGGCGGAATTGAGCAGGTCGGCGGCCGAGCCCGCGGACTTGCCGCCCGAGCCACGGTTGACGATCCGGATGCCGGCTCCCGGATACAGCCGGTCAAGCATCGCCTGCAGGAATCCGTCGTAGACGCCGGCAGCCGTGACGGAGTCCCCGACGCAGGCGATCACGTCGCCCGGGCGCAAGTAGGCCGTCTCGGCGGCGGAAACCGACGCAGCCGACAGCAGGGACAGAATGGAAACCAGAGGACTAACGTATTTCTTCATTCGAACTCCTTTTGGACTGGCGTTAGGTGCTCGGCGTTAGGCGTCAGGCGTTAGGCGTCAGGCGTTAGGCGTTAGGCGTTAGACATTAGGCGTTAGCGACTAGTCCCCGACATGCTCCTTCACAGCCATAGTTTCTCCTTCCAGGCGACAGGCATTAGGCGCCAGTTGCTAGGCGCTAGGCCACAACGTGTACACACAGCATCGTAGGCAATGCATCACCAAGAAATCATGTCATTCCGAGCGAAGCGAAAAATCTGTTCGACCCGATCCTTCGTTTGGCTCCTAGCGCCTAACGCCTAGCGCCTAACGCCTAACCCCTGCTTTCTTCCCATCCGTCACTGGAACACGAGCTCGCCCCAGTTCTTAGGCTCCATCTGCAGCTCGAACACGGCATCGTCCACGATGCCGGTGTGCTGGTTGCTCCAGTAGGTGCGCAGGCGCGTCCGGTTGCCCGCGTCGCCGTGGGTGGCGCCGAAGTCGCCGCGCAGCGTCAGCGCCGCGGCTGGCTTGACGCCGAGGGCGGTCCACGGGATGGCCGCCTCGACGAGGTAGCCCTTGCCCGCCTGCGTCTTCACTTCAATTTTGGCGTCGGCCAGCACATCGACAAAGTCCATCGTGTAGGATTTGACCACGCCGGAGCTGAAGGTCTTCGGTTTCTTCGTTGCGGAGACCGCACGGAAGAGGACGGCCACGGGCTTCCCCTGGCAGTTGCCGATCGAGAGCCGCAGGTCGCCGGCGACCGCCGCCGTGCGGTCCTTGGCCGCCTTCGGGTCGGTGCCGAGCTGGAGGTCGACGGTGTCGCCGCCAATGTACATCTGGGCGGGGTCGGTGGCGCCGTTGACCCAGGGGGTGCTGTCCTTGACGTCCCAGGCGGCGTAGAGGTACTGCTCGTCCCAGGACAGCGCCGTGCGCACCACGGCCTCGTCCGCCTTCTTGTAACTCGTCGGTTCAAGGCCCGCGAAGTCCTTGGCCAGGTCGCCGGAGAACGCCACTGTCTTCTTCGGCATTTCCAGGCGTTTTACCCCGGCGCTCTCCTGCAGATAATCCGCCTTGAATTTGGCCGCGGTCTTGATGTCAGCCTCGTTGATCTCCAGTGTGCCCCCTTTGAGCGCTTGGACGGCGTCGAGCCCGGTGACCTCGACATTCCAGAAGGCGGTCTTGCCGGCCTGGAGGTAGAGCTTGCCATCCTTGGCCAGGCAGATCGAGCCGCCGAAGTCCTCGCCGCCCATGCCCGGGGGCACGTTGTCGAGAATGGCGCCCGGCACCGCTTTCTCCGGCCAGGCGATCTTCATGGGGTCGCCCTGGAAGAGCTTGGCCAGGTAGTAGCCGTCTTCGGTCAGCACATGCCACTCGCCGACGTTGGTGGGAATGACCCAGATATTGCCGACCGGGTCGGGCAGTTTGACCGTGCCGCACGGGCCGAAGGAGCCACGGATCATGCCGACTTCCGCCGGCACGGCGTTGTGCGAGCCGTGGACGCCGACGAAGTTGTCGGGGTACTCCCAGCGGAGCTTGCCGGTCGCGATGTCGTAGCAGCGGTTCCAGGTGGTGTTCTGACCATAGTCACCTTGTGTCATGACATACTTTCCGTCGGCCGAGCCCAGGCCGGCAACCGGCATCGCGATCGGCTGCGCCAGGTCATACTTCGGCGCGCCGCAGGCCGTGAAGCCGGTGACCTTGAACTGCTGTTTCCCGCTGTAGATCGACAAGTCCGGCGCGAAGTACATGTACCAACTGCTGAAGGTCAGATGGCCCTTGGCGGTCGTGACCTCGTTCTCCTGCTGCTGTCCGTCGCCATTCTCATCCGCCCAATACCGGGTCGTGGCCGCGGCATCCTTGCCCTCGTAGGCAAACATGCTGCGCAGGGCGTACCGCCCATCGCCCACGCGCTCGAAAATGCGAATGGCCGGGCTTCCATGCGTCCACCCCGGCGCCACCGCCAGGTACAGCTTGCCGTTGGCGCCGGTGCCGAACCGGGAGTTCTCCATGCCGTCGCGCGTGATCGTGCCGAGGCAGGCCGCCTTGCCGGTCTTCGGGTCGATGCGCCATTCGCAGCCGGCGCCGACCATCAGGGCCGGATCAGCCGGATTGATCGCGCCACCCAGCGCGCCGTAGGTCGTCGGGCCGAAGAACTCATTGAGGAACTTCCCGCTGGCGCTGTCCCACACGCTCATGCGCTTGGGCGCCGTGTCCGATTCCGCCACCCAGAGCTTCCCCTGGCCATCCACCGCCAGGCCGTTGACCCAGAGCATGCCGTCCGCGGTCCAGGGGCCGATGGCGGCCCGGCCGCCTTGCCGGCCAATCGTGCGGACGAGCTTGCCGTCGGCGGCATACACCTTGACCTGGTTGTCGGGCTCGCGCACGCCGACGTAGATCAGGCCGTCCTTATCCACCGCAATGCCGGTGGCATTCTTCA
>CAZZCT010000348.1:0-3900 GCA_964652365.1 uncultured Lentisphaerales bacterium
GGCGGGAGGGCGAACGTCCTCGTGAGCCGTGATTGCATGGGCATGCGCACGTCCGGGCGGCAGATTCGGCGGCAACTCTCGCAGTTTGAGGTGCGCGCACGCTGCGGCCGGGACGAGCCCGGCCCTCCAGGGGACTACGACCGTGGACGGTCGGGTGACAGGCACTGAGTCGCCCAGATCGCTCACTCCACGTCTGGCGCGTCGTCCGCCTGCGGCTTCCACTTCGGGCGGTGGCCGAAGAGCACCGTGCCCAGGCGCACCCAGGTGGCGCCCTCCTCGACCGCCACCTCGAAGTCGTTGGACATGCCCATTGAGAGGTGGGGGAGGCCGATACCGAGCGTGCGCGACCACTCGTCGCGCAGCGTGCGCAGACGCGCGAAGACCGGTCGGGCCTGCTGGGGATCCGGGAAGAACGGCGCCAGGGTCATCAAGCCGGCCACCGTCACGTCGGGGAACTGTAGGGACTGTTCGAGTACCGCCGGTACCGCATCCGGCTGCAGCCCGAACTTGCTGGCTTCGCCCGAGACGTTCACTTCCAGCAGCAGGGTCGGCCGCTGCCCCGACTCGCCGGCCGCCTGGGCGATCGCTTCCAGCAGGCGGCCGGAATCGACCGACTCGATGATCGGGAAGCAGGCCACGGCAGGCCGCACCTTGTTGCGCTGCAGGTGGCCGATCAAGTGCCACTCCGGGCCGGTGCCGCACTCGGGGATTTTCCAGGCCGCCTCCTGCACGCGGTTCTCGCCGAAGCGGCGCAGACCGGCCTGCCAGGCGTCGCGCACCACGTCCGGACCGAAGGTTTTGGTGACTGCTACGATCTCGACCTCGGCCGGGTCGCGTCCGCTGCGGGCGCAGGCCGCGGCAATGCGCGCCTGCACGGCATCCAGGCGCGAGGCGATCTCCGTCACGCCATCCACTGAGGTGTCGTTCATGCTGTTCTCCGCGCGCAGGCCGGCGGCCCCGCGCCGTTGCATTGGGTTCAGGGCGAGGTGCCGCCTGCCGGTGTCCCGGACGTTGCGGCGGCTGTGGCTGACAGGTCGGATGGCGGCGTGCGCCAGCGACGGTGGGCCCACAGGTACTGTTCGGGATGCTGCCGGATGGCGGCCTCCAGGCGGCGCGTCAGGGTCTCGGTGATGCGACGGGCGTCGGCGTTACGGTCATCCGTCCGGGTGAACACCAACGGTTCGCTCAGGCAGATGCGGTAGCGCAGCACGTCTTCGCGAATGGCCGTGCCGAAGATGAGCGGCGCGCCGGTCAGCAGGTGGAGCAGGGCCGGTGTCGTGTAGGTCGCGGCGGTCCGGCCGAAGAAGTCGATCCAGACGCGGCTGTCGGGCGCGTGCTGGTCCGCCAGAATGGCGAGAACGCGCCCTTTGCGCAGCGCATTGACCAGCCGGTGCGGGTTGGCAGCCCGCTTCGGAACGACTTCGAGTGCGCCGCGCAGTTGATGGCGGTCCATCAGGGCTTGCATCAGCGGATTGTTCATTGGTCGCGCGATCGCGGTGACCGGCTTCATCAAGGCGATCACCCGCGAGGCCGCCTCCCAACTACCCAGGTGGCCGCTGACCAGCACGACGCCGCGTCCCTGCGCGTCCAGCAGCGCGCGCGTCTCCGGCGTGGTATCCAGCACCGCCCGGTTTTGCCAGTTCCCGGCCGTAAGAACTCCCGGCGCATGGAAGGTCTCGGCGATCACGGCCCCGAAGTGGCGGAATGAAGCTTGCGCGATGCACCGGGCTTCGCGCGGTGACGCGGCGATGCCGGCAGCCAGGATGTTGCGCTCCGCCAGGCGCCGCCGGCGCGGCAGCAGACAGAACGCCAGATCCGCCAGGCTCTCGGCCAGGCGGCAGGCGGTCCGCGGCGGAACGGCCCGCAGCAGTGCCAGCAGTGGTACGGCCAGCGCATACTCGAGCGCATGACGGACTGCGCGCCACGGGCGCGGTCGGGGATCCGGGCGGCTCTGTTCGGGGGTGGTCATCGACACGCGCAGTGTCCAAGGCAGGCGCGTCGAAGTCAATGCGGAAGTCGGTTCGAGCGCGATTGCCCTTGACGCTGCCCGACGGGTCGCGTTGAATGCCGACTCCCGACTCCCGACTCCCGATGCTGCAAACGCGAACCTCGAACGTGGCACCTGAAGAGCACCATCCAGTCCTGTGACCTGTTAATTGTCGGTGCCGGTGCGGCGGGCCTGATGGCCGCTGCGCTGGCGCCGGCCGGCCGCCGTGTGGTGGTATGCGAGCGCATGCCCTCGCCCGGGCGCAAGCTCCTGGCCACGGGCGGCGGGCGCTGTAACTTCACGACCGCCCGGCCGGAGGAGTCGATCCCGGAGGCGTTCGGACGCCAGGGACGCTTCCTGGTTCCGGCCTTGCGCGAACTGGGACCCGACCGGCTGCGGAGCTGGTTCGCCCGCGCCGGCGTGGCGGCGACGGTTGAGGCGGACGGTTCGGTCTTTCCCGCCTCCCAGCGCGCCGCCGATGTGCTGGAAGCCCTGCTGGCCGCCGGCCGCCATCGCGGGGTCCGCATCGCGGATCAGACGCCGGTCACGGAACTGCTGGTCGGGCAGGGCGCGGTCCGCGGCGTGGCGACCGCCGGCGGGGAGATCGCGGCGCCGCGCGTTGTGTTGGCGGCCGGGGGTTGCAGCTATCCGGCCTTGGGTTCGGACGGCAGTGGCTTCACGCTCGCCGCCGCGGTCGGCCACCGCGTCGTGTCACCCATGCCGGCGCTGGTACCGTTGGTTTCGACCGAGACCTGGCCCCATGCGCTGGCCGGCATCGTCCTGCCGCAGGCCCGCCTGAGCGTCGGGATCTCCGGCCGCGGCCGGCCGGAACGGCAGGGCATTGTGCTCTTCACTCACCGCGGCCTGAGCGGTCCGGCTGTGCTGGATCTCTCGGGCGACGTGACCGCCGCCATCGCCGCAGCCGGCAGCGCGCAGGTGACCCTGCGCCCGATCGCGGACCGCGACGAGGCGGCCTGGTTGCGCCGATTCTCAGACTGGCGCCAGGCCGGCGGTGGCCGCGCCCTGCACAACTTGTTGGCCGGCGAGTTTTCCCGCGCCTTTGCAGTCACGCTCTGCCGACTGGCCGAGCTGCCCGAAGGGCCGCTCGCACGCACGCCGCGGCCGGCCCTGTTGCGCCTGGCCCGGCTCTGCGCCGATCTGCCGCTCACCATCCCTGCCACCGAAGGCTGGACGCGGTCCATGGTCACGCGCGGCGGGGTGGCGCTGGATGAGATCGATCCGCAGACGTTGCAGAGCCGCCTTGTGAAAGGGCTCTACCTGGCCGGTGAGGTGGTCGACCTCGATGGACCGTGTGGTGGGTTCAACCTGACTTGGGCGTTCGCCAGCGGCGCGCTGGCGGCGCAGACGCGGGCGGGGTGATGCAACCTTCGGGCAGAGTCTGGCCCGCTGCGTCCGTTTCCGCATTTTCTTGGTTCCTGCGGCAGTGCGGCGGCAAGCGGTAGCCCGCGCGACGCCGCTCTTGTCCCGCTCGCCACGAGTTCAGCCGGAGCCCGAGCAGACCGTGAATCTGCGCCTCGCGAGACGCTCGCATCTGCCGGTCGGCTCCAATCGTGGCACGGGCTTCCAGCCCGTAGCCGGCAGATCGATGCGGACAGAATCGCGGCAGACGGCGCGACGCGCGTCCTGTGACCGCTCGTTTGCCCGTACTCTGACAGGCTACGGGCTGGAAGCCCGTGCCACGTTCGCCCTGTGGCGCACGTCGGCCCGACGTGCGGCCGGACGGGTAGGGCCGCCCCAGGCCCTTGGGGCACCCGGTCGGCCAACGCCCAGCCGCAGTCTGAACCGTAATCACTGAATTCTGCCGACTGCAACTTAAAGTTACAGGCAAGCCCGCCGTGGGGGTGTGATCCAAGATAGTTGATGGTGTAGCGGCCGGGACGGCTGGAGTTTGT
>CAZZCT010000349.1:0-3885 GCA_964652365.1 uncultured Lentisphaerales bacterium
CGGCACGCGCACTTCGACCACCGCGCGCAGCGTGTACTCGGTGACGGCCAGCGGATTGAGCGTGGGGCCGATGCGCAGTTGATAGAGACCGGCGAAATCCGCGGGCACATTGAGCTGATCCCCGGTCCGCTTCAATTCCCGCCAGTTACTGTCGCCTAACGCGGTTGCCCAGACCCGGCAATGGGCGGTCGCGGCAAACGGAATCCGTTCGCCCGCCGTCCACACCAAGTTGGGAAACTCGGCGGTCACGCGCTCATGATCCGACTGGACGACACGCTTGAGTTGGCCGGTGGCCAGGTCGTGAACCTGAAAGAGCTCCGCAGGGTCGGCGCGCTTCACGACAAGTTCGTCGCCGGAGACCGCGATAGCCGTCACGTCGGTGAGGGGCATTTTGATCTCGCTTTGCGCCTCACCGGTCAGACCATGTTTCTTCAGCGTCCCGCCCGCCAGCGAGTACACCGTGCCGGCATCGTCGACCGTGAAGACGCCCGGAATGCTCTGCTGCCACTTCACCTGGCCGTCGAACCCGACGGCGCGCAGCACGCCGTCGCGGGCGCGGAGATAGAAGGTTTGCGTCGCCTCGCAGACGCGCATATCCGAAGCCTTCGCATCCGTGGGGAATGTGTAGACCTGCATGATCTTGCCGGCCGGGGTGATCCGCAGGATGCGCAACCGGTGCTGGTCGAGACCATAGAAATCACCGCTCGCGCCGGCCTCAACCCGGGCCGGGGCATCCCACTGCACGGTGTCGTTGACAAGAAACTCGCTGCAGGCGGCGAACTGTTTGAAGTTCGCGTCGTAGAGATTGACCGAGTGGTTGAAATGCGCGTTGGCGCTGGCTATGATGCCGGCGGCATTGGCCGTGGCGTTGGCCATCATATAAACCGCGTCGCCGCCAAGCTTCTGCGCGCCGTCGCGGCTGAGCCGCAGGATATAGCCGCCGTTCTGGACCACGCTGGACAGGTAGACGTTGCCGTCGCGGCCGACGGTCATGACCGCGTCGGCGCAGTTGAACTTCGGATCCTCGCGCGAGACGATGCGTTCGAGGGTGACCGCCTGGAGCGGCAAGGTCGCCGCTAGAAAGACGAAACACCACAACAGCACTCTTTTCATTTCGATTTTTCCCACCCGGCCTACGATTCACAATGAGAGGCTCTTGCAGACCCCCTGCAAGAGCCGGGAAACAGGGTTCAGGCGGGAATCTCACACTGAACCCCGAACCCTCCGCTTACAAAAACCAGAGGTTTTGCAGGCGCCTCATGAAGGCGCGAATTCCTTCGCGCCGCAGCGGCACCCTCTTGCCCTGCTATTCGAGCAGTGCCGGGGCGAGGCGGTCGGGGCGCTCGAACGTACCGTAGGTCGAGGGCCACACCACCGGATTGAGATCGTCCCAGCCGGTCACATCGTTGTCGTTGAGCATGATTCCGAGCCGGAAGCCCTTGCCGCTCTCGAAGACCACCTCCTGATCCGGACGGCTCATCGGCGTCATCGTCGACTGCGGGATCTTCACCTCAATGACCATGGCCTTGGCCTTCGACAGGTCGGCGCCGGTCGCCGCCTCGATGAGCATCCGTTCCACCGCCACCGGCGCGGTGTCGTCGAGTATCCGGATCGAGCGCGGCGCCACCTCCGGCGTGAGCAGGGCATTGAGTTCGGGGTGACCCCAACCTGCCCGCCAAGTGTCGCGGAACACGGCGGGCTTGCCGTCGATCAGGGTGATGTTGTACTTGAAGCCCTCGGGGTAGGAGTTGATGGCGATCTCAACGCCGTCCTGCAGGTAGTGTTTGGTAGGATTGGTCTGGAAGAGCACGATCTTGTCATCGAACTTGACGACTTGGGCATAGAGATCGCTGCCCTGCCAGGCGAAGCGGATCACCGCACTGTTGTTGGCTGGGCCGATGGCCTTGGAGGCCAGTTCCGGGGTGATCAGCAGCGGTTGAATGCTGCGCCATTTCGCTGGGTCGCCGTCCATCGTGAAAGGCGCGGCGAGTTTGGAGATGACCAGCGGCGGCACCGGCGGTACCGGCCAATGGCGCACCGGCTGGGCCGGCGCTGCTGCCAGGCTCTGTTCCAGCACCGGCGACACCGACACCTTCTGGCTGTGCTTGCGGATGCGGTCGAGGCCGGTGACCGTGAGCCAGTGGTAGGCCTGCGCCGAATAGTCGCCGAGCACCAGGTGGGCCTTGCCGTCATTGCCCATGAACCCGTAGGACTGCCGCGGGTTGTCGAGCCACATGCCGGTCCAGCCCATGGCAACGGGTGTGCCGAGCACGCCCGTGCCGAGCCCGTCGGCGTCCATTGTCTCGAACTCACACTCCGCGCCGCGGCCGGCGAAGGTCACGTCGAGCAGGTTGTGGAGCCCGAAGAAGCCCGCCTTCAGTCCCTTGGGATTGAGCGGGTTGAGCCAGCGCACGTGCCCGCCGGGCGCCAGCCCCAGGATGTCGGTCACCCCGCCATGCTCGGTGCAGAGATCGGCGCCCGCGCTGCCCTTGAGGCTCGTGCCGGCGATGAGGGTGCTCTGCGAATCGAGCACTGCCTCCTCCCGTGTGTGGGCCGACTCTTGCGTGATGAAGTCGTAGGGGGAGATATATTCCTTGGCGTCGCCGACCCGGGGCTGAAGGAGTTGGGCCTTGTCGAACGCGAAGACCGGCAGCCCATCGGCGCCCAGGCCGCTCATCGGCACAATCATCGGAGCGGCGTTCACGAGCCTGCCGTCGGGCCGGAAGCGGCTCGTGCGCACGAATCGGCCGTTGAGGTTGATGCCGGGCACGGCCGGCGTAACGGGGTCGTCGTCGGCGATCACGCCGTCGCCGTCCGCATCCTTCTGGATGCCGCCGTCGCCATTGATCCGCATCACCGCCTTGCCCACACCGGTCGCGGGGTGCATCTCGTAGACGATCAACCCGGGATTCTTGTCGTTCCGCGTGGCCACGCAGAAGCTCTTGCCGCCAGTGGCGAAGCCGTACATCGGATCGCCATCCATGGAGTACTTCCAGCGGATGCCGGGCGACCAGGTGTGGTTCTTCGCGTCGAGGGCGATGCTGTAGTGGCCCCCGAGATTAAAGAAGTGCATCCGGTCGTCGCCCGCGAACTGCCCGGCGGCGATCTGCTGGCCCCACATGCCGAGCGATTGTGCCAGCGGCTTACCGGCCGCATCGAAGACGAGCAGGCGCGGTGCATCGGTCACTGCCAGTTCGCCGGCGGGGCCGACCGCCAGCGAGGCCGGCGCCCAGAACCGGTCGGACTTGATCGGCCCGTAGCCGTCGTCGCCCGTGCCGATGGTGTGCAGAAGCGTGAGTTTGGCCGGGTTGGAGCAATCAAAGACGCTGACCTTGCGGGCGGCCTTCGACCAGACCGCCAGCCGGCCATGGTTGACCGCCAGGAGCATGGGTTCCGGCACCGGTGCGGCCGTGGCCTTGACCTGGCCGGCGGCGTCGAGCGCCACCAGTTCCTGGCCCTCCTTGATCACCCACAACAGCCCCGTCTTCGCATCGGCCGAGGGCCACGCGGCCCCGGCCAGCGAAATCTGCCCTGCGCGGGCAAACGTCTCGCCGTCCCAGAGCACGAGGCAGTTCCCCGCCGGATCGGCGCTGACGAATTTTCCATTCCAGAACGTCAGGCCGCTCCCGGGCTTCTTGGGATCGGTCCACGGCTTGTCGAGAGGCATGAGCAGCGTGCCGCCCGCGAAGGCCGCGCCCGCGCCGGTGGTCGCATCGAGGCGAAGCACCGCGCCGTCCGTCCGCCGCAGCAGGCAGAGGCGGCCCTGGTCGTCGATCGCCGTGCCGGCGGCGTGCGTTTCGCCGCCCCCTTCCAGCGCCCAGTGGAACGTGTGCAGGTCGGTGGAGAACGACTGGACGTGGACATGGGATTCAAAGCCGCTGCGGA
>CAZZCT010000350.1:0-3878 GCA_964652365.1 uncultured Lentisphaerales bacterium
TTACCCTCCTCGAACATTCGCGGCGCAGCCGCGCGGAAGGCTTGCCTATAACTTGAAACGGCCGTCCGCGGTTCCCGCGCATTTCGGTTCAACCGCGGCTGGGCGTTGGCCGACCGGGTGCCGCAGGGGCCTGGGGCACCCCTACCCATCGGGACGCACGTCGGGGCGATGTGCGTCACAGGGCGAACGATTGGCTACGGGCCGAAAGCCCGTAGCCTGCGACGCACCGCATGATTCGTCAATCTGCGGTTCAGGTGCTCTAACGAGGCGGGCGACACGGGTGTGCCCCTCCCTGGCTTCCGCGCGACGCGGCCTGTCCCGCTGCGGCAGCATCACTTGGCGGATGAAGCGCCATGGCCGGCCGCGGTCGGATGGCCGGCCGCGTGGCCGCGCACCACTTCCTGATAGGTGTCGCGAATCGACTGGATACGCAGCACCTGACGGAACTGGTCCGGCTTGAGCCGGTTGACCGGCGTGACGCGCACGCGCACGGGACGACCCGGCTCGAGGCAGAAGAAGTTGTCCTCGTACTTCGCGTCGTGTCCGTCCAGCGACAGCCAGACCCACAGGGCCGGGTTGCGCGCGGTCAGGGTCACCGCATAGCTGTTGTCGTCCCAGGGACGCGTCTCGACCTTGATGCGCGGGTCCGGCAGTTCCATGTGTTTGGGACGGCAGAAGGAGACGAAGTTGGCCGACTCGACCTGCCCCTCCTCGTCGAGCAGCGTGAGCCACACCATGACATCGCGCACACCGAGCTTCTTGATCAGGTCGCCCAGCTTAAGAATACCCAGGCGATGGGTGCTGTTGGGCTCGCACCGGATCTTGCGGCCGTTGGTGCGCACCTGCGTACCGTCGGCCCGGGTGATGCGCCACTGCACCTCGCCCTTGAAGGGCTTGAGGCGGTCGTTGGACAGGTGCACCTCGACGATCCCGGTCTCGGGGTCCTCGACGCCCGACACCAGCACCGGCGCATAGAAGCGGCGGGCCATGTAGTGCAGCGCCTTCCAGCGGCCCTCGTAGTCCACCGACGCCCAACTGGCCACGGGCCAGCAGTCGTTGAGCTGCCAGTAGAGCGCGCCCATGCAGCGCGGCCGGTTGCGCCGCCAGTGTTCCACGGCGTACTTGATCGCCAGACCCTGCTGGATCTGGCTGAGCCAGAGGGTGGCGTCGAAGCCCACCGGCATGCGGAACCAGGAGAGCATGTACTGCATGATCACCGTGTTGCCGATGCCGCTGCGCTGATGCTTCTCCATCACGTAACTGGTGACGTTACGGTCCTCGGGCGCGGTGAAGCGCTCGACCATGCGCGGCTCGGGAAAGCTCTGAAAGCCGAACTCGCTGCAGAAGCGGTGCATGGCTGTACGGTACCACTCGAAGGGCTGGCGGCCGTGCCACACGTCCCACAGGTGGGCATCCCCGCGGGTCGGGTCGTTGAAGTTGCGGCGGTCGCCGGGCGGCGGCGTGTGCGGACTGCAAGGCCAGTAGGCGCGGTCAGGGTCCACGGCCCGCACGACTTCGGGCAGCAGGCGGTCGAAGAGCTTGCCGTAGTCTTCCCAGCTCATCTGCCGGTCGTTCCAGGTATCGCCGACGAGCCCCTGCTCAAGCTCATTGTTGCCAACCCACAGGGCCAGCGACGGGTGGTGGCGCAGGCGCCGGATGTTCTGCTCGAACTCGACCTTGACGTTGGCCATCCAGGCCTCGTCGAACGACGGATAGGTCGAGCAGGCGAACATGAAGTCCTGCCAGACGCAGAGCCCGTACTCATCGCAGAGATCGTAGAAACAGTCGTTCTCGTAAATGCCGCCGCCCCAGACGCGCAGCATGTTCATGTTCGCCATGGCTGCAGCCTTGATCAGGCGGGCGTACTCGACACGCGTCATGCGCGTCACAAAGGCGTCGGCCGGTATCCAGTTGGCCCCCTTGGCGAAGAACGGCACGCCGTTGACCACGAACTGGAAGCTCTCGCCGAAGGCGTCCGGATGCCGGTCGAGCTCCAGCGTGCGCAGGCCGATCCGGCGCGAACTGCTGTCGAGCGCACGGCCGGCGGAGGCAAGTTCGACGACCACTTCGTAGAGCGGTTGTTCACCCAGACCGCTGGGCCACCAGAGCTGCGGATTGCGCACCAGCACGCGCGCGGTGCCGCTGCCGTCCGGCAGTTTCAGGCGGGCCTCGGTCATGGTCGTGCCCTTGTAGGTGACCTTGACCAGCGCCTCAAGCGGCGCCTGGGCGTCGTGGACCTCCGTGGCGATGGCGACATCGAGCCCGATGCCACCCGTGGCCGCGTGGTCCTGATGAATTCGGACGTCCGCCAGGCGCGCGATGTCGAAGCTCACCAGGCCGATGCTGCGCCAGATGCCGCAGG
This sequence comes from uncultured Lentisphaerales bacterium, assembly GCA_964652365.1. Lineage (GTDB taxonomy): Bacteria > Verrucomicrobiota > Kiritimatiellia > RFP12 > CAZZCT01 > CAZZCT01. The sequence goes on from CAZZCT010000350.1 coordinate 2,363, forward strand.
TGGGCAGCACCGGGCCCCAGTCCCAGCCGAAGTTGCAGGCCATCTTGCGCAGGTAGGCGCGGCTGCCCGGTTCGAACGGCGCGCTCCAACCGGGCAACGCCCGCGCGGCCGCAAATTGCTCGATGTGGGTTAACGGCGAGGCGAACCGCACGACCAGCTGGTTGCGTCCCTTGCGCAGGTGCGCCCGCACGTCGAACTCCCAGGTGCGGTGCATGTTGTCGGTGGAGCCGAGTTCCACGCCGTTCAACGTGACGGTCGCCAGCGTATCCAGCCCCTCGCAGCGCAGCAGCGTGACCTGGCTTGGGTCGAGTTCCGTCAGAGTGAAGGTGCGCTCGTAGATCCAGTCGGCGCGGCCGATCCATTGCACCTGCGCCTCGTTGTCGCGCTGGAACGGGTCCGGTATTTCGCCGGCGGCCATCAAGTCGGTATGCACACAGCCCGGCACGGTCGCCGGTGTGGCCCGCCGCTGCCCCTCCTGGCGCACGGTCCAGGCCCCTGTCAAATCAGTACGTTTGATCATCGCGTCTTGTCGCTCCAACCGGCGACCCCCGACAGTCCTCGGTGGCCGGTGTTCCGCTGCCGCGTGGGGCCAGGTTCGGATCATCGGCGCCGTCGACCGGTCGCTGCTTCAGCGGGCTGGCCCGCGTGTTTCACTTGAGCCCGTACTTGCGGACCAAACGCTGCAGGTATGCGCGTTCGATGCCGGCCTCACGGGCAGACTTGGAAATGTTGTTGCGGTTGCGGGACAGCAGGTCCTGCAGGTAACCGCGCTCGAACTCCTCGATCAAGTCGTTCTTGGCATCCTTGAACGGCCGGTCGGCTGACACGGCCTGGTCCGGCTCGGGCTGCCGGCCGCGCAGGCGGCCCAGGCTCAGGAACGCGCTCAGGTCGACCGGCCGGTGGGCGCTGTAGAAGGCCACCTCCACCAGGTTGCGCAACTCGCGCACGTTGCCGGGCCACTCATGGCGCTTGAGCACCTCCATGGTGCTGTCAAAGTCGGCGATCTGCCGCACGGAGTCGGGGCCATGCAGGTCCACCAGAAAGCGCTTGATCAGCAACGCCACGTCCTCGCGCCGGCGCCGCAGGGGCGGCAGTTCCAGGTGCACCACCGAAAGCCGGTAGTAGAGATCCTCGCGGAACCGCCCCTCGTTGACCTCAATGTCCAGCTTGCGGTTGGTGGCGCAGACGATCCGCACGTTGATCTTGCGGATGCGGTTGCAACCCACGCGCCGGATCTCGCGCTTCTCAAGCACACGCAGGAGCTTGGGTTGCAGGTCGGGGCTCAGGTCGCCGATCTCATCCAGGAAAACGGTTCCGCCATCCGCATGCTCGAAGGCGCCCTCGCGGTCGGCATTGGCCCCGGTGAAGGCACCTTTGACGTGGCCGAAGAGTTCGCTCTCGATCAGATCCTTGGCCATGGCCGCGCAGTCGATCACGATGAACGGCTTGTCGCGGCGGGGACTGTGGCGGTGGATCTCCTCGGCCAGGATCTCCTTGCCGGTGCCGGTCTCGCCGG
>CAZZCT010000351.1:0-3874 GCA_964652365.1 uncultured Lentisphaerales bacterium
CACGGACGCGAGGAGAGCGGGCCGGCGCGATGGATCGAAGCAGTGTCGCCGGCGCACGGAACGGACAGCACGCACGGGCCCGCCGGCGGGGCAGCGTTGCCTCCGGTGGACGCTGATTTCCCCCGGACGCTGGTCAACCATCCGTCCCGATACGTGTACACCGAGCCCTGGTACTTCGGAGTCAGTCACGGTATGGCTTATGTGCAGATGTTCCGAGCACGCGACCGCATTTGGCTAGCCCAGTCGCCTTCCGGAGGCGGCTCGGGGAATCCGGCCTGGGACTTCCATTGGTTCATCCCGGATTACCAGGTCAACGCGGCCTACGGTTTTGTGATGCGAGCGGCCTACCTGCCGTACGAGAGCCCCGAGCAGATCGAGTGTGACACGCGGCGTCACCGCGAGGCGCTAAACCGATTACCTGGTTGGTGTTGAGCAACCGTGAGGCAAGTCATCTCGCGTCCTGCAACCACGTGACTGGTCTGCACTGCATCCGAAAATCTAAGCAGTTTGCTTGCCCAGTCCGACCGCGAATCGGTAAAATGCAGTCACCGGCGTGGTTGACTCGTCGATGAATCGTCGTGCGGGTGCAGGCCGCCGTTTGCGGCCGCACGATTTGTCGTGACTGGATCTGGCCACGGGCCCCCCAGGCACCCACGATTCACGAGATCATGCTGGCTGCCTCTGTTTGGGTGCTCCCCTGAGAATCGTAGCCACGCTTAAACACCAACACCAAGAGATCTCGGACCCAACGAGTGGCGGAAAAAGGGTCTGGGAGCACCCACTTTTTCCCATGTCGATCATCCGCTGGAGTTCGCGCACCGCCCGAAACTTGACCGAAGCCGCCGGTCGACGTTGGCTCCGGTTCAGGCGTTACCGTGGCAAACAGTTGGTGGCGTTCATGCCGGGAGGCAAGGTCACGTTCGCTGACCGTGAGGGAGAAATCATCCCCAAGAAGCCGGGCTTCTACCTCGCCACGGCGTTGGATATTCGCCCCACGTACGCAATCGCCAGGTTGATCCGCGCCCACAGAAACCTGAAGTTCCGGCGCAGGGACGCCTTTGGTCCGACGGCGGACGGCGTGTCCTATCTCCTGTCGTACCATCGTAGCCGACGCAAACGCCTGCCATTCGTATGCGATCCCGAGGAAGAGCGTCTGGTCCTCTTCGGATACGACGAATTTACTACCTTGCGTGCGGATGGGCAGTGGAAATACTTTGCGTTTCGCCATGGCCAGTGGCGTCTTCTGAATTGGCACGGCCCGTGTAAGATGCCAGATGACCAGTATGCCGAAGCGGACAGACGGGTCGCTGAGTTCGAGCGCACATCGAGTAGGGGATACCTCGGGTCCCCGCAATCACGCTGGTCCGCGGCGTTAACGGCCGGGATTGTCTCTGAACCGGAATACGTGGAAGCGTACCGACGGACTGGACCGCTGTGGACCTACGCGGGGGACTGACCGCCATCGATCGCGGTTCGTGGACCGTGCTGGCGTTCGGTTCCAGGGAGGCTCAGAGGGGATCGGGTCGGCGCGGGACCGCTCCGCGGCGCGGCTTTCCGTAGAACGCTCTTTCCACCTGTTCCCCCGTCGTCGCTCGCCCCGGCGTCTGGAGAAAATACCCGGAACGTGCAGGCAATCGTGACCGCATCTACCCGGCTGGAGCAACTCGAAGCGTCGGCGAGAATGTCTCTGCTGTCCGGCCTTGCTTACGCTTCGGGTTGTCCGACCCCCTTAGCGATCTTGCGGGTACCGCACTTGGCCCCCGATGATCGTGTACACCACCTGCGCGGAGCGAATCCGCTCCTCGGGGCAGGTCAGGATGTCTTCGGACAGGACCACCACGTCAGCCAGTTTGCCGGGTGTGAGCGAGCCCTTGCGATCATCCTCGAAGGCCGCGTAGGCGGCATCGAGCGTGTAGGACCGCAAGGCTTGCTGGCGGGTCATCCGCTGTTCCGGAAAAAACGCGTTGCCGGAGGCAGGCTTACGCGTTACGCTGGCATGGAAGCAGCTGAGCGGATCGACATCCTCGACCGGCGCGTCCGTGCCGTTGGCGATGATCGCGCCGGACTTGAGCAGGCTTTGCCAGGCGTAAGCGCCCGTGGCGGCCCGCTGCCGGCCGAGCCGTTCGATCACAAATGCCGCGTCCGACGTGCAATGCACGGCTTGCATCGAGGCAATCACGCCCAACTCGGCAAACCGCGGGACGTCGTCTGGGTGCAAGTGCTGGGCATGCTCGATCCGCCACCGCCGCGAGGTCTCCGACGGATGCCGCCGGAAGACCTGCTCGAATAGGTCCAACATCGTGCGATTCGCACGATCACCGATGGCATGCACACACAGCTGGTAATCAAATTGCACGGCCAGTTCCGCGACCCGCTCGAGCGCGGCTGGCGAAGTGGTATTCAGGCCGACGCTCGTCGGCAGATCGCCGTACGGTTCCAGGAGCCACGCGCCATGAGCGCCGAGCGCACCGTCGCAGAACTGTTTGACGGCCCGGACCGTCAAGTAGTCATCCCCAACGCCGACCATTCGATAGCGAGCCAAGCGTTGCTGCATTTGCAGGGGATCGTCGAGCACCATCACCCATAACCGAACCGGCAAGCGACGGCTTTCGGCCAACTCGCGGAACACGTCAATGGTGTCGAAGTCGGAACCGGCGTCCTGAAAGCTGGTAATCCCTTTGGACAGACAGTCCTGACCGGCCAACTCGATGGCGCGTCGCAGGCTCTGCCGCCGCTCCTGAGCGTCACCTTCGCGAGGGCCGATCAGATCCTGGGCCGCCTCGCGAAACACGCCGGCGAGTTCGCCCGTGGCATCGTGCAGGATCTCGCCGCCGTCGGGCGGCCGGGTGCTGCGGGTCACCTGGGCCAACCGCATGGCTTCCGCATTGGCCACACAGAGATGCCCGCTGGCATGCGTCAAACGCACGGGGTGGTGCGGCGACGCGTCACTCAACGCACGATGCACGGGATAGCCGCCGACGTTCGGTTTGGGCGTTTGCTTCCACTTCTCCTGGTGCCAGCCGCGGCCAAGAATCCACTGGCCCCGCGGCGTTTGCTGGGCAGCCGCCTTGACTCGCTGGACGATCTCCTCCCAGGTTTCGGCGGTGGACAGGTCGAGAAGGGCCTTCGCCTGGCCCAGGCCCACGAAATGCGCGTGACTTTCGACGAAACCCGGTATGGCGAGTCGTCCCTGCAGGTCAATGACGCGCGTCTGTGGCCCGATCATCCCCTGCACATCCGCATCGCTGCCCATCAGCACAATCCGTCCCGCCCGAGCGGCGAGAGCCTGCGCGACGGGACAACGCCCATCCAGCGTCACGATGCGTCCGCCATGCAACACCAAGTCTGCGTCTGGAGCGTCAGCGTGACTCGAGACCAGCGAGATCAGCAACGAGGTCACAATCGGTACCATACTTGCACCTGCTTGCTTTAGCCCGGTCCACGGCGAATCAAGGATCGCGCACGCGTCGCCAGCTGTACTTCCTCTTCAAAATCCCTACGGAGTGCTTGTGGACGGTCCGATACCCACTTGAGTATAAAGGTCGCAGCTGGCCGTGACGACCTGCCACCGGGCGTGCGGCAAATGCCGGCACCCTTGGAATAATCGATGGCTGCGTCGCGGACCGGGCGATCCTCATGGATCAGGAACGGTTTGACTTCTGAGGCTGTGAGCATTTTGGACTTCCTGCGTGGACAGACCTGACTCCGGCGCCATGCCGACACGAGCAGGACAGAAGTCTATCCAGTCTTGACCGGAGCGGCGAGCGGGCTACGGTGAGCTTGTGTCTGCGATACGAACCACGCTACTTGCCGCTACCGCTGTTCTTGTCGCCACCGCCACACACCGGCCCACAGCAGCGAGTTGAGTACAACG
>CAZZCT010000352.1:0-3831 GCA_964652365.1 uncultured Lentisphaerales bacterium
GAAGGTGGCTCACTTTTAGTGCGTGCCTGGCTCAGTTCTTAATGCGTGTTTGCGCAGTTTGAGGTGAACGCGATGCCACTTGACCACGGCCGCCTTCGACGAGTAGGTTAGATAGCAATGAAGCGATCTTCATACTCGACACCGACACCAAGCTCCATTGCGACGCGGTTGACGACATTGACGTCGACAGAGTGCCCGGCCCCAAGATCCCCGCTGTATGTGGACAGTTGGCCGATGGCTGGGGAGACATTCTACAGGGTCTCAACCGAGCGAATCTGGTAGCGAGACGACTTTCGTCGGCTGCAGGAGGCTGGGGAGCCCCTGTTACCGGCAGCGTTGAGGTAGCGGGAAGTCCCGTGTCGCGGCCGCATTGGGCGTGGTCAGCGGGGTGAACGAGGTGCTCCCGCACGCCAATGGACACGATTTGTCTGGACTGAGAAATGTCCTGCGGTTGCCTCCGCGGCCGCTGCGATCGATGCCAGAGCTGTCCGCACAGCCTCCGCGTATGACCCATTGGGAAACTTCCTAAGATAGCAGTTGAACAGGTCCACCATGGAAGCGTCGCGCTCTCGCCGCAAGTCGCGATCGAGTTGAGTGGATGTGCTTGCTTCGTGAAGGGGAAGATGGTGCTGCTCACGCTCTGTCCATCCTCGGTAGTATTGGTCAGCCGCTTCAGAGATCAGCCGCGCTTCGTCGTCATCCGCTACAAGACCGGCAGAAACCGCGTTCGCAACGGCTTGAAAAAGGTAGTCAATCGCTGCTGGCTGCATGGCACCGTACGCGACGGGCCCCAATCTGGGCAGATCAACCTGTTCGCGATCAGACATGTGAGTACATCCACTGGGCAAGCAAACGGCAAGCGCGGATGCGACAGCCGACACAACCCAGAGGCTCGACCATCGTCGTCTGCAGCCGTACACGGCCCCGTACACAGTCATGGCGAACACTGAGCTCCAGGAGTTGATGGCAGACGAGGAAACATACGCCAACCGGCCGCAGTCGTCGAACGCGTAGTCAACGGCGTAGGAGTCGCCAAGAGCGATGCCCGAGAGGAGGCCATGCGAGTCGTAGGAGCGCGAGATCCTCTCGCGCAGAGCCGCAGGGGCGTCGGCCGTCTTGCATTGCTGCGCCGAAGCGAGGGAGTCGCGAACCCAATACACCAGCAAGGCGCGAATGCGCGCGCCGCTTGGCGCTGGCGCCAGCGTCGGCCGACCGCCAGGACCGCCAGTCCGGTCAACGCCAGGCAGGCCGTGTCCGGCTCAGGTATCGGCGTGTAGGTGCCGGCGTAGATTCCGACTCCGCTGGTCTCGGCCGCGCTGTCCACCAGCGTCAGGGTCGTACCGTCGTAGACCAGCGCCACCCAGCCGTAGACGTCACTGGCGACTCCGCCACCGTCAACATAGAAAGCAGCATAGATCGTCTCGCCAGCATCGAGAGTGAGCGCACCACCCTGACCTATAAACGAGTTAACGAACGGGTCAGCGGTAGCGACCGTTTCCGCCGTGATTGGGTCCCCCAAATCGCACTCATACCATATGTGACCCACACCGATTGTCATGAACTCGAACTGGACCACTGCGGCAGACTCTGACGCGGCAATCGTCCCCCATGAGCCCGCCAGTCCGGCTGCGGATTCGTCGCTCGCCAGGAAGACATCATCGTCTGCGACATCCAGATTCGCTGCAGGCCACACGACTGTCGCTGCGCTGCACGGGAAGATAATCGCGAACAACAGGGCAATTCCGACTGAGTAATTCATCATAGGTTGGCTCCATCTGGTGGCAGCCGGTTCATACGCGTCTCTCCTCCACGTGGCTCATCCACGGGCCAGTACTCTGGAGAATCCAATCAGCGTCGGCCTCCCGGCTACGAATTAGCGCCGCCGGGCCCACCACCGTCGGCCGGTTACCAGCACCGCCAGTCCGGTCAACGCCAGGCAGGCCGTGTCCGGCTCAGGTATCGGCGTGTAGGTGCCGGCGTAGATTCCGACTCCGCTGGTCTCGGCCGCGCTGTCCACCAGCGTCAGGGTCGTACCGTCGTAGACCAGCGCCACCCAGCCGTAGACATCCGTTGAGCCACCCGCCCCGCCGCCATCTGTGTCGAGCCAGAAGGCTATATAGAAGATCTCGTCCACCGCCATGTCGACCGAGCCAAGCGCGCCGGTGAAGTTTTCGGCAAACGGATCGGCCGTTGCCACCGCGTCGGCATCGACAGGGTCCCCGAGGTCGGTCTCGTACCAGAAGGAACCTACGGCAGTGATTACCCCCCACGCATCAAGCATTGTGCCCACTTCGTCGTCCTCCACAACGACGTCCACGCCAGCAACGCCCGCATCGCCAGCTAGTCCTGTGGAAAGCGTGTAATACTGCGCACCCCATGGCGTGAGTTCGGCGGATGGCCAGATGACTGTCGCCGCTTGCGCCGCAATTTCCAATCCAAAGCCAGCCGTGAGCAGGCAGACGATGGTGATCAAGCGATTCATGTGGCCTCCAATGAGCAACGCCGTCAACGGTTTAAGAGAACGGACCCCGTGGTCCGCGCCCTGCGGGGGTGCCAGAAAGCGAGTCATGCGGTTTGGTCCGCTCGGTATCGTAGTGGCCTTTACGCAGGGCGACGACATCGGCACCAAGCCCGTGCAATATATTCATCATCCGTTTGGTCGTCTCTGTCCCCACCGCCACCGCCAGCGCCGGCCGGTTACCAGCACCGCCAGTCCGGTCAGCGCCAAGCAGGCCGTGTTCGGCTCGGGGATGGGCGTGTAGGTGCCGGCATAGATCCCGACCCCGCTGGTCTCGGCCGCGCTGTCCACCAGCGTGAGCGTCGTACCGTCGTAGACCAGCGCCACCCAGCCGTAGATGCTGTCAACGCCGCCTGGCGTGTCACCCAGCCAGAAGCCTAGGTAGAAGATCTCGTCAACTACCATGTCGAGCGATCCCATCGTGTAGGTGAGATTCTCCGCGAACGGGGTGGCCGCAGTCACGGCATCGGCGTCGACGGGCTCTCCTAGATCGGTCTCGTAGAAGATGAGGCCGACGGCAATGGTGGCGTCTTCGGCGACGAGAGCAGGATCAGATGCCCCAGCCTCGACTAGAACAAACACGCCAGCACCTCCGGCCCCACCCGCAGCGTCGGTGTAGATCAGGTAGTAGTCATCCGTCTTCTGTGTTAGGTGCGCTCCAGGCCAAACCACGGTGGCGGCATACACTCGCGCGGAGGCGAACAGAACGGCCCCTAGCAAACAAGACAACAGTCTCGATAGGCTCATAAATCATCCCTTCCCTTTCTTGGGTCAGTACCCCAGAGCGGAAAAGACACCCAGATCTACTTCGGATAGCTGGTAGCTACCTCCAAAGCCGGACATGACTTCGTTCACCGCAGCCTTGAAACTGACGACCGAGGTTCCAAGGCCTACGCCACCGCCAGTCCACACGGTCAACAAGACAGTTTGCTCCCCAAGCACGATGAACGCCGGGTTACCTGAGTCGAACTGGGCAACAGCTTTGTAGAAGGCAAACCGCGTTTGATCCACAGGCACATCAAACGTAGCGCGAAACTCATCATGGGAAAACGTTGCCACAGAGCAGACATCCCCAACTGAAACCTTTTCTACCTGGTCGAGTCTTATGGCCGGAAGCCGGCGGCCATCGGTGATATAGGCTCGGTAGCTGTCTGGGAGGACCTTTGTGAAGCTGATCTGGTTCGTGGGAACATCGCTATCCAAGTACCCGACGGTGAAGTCAGGATAACTGCTGTAGGGAGGGCATAGAGCTTGCTTTGCGATCAACCTACGCTCGATCACATTGTTCTGGCGGTCCACAAACTTCATTACGC
>CAZZCT010000353.1:0-3831 GCA_964652365.1 uncultured Lentisphaerales bacterium
GAGACAAGGAAGTTGTTGGCCATCCTGTCCGAAGACCTGAACGCTCTACGGACGAGGCTGGCCGAGCAGAAGGGCGAACTGGAGGCGGCTCGGCAGGAGCAGGCGACATCCGCCGGCAAGCCAAAGAGTCCGAAGCGGGTGCGTGCTACAGCGTTGAGGAACTTGGACGCCGCCCAGAAGCGGGACATTCTCAAACTGCTGATCGGCAGGGTCGAACTGACGCCCAACAGCATCGTGCTGAACCCCATCGAGGGCGGCCCCATCGTGGGCGAGGTCAGGGAGCGTCAGGGCGTGCGGAGCGGGCGTTGGCGGTTCATGGACACGGAGTGGCTGAACTGACCTGCCGCAGTCGCCTCCCGCCGCTTTCTCATCCCCGAGAAGCCACGCCCCCCCTGTGAGCATTGCCAACCACCCTCTTCTGCCCGCTGAAACCCGCCGAAACCGACCCCGATTTCCACTGTCAGGCAGTGGGAAAACGGGCAGTGGTCGCAGGTTCGAGTCGTGAGTGGCAAGAGCCGTTATCGCCCACGACAACTCGAACTTGGGGCTGGCGGGGTCTGCGAGGGCGTTGACTGGCTTCGGAGTCAATCGCAGTAAGTCGTTTCTAATAAACTACTTCTGCAAAACGCCTTCGGGGCAAAAAGAAACTCGAACCTGCGTTTCCACGGGTTCGAGTTGTCGGTAGAATGGCTCCGGTGGTAGGATTCGAACCTACGACCAAGTGATTAACAGTCACCTGCGCTACCACTGCGCTACACCGGAATGAAGAAATATCGCGGCTCGGCCGGACAGGCCGCCGGCAACAATGCGAAACGGGCGCACAGTACCCCATCCGGACCCGGTGTGTCAATCCAGAACCAGGGATCCATGACGGCGTTTCTCATGCGGCCCGTGTCGCAGGGTCGCCAAACCGTGCCGAAGCTGGTATAGTTGCGTTGAAGGTATGGAGGGCGTCAACATGAGACAACGTATGCAGGTCTGGCGCTGGACGGTCGCCGCCGGTGTGGCCGTGGCTCTCGCCGGGTGCTCGCGGGCGGCGCCGCCAACGACGATGAAAGGAGCGCGGATCATGACCAATCAGTGGAATCAGCTCACGCCCGACGAAGAGCGGGTCATCGTTCGCAAGGGCACGGAACGCCCTTTCAGCGGGAGATTCGAGAAGCTCACGGACGCCGGAACCTATCTGTGCCGTCGCTGCGGGGCGGCGCTCTACCGCGCGGAAGACAAGTTCGACGCCGGTTGCGGCTGGCCGAGCTTCGATGCCGAGGTGGCTGGGGCCGTGCGCCGCGAGACAGATGCCGATGACCGGCGTACCGAGATCCTGTGCGCCAGTTGCGACGGCCACTTGGGCCATGTCTTCAAGGGCGAACGGCTGACTCCGCGCGACACGCGACACTGCGTCAACTCCGTCTCGCTCGATTTCGTGCCGCTGGCCGACGACAAGACACGATTCGCCCGCGGCGTGTTTGCGGGTGGCTGCTTCTGGGGGGTCGAGCATTTGCTGCGCGAGGAACTGGGCGTGATCCGTACGCGCGTGGGCTACACGGGCGGCCGGACCCGCAATCCCACCTACCGCGAGGTCTGCAACGGCGACACCGGTCATGCCGAAGCCGTCGAGGTGGTGTACGACCCGCGGCAGATCACTTTCGAGCGCCTGGCCCGCACGTTCTTCGAGCTTCACGACCCGACCCAGATCGACGGCCAGGGGCCGGATCTCGGCGACCAGTACCGCTCGGCGATCTTCTGCCAGAATGCAGCGCAGCAAGAGGTGGCCGGGAAACTGATCGCGAAGCTCATCGCGCAGGGGCTCAAAGTCGCGACCCGGCTGGAACCGGCCGCCGCCTTCTGGCCGGCTGAGGACTACCACCAGCTCTATTACGTCAAGACCGGCAAACAGCCCTATTGCCACCGGCGCATACGGCGGTTCACTGACGAGCCGGCCGGACCGCCCGACCCGACGTTCACGTCGCCCCAGCCGGCGGCCAAGGCTGGTGGCGGGTAGGGGTGCCCCAGGCCCTTGGGGCACCCGCTGGGTGGGTCAATGGGTCTGACCCTCCCCTACCTGAGCGCAACACAAAGCTCTCCAACGGGCTTCAAACAGTCCGAACGGCGCGCACCTCGGCCGCCAGCTCCACGTTTTCCGCCAGGCAGTGCAAACCGGCCATCAAAGCCTGTGCATCGCGCAGGTTTGCGGTCTCGCACGGGCTGTGGTTGCCGGTCGTGGGCAGCAGCAAGGGAAAGACCGGAGCCGCCAATCCCACCCGTGGGAAGGCCCGCGCATCAGTACCGCTGTAGTTGTAGACCTCGGTCTGCAGAGGCACGCCCGCCGCAAGGAAGATCGCCGCAAGCTGGTCGCGCCGCGCCGGACTTAGCAGGACCGAGGCGTCGCTCAGCGTCAAGACTGGCCCGCCACCCAGTGCGACGCCCTGGTCGGGCGCGACGTAGGTCGCATCCAGCACGATGACCAGATCGGGCTGGACGTGCTGCGCCAGCACCGTGGCGCCGAATCCACCCAGTTCTTCGCTCCCGGTCGCTCCCAGTACCACCTGAAAGCGGCTGTGCCAGCGGGGAGCCAGGCGCGCGAGTTCCGCCAGCATCCAGCAGCCGAGGCGGTTGTCCAGAAAGGCGGACCGGACCAGGTCGCCCTCGAACTCCGCCCGGGGGGCAAAGCACACGCGGTCGCCATGCGCCAGGCCAACTGGCCGGTCCCGGGCGCCGGAGTCCCACTCGCAGCGGAAATCCGGCTCACAGCCGGGAGCGCCCACGGCACGGCGTACGATGACCGGGTAGCTTCCGGCGCGCGTCTTCAATAGGGCGGCCGCAGTTCGGCCGACGAACGCCGCGCCGCCCAGACGGGTCAGTCCCACCACCTGCTTGCGGTTGGCGCGCGTCGCGTGGGCGGGCCGCAGGTGCAGGCGGTCGACCGCGAACCCCGGCGAGTCCATGTGGGCCGTAATCAGCAGCACCGGTCGCCGTGGGGCACCGCGGGACCCGAGCCGGCCGATCAACGCATGCGAGCCGGCGGCGCGGACCGTCAGGCCGGCCGCACGCCAGGCCGCACTCAGCACCGCGGCCACTTCGGCTTCGTCGCCGGGCGTGCTGTGACAAGCCAGCAAGGCCGTCAGGCACGCGCGGTCCAGGGGCGCCGGTTGGCGGATTGCATGGGCCGTCCGCGACCTGCTTGCCGCGCGAACGTGGGGGCCAGGCGCGGGGCGTGGCCGCCGCGGGCGTACGGAAGGTGGCCGGGCGGTGGACACATTCAGCCCTGTTCGGCGTCCAGAACCATGCGAAAATGCTTCAGGAAGCAACGGATCACGTCCTCGGCCGTCACGTCGTCGAGGGCGTAAGCCTGGCCGGCCTCGCGGAAATTGCCCTCGGTCTTCACCAGGCGCAGGCCCTTGCGCATGCGTACTTCGGCGTATGGCAGGATCCCGCTGGGCACCGAGCGCCGCATGACCCGAAACGCGATCTCTTCGATATCGCCGTTACGCACCGTGAGGGCCACCGAAGCGGCGGCCGAGCGCACCGAGGCCTCGCGACCGTGGTGCGAGAGCTCCTCGCTGACCTGCCGTAAGGCCGGCGCGACGACCCGCTGCAGAAAGGCATCGAACTGCGCCGTCTCCTGCTCGGCCCGGCTGGACCGGCTGCGGCCCTCAAGTATCCCGCCCAACTCTTTGCGCCAATCGGGACTCTGATTCATGGTAGTAACCGCCTTGATTTCAGTGTGGCGCGATTAGACTACCACGACGGGTCGTATGCATGCAACGGGCGAGGCGAGTCCCTGTTCTGCGAGAGTTGCCGCGAAGCCTGCCGCAGTTTCGTGCTCTTGAC
>CAZZCT010000354.1:0-3801 GCA_964652365.1 uncultured Lentisphaerales bacterium
CCGATCTAGCGCCCGCCCGTCTCTTTGCCTGTCCCTGTGCCGTTCCTGCCCGCTACGTCAGCCCAGGCCCGTGCCTTGCCCGCCGCCTGCTCGCCATCCCTCGGCAAATGGTCCGTCAGCTCGCGCAGTCCGACGCGCTGGCCGCCGGGTATCCGCACGCGATACCGCGCGATGGTGGCCTCATTCAACTCGGCGGCCATGGCGCGCTCGAACATGATCCGGCTCACGGCGGCCACAAGCGCGGAGGGCGAGCGGTGCGTGGATATGCGCCAGTTGTCCCGGCAGATCGTGCAGCTCATGTCCGACACGCCTCCCGCAATCTCTCGCCCAGACGCACGCGCAGCTTTTTCAACGCACTAGCCTCTGCCCGCTGAACCTGCGTCGGGTGCAGACCTAGCGCGCGGGCCGTCTCCATGACCGAGCGCACGCGGTAGGCGTCGGACACGGCCAGCGTTTGTGCGGATGGGCGGGTCATTCGTCACCCCTCCCCGTCTCGCATGGTTTCGACGGACTCGCGGGCGTGGAGAGCGGCCACCGATATGCACCGCGCCCCACCGTCACGAGAAAGGCACCGGATATCGCAACCCTGATCCCATGTGTGCGGCTGTTTGTGACGACACACAAGGCTGCAAACCTGAGCCAGCTCGCATATGCGCTTATCCATCGCATCATCGGCATTCGTTGCTGTCGCGCTCATTCAACCTCCACGCCCACCGGCTTGCCCGTGTCGGGATATACGCACGTTCGCAGCAGCCCGGCGGCATTGATCCATGACCTGTCTGTTTTCACCGTGCCGTCAGCGGGATCAAACACCGTAACCAGCTCGCTGCGGCCAAGCTCGTTGACGATCACCTGCCCGACGAGCGCCTTGAGTTCGTCGCCGTTCAGCGGCCGGTACTTCGGCTCCACGACGCGCACGATCCAGCGGCGACCGCCGAACCGCGGCGATTCACGCATCCATTCAGCCGATAACTCGCCATCGACCGGCACGCGGCACACCGGCTTGCCGTCCACCAGCAGCAACTCGACGCGCTTCCCGTCGAACCGCATAGCCGCCACTTGCTCGGGCGTCGGCATGGGCGGGTTGTCAACGATCTCGCGGAGCGGGAAGTACAGCCCTTCCGTATTGTGGAGAGGCGCGAACACATCGCATCCCGGTCCTTCGACGCACGGCGCTCCAGCAGCTATCCTCTGGCACGGTTCTCCCGTCGGCTCGTACCGCTTGCCGTCCAGCTCGTACACGTCACGCAACTTCACAATGATGTCCATCGCTATTCCTCCCTCGCCTTGATCATCGCGTCGGCAAATCCATACGAATGACGCGCCACGTCGTCCTTGGTTCCAGCAAGGTATGGATTAGCCAGCATCCCCTGCATCGCCTGACCCGCAAACCAGTCGCGCAGGCTCATGCCGGTAGACTCGCCCTCATCCACCGCGTTGTCATCAGAGTCGTAGTCAGTCCAGCCGCACGGAAACACCGGTCCACCATCGTTCTTTGCCTTCGTCGCATCGCTCATCGCTATTCCTCCCTCATGCTCTACCACCCGCACGCCAGCACGCCCAACGCGATACCGGCAATCACGCCGACCAATGCCGCCAACGCCTCGTAGGCCCACGGAGCTGCCGCCGACCATGGGCCGTCATCATGCTTGCGCGTCACGGCAACCTCCTGAACGCCACACACCACACCCAAGGGTTGACGTTCCAGCCCAGCCCGCGCTCGGCGTAAATGCCGTCCCACACCACGGCGAACCCCGTCACGAATCCAAACGGTGTTCCGGCTTCGCTTGTTCCGCCCACGGTGCATGACTTCACGCCCTCGGCTTTGGCGCTTTCCTCCTTGATCTCCTGCGCCCGCTCGACGCGAACGCCCGTGATCTCCAGCGTTATCCGTGATGCCCAGCGCGGCATGTGGATGGAGGGACGCCAAGGCGCATCAATGTTCCACGGTGCGCCGTACTCAACCGGGATATGCGACGGCACGGGAACGCGCTTGTCGTCCTGTTGAAACGCAACGCCATAGCCCGCGCTGTAACCGGCAGGCATTCGGCATGTCTTCCACGTCTCGCGCACCCATAGCCGGTCGCCGACGGTGCCGAACGGGCACGACCATTCATCCTGCCCCGCAGCGGCACCAGCGTCCTCGTCTACGTCTGTGCGCCCCGTCATCGGCTCCCAGTTGCCGTAGATATTCGGGCCGTGTAGCAGACAACCGCCGAGCGGCTGCGGGTCCACGGGTCGGCGCGTCACAGTCTTTCGCCCGTCCAGCACGGCCCGCACCATCTCGCCGTTCATCAGGATCGGCCGTTCCTTCATGGCAACCTCCCCAGGCACGACTGCACGCAAAGCACGATGCCCGCCAGCAGCACGACCATCGCGGCCACCGCGATCAGCCCAGCGCTCGCAATCGTGGCCGGGGTCGGCTCGCAGCAGTCGCAGTCGCCCTCGGCGCGCGCGGTCTGATCCGCCGCCACGTCAGGGTCTACGAACAGCTCGTCACAGAACTCGCACAGGCACCGGCCGACATGACCATCATCGAGCCTGCACTTGTGCGGCTTGCCGGGATGAACGTCGGTGTCCCTGAGCGTGAAGCCCCTGCACGTCGGCTTGACTTCCTCGCTCCCGACCGCCGGCTGAATGATCCTTCGACCGCATTGATGATCGCTCATCACTTCGCCCTCCCTTGCGCCGTTGCGTCTCTCTCGCGTGCCGACTTCACAACCGCCACTGTATTCCGGCTCTGTTCAGCTCGTCGATCGCGTCCTTGACCGCCAAGGCCCCGTTCTCGGGGTACGTCGAAAACGCCTTGTCGATGTAGCTTTGCCGCTCCGCAGCCGTGGCCCTGGTCTTGACCTCATCCACGATCATCTTCACCGTCCGGGCGTGTGCGGCCCGGCGAAGGTCGCGCTTCTCGTTGGGCGCAGCGGCGTTCGGGTCGGTGCCGCTCGGCGTGCTGCGCGTGGTCTGATTCGACTTCCATTTCCCGAGCGCCGCCCCAAGGTGCTTGATCCTCCTGCCGGCGGCGTCGATCCACCCAACAGCCGCGTAGTGACACCAGAACGCCTCGACCATGGCGGCGGGTGCGACGATCGTTGCCGCAGCCTTCTGGCAGTCTTCCAAGCTCCAATCCTGTTGCGCGGGTGCTCCTCCGGATATCCGTACAACAGACTCAAACTCAGACTCAGACTCAGACTCAGACTCAGACTCAGACTCAGAGTTCAACTTGGGTTGAACCACGGTTGAACCACGGTTCAAGGCTTGTTGGCGTCTGGCTTTACCGGACCTCAACCCCTTTTCCCGCTGGTGTTCTCGGTATTCCATGGCCTCCTTGTGGCACGCGCAAAGCCTCTCGTTGTAAAGCCTTCCGCCGCGCTTGTGGAAGCACTTGAGTATGGGTCCGCACAGTTCGGGCCACCGATCGCCGAGGCGGGACAGGGCCGCCAGTTCGGACGGGTCGTTAGGCAAACCGCAATCGTCCTCCTGCCACGCGAAGCACAGCAGGCGAAGGTACGCGCCCTCCTGCTCCGGTTTCATGGTCGATATGCGACGGCTGGCGAGCCAGTTGTTGACGTACAGCGGGAAGGACGGGCATTTCATCGTGCCATCCTCCCGGCCCGTTGGCGAGGTCCAGAGGGCTGACGAGCGGCCAAGGGGACTGCGCCTTGCGCGCATGATCCGAACCGCGCCATGGACCCCACCAACGGAACGAGAAGATTCATTACGGCCCCTTGATTTCTGCCGGCGTCACCCGGATCGCCCATAGACGATGTTGGAACTCTACCCATTTCCCACCCCCTGTCA
>CAZZCT010000355.1:0-3795 GCA_964652365.1 uncultured Lentisphaerales bacterium
TCCGGATCGCGCCCATGCCGCCCGCCAGCATGATGGGTTTGTGGTAACCGCGGCAGGCGCCAGCCACGGTTTCCTCGTAGGTGCGGAAGAACCCGCAGAGCTGCGGCCGGCCGAACTCGTTGCCGAAGCTCGCGCCGCCGATCGGCCCCTCCAGCATGATCGCCAGCGGCGAGGCCAGGCGCTGCGGGAACTCGGCCGGGGACTGCTCCCACGGCATGCCGAAGCCCGGCACGCGCAGGTTGGAGACCATGAAGCCGCACACGCCGGCCTTGCTCTTGCCGCCGATGCCGGTGGCGCTTTCGTCGCGAATCTCACCGCCCACCCCGGTGGCGGCTCCCGGATAGGGAGAAATGGCCGTGGGGTGGTTGTGCGTCTCGACCTTCAGCACCAGATCGACCTGGTCGGGAACAAACCGATAGGTGTGTGCATCGCCCGTGACGGTAAGCACCTCGGCGGCGAAGCCCTCCAGCACGCCGGCGTTGTCGCTGTAGGCCACCAGGGTGCCGCCGGGGTGGCACGCATGGGTATGCCGGATCATCTGGAACAGCGACCACGGCTGGCGCACGCCGTCGCGGGTCCATTCCGCATTGAAGATCTTGTGGCGGCAGTGCTCCGAGTTCACTTGGCCGAACATGACCAGTTCGGTGTCCGTGGGGTTGCGACCCGCCTGGCGACAGGCGGCGAGCAGGTAGTCGATCTCCGCACTGCTGAGCGCCAGTCCCATGGACCGGTTAGCCATCTCAAGGGCCGCGCGCCCCTCCGCAAGCACGTCGAAGGTGCGTCCCGGCGCTGCTTGGGGGTGCGCGAAGAACCCGGCCAGGTCGGTGTAGACCCCTTCGGTCATGCGGTCGTGGAACAACGCCAGGGCCGGGCCCAGTTCGGCGGCTGACCAGTCGCGGCCCGCCGCGTCACGCACGACGTAGTGGATGCCCCGTTCGACGCGCCGCACCGCGCCCAGGCCGCAGTTGCCGAAGATGTCCGTGGCTTTTGAAGCCCAGGGCGAGAGCGTGCCCTGGCGCGGAACGGCGTAGAAACCGGCGTGGCGCGCAGGCGCGGGGCACGCTCCCAGCAGCGCGCGCACCCGCGCGTGCAGTTCGTCCGACAGCGGCTGCGGCAGGTCCAGGAGGTAGACAAAGGTCGCGGCAATGGTGGCCGCCGACAGGCGCGGTTCGATCGCGGCCAGCCGCGCCGCCAGGCTCTCAAGCCGAAATGCCGAACAGGCCGGCCCACCCTCTAACAAAACAGCTTCCACGCGCGTGATTCCTCCACGAGGCGGGCCTCGCCCGCAACTTAAGCTTTGTCGCGAGCTTTGTCGGGAGCTTTGGTCGACAGTGCTCACGAAACGGAAGATGCGCTGCAGCAGTCTCGCATCTCACCACAAAACGATCCAGATGACCCAGGCCACCGTCCGGCGGCAACGAAAATAGCACACGCCCTACCGGTAGCAAGCGCGAAGTGGCGGCCTTCGCTGTAGGCTTCAGCGACGTCCCGGTCCTCATGATGAGACTTGCTGACCCGCGCTTGGCGACGGCTAAACGCCTGGGATAACTTGATTTGCCTTGATTGGTCTGTCATCAGGCAATTCGCCAGTGCAAGAGTTCGGTGGCCAGGAACAAGGCCTTTTCAGCGCGTATGACGGTCAGAACAACGTGAAAACGGCGGTTTGCGGCGGCGTAAACGGGGACTTGCGCGGGGCGGTCTGTGTCGTTAAACGTAATGGCTAACTGCATGCCTTAGAATATGTTATGACTATCGATGTTAGCGTGCGGGGCTGTTGGCGAAAGCACGGCGCCATTGTTAATAACAATGAGAACAGTCCCCAGTCGAACCGCAGATTGCCGAACACCGAGCCGCAGAATGTCGAAGGTAAGCGATCCATCGCGGATCCCAACCTTCGACATTCGTAGGTCATGATTCGTCAGTCTGCGGTTCTCCCGGAACGTGGCCACGGCGGCTCGCGGGTCCGGGAGGTTCGCGGCGGCGGCAACGCACGTCGGGCCGACGTGCGCCACAGGCGGCCAGCATGGGCGAAGATGACGGTTCTCTACCCCAGGTGACAAAATCAACACCTGGGCAAGACAACTGACCCCAATGGCAGCCTCGTTACAGCGTATCCACCGGGCTGACCACGTTCATCGGCCCCTTGTTCAGCACATGGGTGTAAATCATTGTCGTCTCCACGTTGGCGTGCCCCAGCAACGCCTGCACCGTCCGGATGTCCTGCCCGGCCTCCAGCAGATGCGTGGCGAAGCTGTGACGAAAACAGTGGGGCGTGAAGCGGATCGTCAGTCCGGCGGCCCTGACCGCCTGCTGAACGGCCCGTTGAATCTGCTGGTCGTCGACATGGTGCCGCCTGACATGGCCGCTCCGCGGGTCGGTCGAGTAGTCGTCGGCGGGAAAGACGTATTGCCATCCCCAGGCAAACGGTGCGTGGGGGTACTTGCGCGCCAGAGCGTAGGGCAGCTCCACCTCGTGCATGTTCATCGCCTTGTCCTTATCGTAAAGGGCCCGACGCCGCTCCAGCCACTCGCGTAGCGGTTGCTCGTCCGACCTGGGCAAGGGCACGTAGCGGTCCTTGTCGCCCTTGCCGTGCGCCACAATGCGGTGCTGGTCGAACTGCACGTCCTGCACCCGCATCTGCATGCACTCGTTGACGCGCATCCCGGTGCCGTACAACAGATGGCAGATCAGGTACTCCCGGCCGCCCAGACGCTCCAGGACGGCCTTGACCTCCGCGCGGCTGGCCACGACGGGGAGCCTGAGCCCACGCCTGGCGCGGGGGAAGTCCCCGAAATCCCCGATATCCTTCTTGATGACCTTCCGGTAGAGGAACACCACCGCGTTCAGCGCCTGGTTCTGGGTCGAAGAGGCGACCTGTGCATCCTTGGCCAGATGCTGGAGAAAGGCATGAACGTGCACAGCCTCCAGCGTCGAGGGTTTGCTCCAGCCGTGGAACGCCACGTACCGCCTGACCCACGCCAGATAGTTCTGCTCGGTGGCGTAGGCGTAATGCTCCGTCCTCAGCACATCCCGCAGCCGCTCCTCCAGCACCTTCCAGTTACACGTGCCCGCAGCGGGCGCAGGGATACACCGCCCCCCGGACTCATCTCTGCCCACTTGAGCGTTGCCCGTTGAACGCTCAGCGTCAATGCCCTTGACACCCACGGGCGGCCTTGTGTACGGTTCGACCGTATTCTGTGTACCGGCAGGCGTTCCATCCGTGGCCGCCTGCGGCGCGTCCCGGATAGGCGTAGCCGGACGGACAGGGAGCGGTTCATGACCGGTCGCTGGCACATACTCCCGCGGTTCCAGAGCGATTCCGCGGAACTTTGCGTAGTAGAGTTCCAGGGCGTCGCGCGCCTGCTGAATCTGCCAGTTGCCGACCCCCGGATGCTTGGCCGTCTCGGACAGGAACGTCTCGACCTCGCTACGCCCAAGGTCGCTTCTGCGCCGATTCGGGAACCGGCAGAAAAAGCGTCTCACCCACCCGACGCAATACGGGATCGCCTTCTCCTGCGCCCCCGCCTCGCGGAGCACCGCCACGTAGCCGTCGGGCCATCGCGGGTCGGGATCGTTCGGAGCCGTCACCTGCAAAGCCGTTTGATCCATAGCAATGATCCTTATTGTTCTTGCTATGGATCATTCTACGTGCGTAACATACGCATTGTCAACAAGAGGGTCGATCCTTAGCACAAATACCTCCTGCCATTTGGCCTGCTAAGCTTGATCCTCAATCAGATGTTCGGTCAACAACAGGAAAGGAGATCGGAGAAATGAAGAAGGGAATGATGGCGG
>CAZZCT010000356.1:0-1167 GCA_964652365.1 uncultured Lentisphaerales bacterium
ATTGACAATATGCGGCGCAACTGCGTCGAGGCCGGCAAACCTTGACGTCGCCCCCTGCCCCCTCACACTCAGCCCGCATGCGCACCGAACCAGGCCGCCGCACTGGTGGCGCGCCGCGCGCCGCGGCCAGCAGCGTCTGGAAGGCCACGGCTCCCGGATCGGGCGCGTTGGGTCGCAACAACCCGCGTCGGCTGCTCTCCAGCGTTCCCGCGTTCCGGATCAAAACCGTGGGGAATCTCGACTGAGGTGAAACGCTCACTCCAGGAACTCGCGCACCTGCAACAACAGCCCGTCGCGGGCCTCGCAGGCCACTACGCGGCAGGGCAGGCTCCGCCGAAACCAGGAGCCGTAGTGCTTTGAGACCACCCGCGTGTCCGCCAGGATCACAATGCCGCGATCCTCGCGGTGCCGGATCAGGCGACCAAAGCCCTGGCGGAAGCGGATCACGGCGGCCGGCAGCGAGAAGGCCGTGAACGCGCGATGCCCCTCGGCTTCGAGCCGTTCGCAGCGCGCCTCGACCACCGGATCGTTGACGGCCGCGAAGGGCAAGCGCGCCATGACCAGGCAGCTCAGCGCGTCGCCCACCACGTCGACTCCCTCCCAGAACGAGTGCGTACCCAGCAGCACGCAGGACTCGCCGCGCCGGAAGATGCGCGTAATCTGGTCCCGCGAACCGCTCTGCCCCTGCACCAGCAGGCGGATGCCGGCTGTGCGCAGGGGCGCGGTCAGCAGGCGGGCACAGTGGGTCATCATCTCGTAGCTCGTGAACAGCCCGAGCGTGCGACCGCCGGCGATCTGCGCAACCTCCCGCATCAGGCCAGCCAACTCGGTGGCGTATGACCGGTCGGTGGCGCCCGGCTCCGGCAGGAAGACGGGCACGAACACGGCGCACTGCCGGGCATAGTCGAACGGGCTCGGGGCGATGCAGGTGCGCAAGCGCTCGGGTGGAATGCGGTCGATTCCCAGACGCCCGGCCAGGAAGGCAAATGATCCGCCCACCTGCAGGGTGGCGGAACAGAAGATCACGCTGGCCTTGGAGGCATAGAGATCGCCAGCCAGGCGCGGCCCGACATTGAGGGGCGCGGCCCAGGCCTCGGCCTCGGCTGCGCGACCGCGCACGCGCTGGACCCAGCAGACCTGTTCGGCATCCGCGCCAGAGAGAACGAA
>CAZZCT010000356.1:1267-3774 GCA_964652365.1 uncultured Lentisphaerales bacterium
GAACTGCGCAGCGTGCGCTGCGCGTCTTCGTTCCACTCCAGCGTCCCGCGATCGGCGTGACGCTTGAGGGATTCCAGCACACCGCCCGCGTGGCGGCGTTTGGCGGGCGCCAGGCGCCGCACCAGCAGGCGCAGTCGCGCGGGCGAGATCTCCACCGCAAAATGGCGGGTCGCGACCTCCTCGAGGTTGTGGGCCTCGTCGAACACGATCTGGGCGTGGGGCGGCAGGGCGACCCCGGGCGTGCCGAGTTCGGCAAACACCAGCGCATGGTTGGCCACGACGATATCGGCCCGCAGGGCGCGGTCGCGCGCCTTCTGCAGGAAGCAGCGGCGCACGTGCCGGCAGCTGCGGCCGGGACACTCTTCGCCCTGCGAGCCCAGTTCGCCCAGAAAGGCGCCTTCCACACCGCTGCCGCCGGCCAGTTCGTCCAGATCGCCGTCGCGCGTCTGCACGGCCCAGGCGAGCGCCCGGGCAAACTGGCGCGACTGCACGGGATCGAGATCAAAATGGCCGTGTTCGAGCAGGAAGCCCAGGCGGCGCAGGCAGAGGTAGTTGGAGCGTCCCTTGATCAGCGCCACGCGCAACGCCCGCGGGGGATCGCCGGTGCCGTCGGGTTCCGCCAGCACGCGTTCGATCAGCGGCAGATCTTTCTCCAGCAGTTGGGTCTGCAGATTGCGGGTGTTCGTGCTGACGATCACCGGGACATCGTTGCGACGCGCCCAGAGCGCAGCCGGCAGCAGGTAGGCCAGACTCTTGCCCACCCCGGTGCCGGCTTCGACCATCAGGTGCTGCCCGGCGTTGAACGCCGCCGCCACGGCCTGCACCATCACTTGCTGCCCGGGCCGCGGCTCGTAGCCCGCGACCTGGCGGGCCAGCGCGCCGCCGGGTGCCAGCAGGGCGGCCGCAGCGGCCGGGTCAACCGGCGTGCAATCGGCCGGTGCCACCATGGCCCGCCGGACCGGACGGCCGGCCTCGACCGCGAACGAGGCCGCCCAGTTGCCGTCGGCGGCGGCACCGTGGCGCCGACGGTGCTCTGCCAGCCGGCCCAGCAGGCGGGCCAGGTCGTGCGCGCGCAGCTCGCGGTGCAGCAACTCGATGGCCTCGACGGCCCACAGCGGCCAGGCTTCCAGCCGGTTGGCCAAGACCTGCCAGGCGCGCCACAGACTGGCGGCCGCGACCGCCGGGTCCTCGGTGTCGCTGGCGGCCTCGGGCGCGCGGCCGCTATCCAGCGCGGCCAGCATCTCGGGCAGCGTCTCGGCCGCCGAGGCCGGACATACCAGCTGGTACAGCTCCGTGAAGTCGACCGCCCACCAGCCTTGGGCCGTGCCGGTCTCTCCCAGCACATCGCGCAACACGTCGGGCCGGTTGGTCAGGAAGCAGGTCTCGCCGGTCGTGGGCTCCTCGGGAACGCGCACCACGCGCGGCGGCGCGTCGGGCCGCACCGCCACCCACACCGCCCGGGCCGTGACCCACGCCGCAGTCGGTGCCGCGGCGGCATTGACGGGCTGTGCGCACACGTGTGATCCGCCTCCCTCTGCCGGCATCGCGGCCGGCATCAGATCCGCGCCGGGGTCTGGATGCCCAGCAGCGTCAGCCCCTGGCGCAGCACCGTCGCCACGTGCCCGCAGAGCCGGGCGCGGCTGTCGCGAACGGCCGGCTCGGCCTTGAGGATCGTCAGGCGCTGGTAGAAGCTGCTGTAGAGCTGGGCCAGGGCAAAGAGGTAGTCGGCCAGGAGGCTCGGCTTATACAGGTCGGCGGCGCGCACGATCGCGGCGGGGTACTGCAAGAGGTGCAGGGCCAGTTGCCGCTCAACCGGATCGTCCAGCCGCAGCGCGCCCGCGGCGGGATCCTGGCCCGGGAACTGGGCGCGGTAGCGGTCCAGCAGACTGGAGATCCGCGCGTACGCATACTGCAGGTAGGGCGCCGAGTTTCCGTCCAGGGCCAAGGCGCGATCCCAGGTGAAGACGATCAGGTTCTGCGGATCATGGCTCAAGTCGGCATACTTGACCGCGCCGATGCCCACGGCCCGGGCCAGTTCGGCCTGTTCGGCGGGCGGCATCTCCGGGCTGGACGCGCTGATGATCGCGAGGGCGCGGCGCTCGGCCTCGTCGAGCAGGGCTTCCAGCTTGATCACGTTCCCCTGGCGCGTGGAGAAGGTGCCCTCCGGCAGACGCATCAGGCCGAACCAGACATGATCCAGCCGGGTTGTGTTGCCCAGCTTGCGGCACACGGCGAAGATCTGCTTGAAATGCAACTGCTGGCGCTCGTCGGTCACATAGACGATGCGGTCCGGCGCAAACTCGGCCACGCGGTTCAGTACCGTGGCCAGATCCGTCGTCGCATAGTTGTAACCGCCGTCGCTCTTGCGCACGATGCACACGGGCAGGCCCTCGTCCTCGAGCGGGACCACCAGCGCCCCTTCGCGGAGCCTCGCCAGGCGGGCGGTTTCCAGCCGCGCCACGTCTCCCGGCAACTGGGCGTTGTAGTGGCTTTCGCCGCGCTCGAGG
>CAZZCT010000357.1:0-3769 GCA_964652365.1 uncultured Lentisphaerales bacterium
TTCCTTGTGAGGCACGGGTATGGCCCGATGCGTGGCCTTTCGCTTCAGCCTACCCCGATGCAGTCACGGTTCGGGGGTTTGCGGCAGCAGGGCGACAGCCTACGTGTAGTTGAGTGCCGAGACAGCGGCCTTCGCGGCAGCCCCATACAAGGCATAGCC
This sequence comes from uncultured Lentisphaerales bacterium, assembly GCA_964652365.1. Taxonomy (GTDB): domain Bacteria; phylum Verrucomicrobiota; class Kiritimatiellia; order RFP12; family CAZZCT01; genus CAZZCT01. Next base: position 160 of record CAZZCT010000357.1, read on the forward strand.
CGCAGCGTTCGGGTGGATGCCGTCGGACATGTACGTTCCAACATTCGCGACATTGCCTAAAGCGGTGGCCGGGTCGCCAATATCAAGAACGCCATCAGCAAACCCCGAGTAGTTAGCCAGCAGCCATGTCCGATATGCCAGCCGATCCGTTTCAAACCCGCCGCTAGTCTGGCCGCCATTGAACCCAGACGTGGCAGGCAAGACTGACGCCACAAGAATCCTCAGATTGGCACTGTTGGTGTAGGCCGTTCGCCATTCGTTGCAGATGGTTGTGATGTTTGTTTGCAGGGTGGCCACGGCACCGGCATTCAAGAGGTCGTTAGTTCCAAGAGCGACAACCAGAATCGTGCGTCTCGAGGCTGTTTTCATTCCGTTTCGATTTGACCTGACCACGGCTTGCGATGCGAACTCGCCGCCTTGCCCTAGGTTGAGTAGGCGGTAGCCGGCTGCGTCGGCGACCTGCGAAGGCCATGCGTCCGCGTTGGTTTGGAGCATGCCCGCCGTTATTGAGTCGCCCAATGTGGTCAGCGTGATTGGCTTGTTGTCGACCTGTCGCATCGCTGCCTTCAGAGCTGCCACTTCTGCGGCCGACAGCTGGCGGTTCCACACATACAACGCGGCAACTTCTCGTTTCCAAGGGAATGTTGACGTACCCGTAGAGAAGGCCCGCGTGATGCTTTGCGGCGTTGCGGAGCCTGCCGCACTGGTGTACGTCGCCGTGTCACAATATGTCGTGATTGCGGAAGACGAATACACGATGACCGAACTCGACATAGTCGTGTCGTAAAACAGATTCCCAAAGGCTCCTACGTCCCAGTATGCCCCTTGCTTGTACAGTCCGTTGCTTGTCGTTTGAAACATGACCTCAATAGTCTGACCGGGGGCGGTTGCTGCGGCGATGCGAGGGTGGAATATGGCGATTGTTGCATTGCGCCAATCAATCGTGATGGGTGACGTAATTGCGTAACCCTTGGCACCTGACGGAGGCCGCCCTGCAGCAGCGTCGTACGTCCACTGCTCAGCACTGGTGGAGTTTGTCAGGTGATTGCCGCCGCCTGTGATGTCGTTCCACTGGGTGATCTTGCCGCCAGACACAGCGACGCTGTTGATCCGCCAACCAACAGCCATGCCCGCCGGGATGTACCCCGTGGCCCGTGGTCGCAGTAGCCGTCCGCTCATCCCCATGCGTCAGTTCCTCGTCGGGTCGGGCTTGCCGTCGTTCACCAGCCGCGGCTGTAGTGCGTAGAGCAACCTGGTCTGCTCGCCAACGGCCTGACTGATCTCGCGTTGCGTCTCGGCGATGTCCTTCAGGAACTCCCGGTGCGACTCAACCATCGGCAGGATCACGTCCTGTCGGCCGACGTAGCCGAGAAAACACGCGACCAGCGTGGCAAATCCGTACTCTCGGAGCAGCTGGAAAACCGTTTCCTTCGTGGCGTCCGTCATGGTGTCTCCTGCATCGCTTGCATCGCTGCCCGGTTCTCGCGGCTGTCGAGCCACCAGCGGATGAGGATCTTCACGATCTCGCTGATCAACGCCGACAGGACGAGCGTCAGGATGATGCCCATGCCGTACTGCTGCCGCCGCCTCTTGAGCGACTTGGCGAGGAACGAGCCGACGACCTCGGCTTCGCCAGCGTCGCACTGCCGCAGGACCGGAGCGGGCCAGCGGCGCACGGCGTCGTCAACGACGCGGGCGACGGTATCACGGCCCGCAATACGCAGCCGCAGGGGCAGCCGGCCGTAGACGTAGGCAGTCAGGTCGTCGCGGGTCATCGGCACCTCCCGTCCTTGCACGCCTTGCCCGTGCCCTTGCAAGCAGGGCAGTCAAACACGATGCGACCGTCGCCGATCTTCCCGGTGCCGAGGCAGTTGGTGCATTTCCCTGCCGGGGCCGGCTGCGGTGCGGGCGCGAACTCACGCCGGGCTGCGATCACGGCGCGGGCCGTCTCGGCTGCGATGTCAGCGGACAACGTCGGATCGTCAGGAAGCGTTGCCACGCACCCGGCGAACACAACGAGCAGGGCGACGAGGAACCTCATAGCACGTTCTCCAGCCAGTCGGACGGCAAACGTTGCGGCTGGAACCCGGCGAAACCGGCCACGGCGTAGGAATCGCCACCGCTGCACATGTCGTCGATCACGTCTGCATCGACCCAGCCTGACGACCGCTGGAGCGCCGGCGGGGCGTCCTCGTCAACTGGGCCTGAGTAGCAGTCGCCCCATGAGTTGGGCACGCGGATGGCAGGGCGGTCAAACCTCACGTCGCAGCCCATCATGCAGTGTGCCCACGTCCCCATGGGCGTGAGCCAGCCCCCGCCATACTTGGCATCTCGCTTGAACGTCATCGAGAAGCCACGCATCGAGCACAGGTAGAACGGGTAGCCGTTGCTGATCACCTTCGCACAGTCGGCGAACGACTTCACCAGCGTGACCTCGGCCACCTTGTGCTCGGCCGCGAACGGCTCGAGTTCCGCCGGCAGGCCGTCGCGGCCGAGGGCCGACTCTTGCGTGCCCGACAGCGGAGACTTGTAGACGGTGCCGTTGTAGTTCTGCCCGTAGTGCAGCGTGCCCCAGTCGCGGATCGCCTTCGCGGCATGGAAGCCGGTGGACCCGTCGCCGCCACCGTTCCGTTTCAGCCCGCGGGCCTCAACGCGGCTCAGCCCGTAGACGACGCCCTCGACGCATCGGCCGCCCCACGCCTCGGCCTCGTTGCGTAGCACGATGTCGCACGCGGCGAGGATGTCCACGGCCATCGCGGTGCCCCACCCGACGCACGACCCAATGGGCTGCGATCCACGCTTCCAGCTCGGCATGCACCGCAGGAGGGCACGCGACAGGTGGACCGGGTGATTCGCCGCCTGAAGCCCAGGGCCGGCCTCGGCGAGCGTAGGACGCGGCAGCGAGGACACGAACGCCTCGGCCCCTGCGGGGTCGGGCGTGTAGCCGAAGAGCGGGACGAACGCGGACATGGTCACCTCGCAGCCCAGACCATGCCGTCCGCGAGGGCGGCGAACTTCTCGCGGACCTCGGGCGTGACCGGCACGTCGGTGTCACCGACGACCGCGGCGTATGCGGCTTCGGTGGCGCCCCGCAGGTCGGCCACTGACCCCGGCTTGTGTCCGCCGATGCGACGCCACGCAATGTCGAGTACCAGCGTGACGTACGACCGCAGGGCGGCAGTCTTCGGGAATGCTTGCGTCTCACCACTGACGCGGTCGGCCTCGACCACGATGGCGGCTTTCCGCCACGCCTCACGCCAAACGCTTTTGCTCGCAGGCCCGACGTTCGCCATCGCGGCCTCAACGCCAGCCACGGCCTTCATCACCTCGGCGGTCGGCGTGGCGATGACGACCGGCGACGACTGCGGCAGGGCGGGCAGCGACGGCAGGCGGCCCCAGGCAGCGGCAAGCAGTAGGCCGGCGGCGGCGACGCGGGCCGCGGCCCCTCGGTACGGGGTGGCTGCGGTCCAGGCTTGAGCGACGAACGCGGCGGCTTGCTGGCGGTACGGCGCAGCGAGGATAGCCACCGCCGCCAGAACGGCCCCGGCGCGAAGAAGATCATTGGTCATCGTACCCCCTCGGCGAGACTCACAAGCTCGCGGACAAGAGC
>CAZZCT010000358.1:0-3757 GCA_964652365.1 uncultured Lentisphaerales bacterium
CGACCACCACCCGGCCGGCCTGTTGTATCCGGGCAAGCCCACCATCTTTCACCGCTCGGCCTGCCCCTACGGGATCCCGTTCCGCTCGCTGTATTCCAGGAGCGTGCCCAACCTGCTCTGTGCCGGGCGCAACATCTCGGCCACGCACTCGGCCATGGCCAGCACGCGCGTCATGGCAACCACCAGCCTGATGGGCCAGGCGGTCGGCACGGCGGCCGCGATGTGCGTCCACGGCGGCTACGATCCGGCGGCACTCTTCCCCGCGCACATCGGCGCGCTCCAGCAGCAGCTCATGGACGACGACATCCTGCTGCCCGGCCTGACGCGGCCGGTGAGCGAGCTGACCCACATCGCCGCGTTGGGCGGGGGCGGCGCGGACCACGACGCCCTGCGCGACGGGCACGACCGGGCGCAGGGGAAGGTTGCCCACGCCTGGCAGGGAGCATTGGGAGAGGGCATCACCTTCTCCTGGGCACAACCGGAGGACCTCGGCGGCCTGCGCCTCGTCTTCGACAGCGACCTGAGCCGGGTCAAGAGAATGCCCTGCTCCTATCCACGCCGGGCCGACCTCGCTACGCTCCCGCCCCAGCTCATCCGCCAATACCGGGTGGAAGCCCAGGACGCCGCCGGAGCCTGGCAGGTGGTCGCGCACGAGACGGACAATCATCAGCGCCTGGTGCGGTTGCCGCTGGGGCTTACCGCCCAGGCGCTGCGCATCGTCCCCGAAGCGACCTGGGGCGCCGATGCGGCCCGCATCTTCAGCATCGATGTGCTGCGCGACGAGCCGGCGCGTATTGGCGCGGTGCCGGAAGGCGAGCCGTGGCCGGCCGTCGTCGCCCGGACCCCGGCGGAAGACCTGCGTAAACCGGAAGGGGAGAAGTAATGCGCATTCTGTACCTTGACATCGATTCACTGCGCCCCGATCACCTGGGCTGCTACGGCTACGGCCGCGACACCAGTCCGAACATCGATCGCCTGGCGCGGGAGGGCGTGGTCTTTGACAACGTCCACGCCTCCGATCTGCCCTGCATGCCGAGCCGCACCAGCCTCTTTTCGGGGCGGTTCGGCATCCACCACGGCTGTGTCTCGCATACGGGCACGCGGGCCGAGCCGTTCCCGGAGGGCACTGGCCGGAAGTTCCGCTCCCAGTGGGGCCGTACCAACTGGATGCGCCACCTGCGCGACGCCGGTCTGCACACCGCCACCTTCAGCTCGTTTGGCGAGCGGCACTCGGCCTGGCACTGGTACGCCGGTTTCGCCGAAACGCATGACACCGGCCACTTCGGTCACGACCTCGCGAACCAGATCACCCCCGCCGCGAGTGAGTGGCTCCGGCGCAACGCCAGGAACGACAATTGGTTTCTGCACGTCAACTACTGGGATGTGCACACGCCTTACCGGGCGCCGGCGGAGATGGGCAATCCCTTCGCCGAGAGTCCGCTGCCTCACGACTGGCTGACGCAGGAGGTCCTGGACCGCCACCGCCAAGAGCCGGGAATCCGCTCGGCCCGGGACGCCCTCTTCCTCCGCGCCGCCGCCGAGCATCCGCGCAATCCGGCCTCCCTGGAGACCCTCGCCGATGTCAAGCATATGGTGGATGGGTACGACGTCGGCATCCGCTACACCGATCAGCATGTCGGACAGCTTCTCGGCGAGCTCGAGGCGCTGGGCGCGCTCGACGAGACCGCCGTCATCGTCAGCGCCGACCACGGCGAGAATCTTGGCGAGCTGAACTCCTACGGTGGACATTGCTTCGCCGATCAGCTCACCACCCGGGTCCCGCTCATCATCCGCTGGCCGGGTGTCACCGATGCCGGCGCGCGCCGCTCGGCGCTTCATTACCACCTCGATCTGGCCGCCACCGTCAACCAGTGCCTCGGCATCGGCAGCCATCCGTCCTGGGATGCCAGGGGATTCGCCGAGTGCCTCAAGCCCGGCGGGGCGGACGCCGGCCGCGACCATCTCGTGCTCTCTCAAATGGCGCAGACCTGCCAGCGCTCGGTCCGTTTTCGGGACTCCGGGCGGGACTACATCTACCTCCGCACCTACCGGAGCGGCTACTACGCCATCCCGGAAAACCAGCTCTTCGACATCGGAGCCGATTCCCACGAGCAGCAGGACTTGGCTGACACACGCCCCGACCTGGTCCAGCGGGCTGCCGGCCTCCTGAACTCGTGGAATAGCGAGATGCTGGCCGGGCACACGCACGAAGACCCGCTGGCCACCGTCCTGGGCGAGCCCCCGGAGGACAATCCGGACAGATACCGCGAACGCCTCCGGCAGACCGGACGCGGCAACTGGGCAGGTGGGATTGGGAATGGAAACCAATCGCCAAGGAGCACAACATGCGCATGAATGCACGCGCCTTCGGAAAAAGCATCCATGTGGTGAACGGGCACGATACAGGTGAGTTCCCTCTAGCAAGTCAAAACCTTGTCGCGCACCAGATTCGAATGAACCGTTGAGTACGATTTTCGACAAAGCTCGCGACAAAGCTCGCGACAAAGGGAGCTTTCTCCAGAAAACGGGGGTTTCTGGAGTGGGCTCACAGGAGCCAAGGAGAAACGATGAAACCGGGAATCACACGCGCCATTTTCAGCATGGACGGATATTGCGTCTGGGATCCTTCCCTGGTCACGGATGCGGAGGGCAAGCACCATCTGTTCTTCTCGCGCTGGCCGATCAGCGAGGGATTCGAAGCATGGGTGACCCATTCGGAGGTCTGCCGCGCGACCGCAGAGACGCCCTTTGGGCCATACCGTTTCGCCGAAGTCGTGTTGCCGAAGCGCCCTGAATATTGGGACAGCGATGTGACCCACAACCCGAGCGTCCAACGCCTTGGCGGCCGCTATTACCTCTACTACAACGGCAACCGGAGCGACGGTGGCTGGTGGGACCACCGCAACCATCAGCGCGTGGGCGTAGCGGTGGCGGACCGGCCGGAAGGACCATGGAAGCGTTTCGACCGGCCGCTGCTCGATGTTTCGCCCGGCGCCTGGGACGCCAAGGTCACCACCAATCCCTCCTGCGCGCAAACCCCGGACGGCCGCTACATCCTTATGTACAAGGCCGTCGGCGACCGGCTGCCCGCACCGAAGTTCGGTCCAGTACTGCATGGCGTCGCCTTCGCTGATCGGCCCGAGGGGCCTTTTGTGAAACACCCCGAACCGATCTTCGCCAGCGCGGATGCCGCCTTTCCCGGCGAAGACCCCTTCGTCTGGTGTCAGAACGGCCGCTACCACGCCCTGCTCAAGGACCAGGGGACCTACTATTCGACGTCGCACAGGGCGATCGTGCGCTTCGAGTCGGAGGACGGACTGCACTGGGCGGTGACGGAGCATCCGATCTTCCAGGAGAAGGCCCTCCTCCATGCGGACGGCCGACGCGAGGAGGTCCATCGGCTCGAACGACCGTTTCTCTACATGGCAGACAATGTGCCGACCGCCTTTTTCTGCGGTGTAAAACCGAGTGCCGACCGGAACGAATCTGTCATCGCCGCCATGTCGCTGAACCAAAAGGAACCAACCCATGACCCGAAATCTTTCTTCCGTGGATGGCAACATGAAGCTTGAACGCCCCAATATCCTTTTCCTCTTCTCCGACCAGCACCGGGCGGATGCCATGGGCTGCGCCGGGCATCCGGTGGTGCGGACGCCCAACCTCGACCGGTTGGCCGGCGAGGGGGTGCGTTTCGAAAAAGCCTACTGCACCACGCCGCTGTGCGTACCCTCGCGCGTCAGCCTGGCCACCGGGCGCT
>CAZZCT010000359.1:0-3704 GCA_964652365.1 uncultured Lentisphaerales bacterium
GGCGCCCTGACAATCGGCACGCTCGACGGCGCCAACATCGAGATCCGCGACGAAGTCGGCGAGGAGAACATGTTCATCTTCGGCATGACTGCCGCAGAGGTTGCGCAACGGCGCCCCGCCTACCGGTCGCGCCAGGTCTACGAGTCGGATCCGGAGATCCGCACGGCGCTCGACCGGATCGGACAGAACGTCTTTTCGCTGCTCAACCCCGGGATGTTCGATCCGATCCTGCGGACCCTGCTCGACGCCAACGACCACTATATGCTGCTGGCTGACTTGCGCAGCTACCTGGAGGCTCAGGACCGGGCCGATGCCCTGTACCGCAAAGCCCGGCAGTGGGATCGCGTGGCGCTGCTGAACGTCGCGCGCGCGGGCCGGTTCTCGTCAGACCGTACCATCCGCGAGTATGCCGACGAGATCTGGCACATCGCGCCGTGCCAGGGCAATCTGGAGCCGGGGGCGTAGCATCCGGCTGCGGTTCCACGCAGGTGCCAGATCACGCGCTTGAGGGGGCGGCTGACATCGGGCCACAACGGAGTTAACGCGCAAGTCGGATGGCCGCACTGGCCGGCATGCACCGACCTGTTATGTCCTGGGCGGTCTGCACAAGAGCGCCCAGATCGTCATAGACGTGGTGGGTCTGGGAAAGGGTTTCGACAGGATTAACAGGATTGACAGGATTGTGGTATCGAGCGGTTGCAACAAGCGTGTTGTAGGAGTTGGAGGTGACGAGGGTGCCACCGCCGAAGGCCGGACGCTCGTCGGTCACGGTGCGACCAAGGAAGTCGGTGGTGCTCTTCGACCAGGGGTGGGCCGATGCGAGCGGATCGAAGGTCGCATGGGTGGCGGCGGGATCGGAGCATGAGAGGGGCCAGCGGGTGCCGTCGGCGTTGACTCCGTAGCTGTAGTACTGTTTCACTGCCACCCAGTTTTCCTCCCAGTTTTCCACGCGCCGGAGTTCACTGGCTTCCTCCGCATTCCCGCCGGGGGCGTTTGGTCGCTGACCCTCACCAGCGACGATGGCAGCCGGCTGTGGATTGGCGAGACCGAGGTGGTGGAGAAAGATGGCAACCATGGGCTACAGGATATCAGCGGCATGATGGCCCTCGCAGCCGGCCTGCACCCCATCCGCATCGGCTACTTTCAGGGAGGCAACACGGCGTCCCTGAAACTCCGGTGGGCGGGACCGGGCGTCAAGGATCAGGCCATTCCGGCCGAGGCGTTCTTCCATGCCCCCTGACGCATCTAGGGACTTCTTCTGAATCACCCCAAACCAAGAGGACGAGTATGAAAATCCAAACCAGCATCATGCTCACCGCCCCGCAATCCTGCCCGTTGCTGGCGTTGTTGTGACAATCCGGTAGACGCAGCGGTGGGAGCATTCGATGCCTTGTTCGAGAACTCGTGCGCTCGCGGAAATGCCATTCATGCTCCCCCAGATGACCACCCATGACCTGCGCCCCCTGTGGGACCTGGCCAAACCCAGCGCCAACCCGCACAAGGGCTGGTACCATCACTACTACGGCCCGGTCTGTACGACCTTGCCATCCGCATTCGCGACGAGTCCACCGGTCGGCCGGTCGAACTGGCCCTGACGCGGAAATCTCAAGACGATGCCGGATTCCATCGCATCGCCTGCCTCGAACTGACGGAGTGAAGCCGAGGTTCACACCGGCCGCACGATGAACTTCACGCAAAGTATGCAACCAACGGAGCCGGATCGATCCGGCATCCCCCAGCAACGCCCGACCTTGCCTTGGCACGATAGGAAACAAAATGCGTGTGCAGGTGATTCTGGATACGGATATCGGCGACGAGCCCAAGGGGAGGACGCCGTGACCCCCCGCGCCATTGCGCTCGTGCTGCTCGCCGGTATCGGCGCCAAGTTCCTGTCCGCTGACCAGACCCTGAGTCCCGACATCTCCGGCAACAAGCTGCACCTGAAACCTGCCGGCTACAAGATCTGGGCCGAGGCGATTATCGACGCGGTCAAGCAGCTGCTCACCGCCGAGCCACAGCGCCTAGGCCGACGTTGCGGTCAGTTCACGTTGCGTCACCAGCCGACCCGGCACCGTGATGCGTTGCGGGGGTAGCGAAGGGTCGTTCATCCGGCGGTGCAACGCATCGATCAAGGCTTCGGCAATCGCATTGGGCCTTCGGTTGACGGTCGCGAGCGGGGGCGTCGTCTCCCACTGGAGTTCAACAAGATGCGGACTCCAGTAGTGGTCGAAACCGGTCAGACGTCCGAGGATCGCATCGTCGAGGCCGACGAGACGGCACGCCGCCGCGACCGTCGGAACCTCACCATCGCTTGTGCAGCAGATGGCATCGAAGTCGCCGAGGTTGCGTCGGGCCTCCATCAAATATCCCGCGAAGAGGCGGACCCGGCCGCGGAAGGCGCGCGCGGGATCCTCGCCAAACCCGCCGTAGCTCGTAGCCAGCGGAGGCAGGGCTTCAAGTCCGAGTCGGGCACAGGCCTCGCGATACCCCCGGCGGCGCTCGGTCTCCCAATGTTGAACGATGCTCTCTAGGGCGTCGATCTCCAGTAGCAGGATGCGCCGCGCACCCTCGGCGCGCAGGTGCGCCACGAGCAGGCCAGTGCCGTCGGCCTGATCGCTAAACACGAGGTCAACCGGGCAGTTGGCAACCTCCTCGTGGGCCAGGCAATCGCCGAAAGCGACCACTGGGATTCGCCGAGCGACGCAGCGCGCGAAAAAGTCGCGACGTACCGTTGGCTGCATCCGGCACAGCACATGGTCGAGTAGCAACCAGGCACGGGGCGTCTGCTTGGGCAGCGTCGACCAATCCGTCGCAGGCTTGATCTGCACCACGCTGAACGCCTCGGCGGCGCGCACCAGATGCCCGACTGTGGTCAGCGCGAGTTGCTCGCCGACGAACACATGATGACTAGGCTCCGGTAACACGTCGGTCAGGACCGCGATGCCGACGACGTCCAGCGGGTTGGGAGGCGGCGAATCAACGGCCAGCGACTCGTGGACAATGCGGATGCGGGCCGAGATTCGCCGGACCCACCCCTCGAGCTCCAACTCCGCGAGTTCCAGGTTCAGGGTGGCCCGCGAAACCAGGAAACTCTCCGCCAGCTTTCGTTCCGATGGCAGCCGACTGCCAACCGGGAAGCGGCCGCTCCGAAGGGCGGCGCGCAGGATGCCGGGTCGGGAAGAATGGACCGCTGGAGGGGGTGTCTGCATGCTGACCTCCGTATGAGTGACGTCAAAATAGCACGGAATACCAAAAAAGCCAAAATGTATTTTTATGTCAAATGACCGACTTTCGGTTTTTTTCTGTTGAGTTAATTTGCCAACCGTGATACTGTGCCACCATTCGATGAGGGAGCATTGCCGTGGCGTTCGGTCCATGCAGGCGGGTGCCCGTGACGGATGCGAGCGGTGAGGGGCGTGTTGTCGAAGTCAGGAGGTCAGCGATGATAGCGAAGACACTGATTCAGAATCGTATCGGAAGCTGTCGTTTCGCCGCTCTGTTTCTGGCACTTGTGCTGGGCGGGTCGGCGTTGGCACAACAGGCGATTCCGATTCCTGGAAAGATCGAGGCGGAGCGCTACTCTACGATGAGCGGCGTCGTCATTGAGCAGGGGTACTTCGTGGGAGGTTTGCAGACTGGCGACTGGGCAGACTATTACGTGAACGTGGGCGCCACGGCCCGGTACACGATCAACTGGCGAGTGG
>CAZZCT010000360.1:0-3700 GCA_964652365.1 uncultured Lentisphaerales bacterium
CGCGCTCGGACTTAAGGCCGTCGGTGAGCAGCGCGAGATCGACCTCCTCGCGGTTGAGGCGTTTAGAGTCGGCGGTGACGGCGGCCAGTTGGTCGTCGTAGATGCTCTTACAGTCGTGCAGCAGCCGGCCGATGAGGGTCGACTTGCCGTCGTCGACACTGCCGGCGGTGGTGAACCGCAGCAGGTCGGCATCCTGGTTTTCCTTCAACAACTGTTCGACATCGGCGAGTGCTTGAGGGTCCATGGCAGGGGGTTCTTTCGGGGCGGGGGCTGGAGTTGACAGATGGTGGGGGCGGGGCGGCGGCTGTGAGCCGCCGGGCGGTCAGAAGTAGCCTTCGCGCTTTTTCTGCTCCATGGAGCTATCCTGATCGTGGTCGATCACGCGCGTGATCCGCTCGGAGTGGCGCACGACCATCATCTCCTGGATGATTTCGGGCACGGTCCGGGCTGACGAGCGGATGGCGCCGGTGCAGGGCCAGCAGCCGAGGGTGCGGAAGCGGCACTCGACGCGCTCGATCGGCTGGTTGGCCGGCACGCGGCTACGGTCCATGACCGGGATCAGCAGCGGGCCGCGGGCGATGACGTCGCGGACGGAGGCGAAGTACATGGGCACCACGGGGATGTTCTCGAGGTGGATGTAGTGCCAGACATCGAGTTCGGTCCAGTTCGAGAGCGGGAAGACGCGGATCGACTCGCCGGGGTTGACGCGCGCGTTGTAGATGCTCCAGAGCTCGGGGCGCTGGTTCTTGGGATCCCACTGGCCGTGGGCATCGCGGAAGGAGAAGATGCGCTCCTTGGCGCGCGACTTCTCCTCATCGCGGCGGGCCCCGCCGAAGGCGGCGTCGTAGTTGCCGTGGCGCAGGGCGCCCAGCAGGGCCTGGGTCTTGAGCGCCGCGCAGCACTTGACGGTGCCCCAGTCCCAGGGGTTGGCGCCGGCGGCGATGGCCTCCTTGTTCTGGTGCACGATCAGGTTGGCGCCGATCTCGCGGCAGAAGCGGTCGCGGAAGTCGATCATCTCGGGGAACTTGACGCCGGTGTCGACGTGCAGCAGCGCGAAGGGGATGCGGGCCGGGTGGAAGGCCTTGCGGGCCAGGTGCACCATGACCGACGAGTCCTTGCCGATCGAGTAGAGCATGACCGGGCGCTCGAATTCGGCTGCGACTTCGCGGATGATCTGGATGCTTTCGGCTTCCAGGCTTTTCAGATTACTGAGACGGTAACTGCTCATGAGGCCTCGTGTGTCGTGTGGGTGGCGTCGTCAGCGTGGTTTCCGGCGTCTGGCGGTCCCAGCGGCGGGGTGCGGCTGTAGTCGACCAGCGTTTGAAGATAGGCGGCCGGGTTGCCGATGTCGTAGCGGCGGCCCGCGATCACGCGGCCGACGAACCCGTCCTCGCGGCGCAGGCGTTCGAGACAGGAGGTGAGTTGGAACTCGCCGCGCTCGCGCACGTTGCGGCGGATGTTCTCCTCCAGATAGCCGAAGATCTCGGGCTTGATCACGTAGATGCCGAAGACCGTCAGGTACTGGCCGTCGGGGAGGTCCTCGACTGCGAGGTGTTCGGCCGCATACTCGGGGGTTGGCTTCTCGGCAAACTCCAGGATTTCGAGGGTCTCGCCGGCTTGCTGCCAGCGCCCGCCCACGCAGCCATAGTGGTGCACCTCGGCGCCGGGCGTGGCCATCAACCCCACGACGCTGCGGTTGGCGTGCTCGAAGGTGTCGACCAACTGGCGGGCGCAGCAGCGCGCGGTCGTCGACGTATAGAGGTGATCGCCCAGCAGGAGCAGGAACGGCTCGTCGCCCACCCACGCGCGTGCGCAATAGACGGCGTGGCCGAAGCCCTCCTGCGTGTCCTGCGAGAGGAAGGTCAGGCGGCGGCCGATCGCCAGCAGGTGCTCGCAGTAGCGCTGGTCCCTGGCCGAGAGCTTGTTGAAATTCTCGATCGGCGGCGGCGTGCAGAAGACCTCCTCGAAGACCGCGCGGTCGCGCGTCTGCACCAGGATGGCCACCTCCTCGACGCCGGCCGCCAGGGCCTCCTCGATGATCGTCAGGATGGCGGGGCAGGCGCGCCCGTCGTGGTCGATGATCGGGAAGAGCTCCTTCTTGACGGCCTTGGTGGCCGGGAACAGGCGCGTGCCGAAGCCCGCCGCCGGGATCACGGCCTTGCGCACGCGCCGGCTGGAGCGCAGCACCAGATCCAGGCAGGGCAGACCGAGGTTGCCCTGCAGCAGGCGGATGATCTCGGCCTGGGCGGCGGCGTCGCGCGCGATGAACTGGGCCGTGCCGTCGCCTTGCGAGCCGACGCCCTTGCCGCCGTAGATGAGCGGCTGGATCGGCGGGTAGGCGAGCACGCGGTGCAGGACGGGCGAGGCCAGTTGCGTTGGGCAGGCCGGCTGCACGTGCGCGTCGAAGAGCGCCTGGGCCTCGGTCATCAGGGCGCCGAGGGCGGCGGCGTCGCCGTGCCCGAGGGCTGCGGCGGCGCGCGTGACGAGGTCGCGGTTGATCGGACCGAGGTAGAGCTGCACGCGGCGCTGGACCTCGTTCTCGGCGAAGGGGTAGCAGTGGTTGAGCTGGTTCAGGATCTCGCGCGTGTCCTTGGACGCCTTGAGGTCGACCACGACCATGTGGATGTCGCGCGGGACGCTCAGTTCGTCGACCTCGATGCGGTCGCCGTCGAAGTGCATCAGCACCGGGCGCTGGCCGTAGGCGCAGCCCTGGTCCAGCCGGCCGCAGCGCGAGGGGGTGGTGATCTCGCCGAGGTAGGCCAGTTCCATCTCGCCCCGCACCGTCAGCTTGAGGTCATAGAGCCGGTTGAAGGCGCGGGCCACCAGCACGCAGACGGCGGCGCTCGAGCTGAGGCCCTTGCGCACGGGCAGGTCGGTGAGGTCGTTGTCGATTTCGAGGCCGCGCACCCGGTGGTGGACCAGCACCTGGTAGGCGACGCCGGCGGCATAGCTGTAGAAACCGCCGGTGCGGGCCACCTCGAGCAGGGCGGCGGACTCCATCGGCACTTCGAACGGCGGCCGGCGCGTGCCGTCCTCAAGCGTCGCGTGCACGACCAGCAGGCTGGGGTGGGTGCGGACTTCGGCGTGGATGCCCTGGTTGGTGCCGGTGATGATCGCCAGGCCCGGCTCGATGGCGGCGTTGGTGCGGCGGTAACCGCCGGCCCAGTCGCTGTGTTCGCCGAAGAGACAGATGCGTCCGGGAACGCTGATTCTCATGGTTGCGGCCCTCCGGCGAATGCCCCGCTGCGATAGGCGCGGTACCACGCCACGAAACGCGGCAGACCTTCGGCAATCGGCGTGGTGGGTTTGAAGCCGATCCGCGCGTGGATGCGGGTGATGTCCGCGTAGGTTGCCAGGACGTCGCCCGGCTGCATGGGGCGCAGTTCCAGATGCGGTTCAACGCCCAGGGCGCTGGCCAGCCCCCGGATGAGGTCCATCAGCTCCTCGGGACGGTTGTTGCCGAGGTTGAGGATCTCGTATGGCGCCAGTCCCGTGGCCTCCAGACAGGCCACCACGCCGCCGCAGACGTCGTCGATATAGGTGAAGTCCCGTTGCATCTTGCCGTGGTTGAAGACTTGGATCGGGCGGCCGGCGAGCATCGCCTCGGTGAAGCTCCAGACCGCCATGTCGGGCCGGCCCCAGGGGCCGTAGACGGTGAAGAAGCGCAGGCCGACGGTCTGGAGGCCGAAGAGATGGGTGT
>CAZZCT010000361.1:0-3684 GCA_964652365.1 uncultured Lentisphaerales bacterium
GTCCGAACCGCCCTTGCCGCCGCCCATGGGCAGCGTGGTCAGCGAATTCTTGAAAACCTGCTCGAACGCGAGGAACTTCAGGATGCTCAGGTTCACGCTCGGATGGAACCGCAGGCCGCCCTTGTAAGGCCCGATGGCGCTGCTGAACTGGATCCGGAAGCCGCGGTTCACCTGCACGCGGCCCTTGTCATCCTGCCACGGCACGCGGAACATCATGACCCGCTCCGGCTCCGTGACGCGGTCCAGGATGCGCGCCTCGACGTAGCGCGGATTGCGCTCCATCACCGGATCCAGGGATTCCAGCACCTCCTTGACCGCCTGCAGGAACTCGGGCTGGTTCGGATCCCGCTTCGTGACGCGTTCGAGGACTTCTTTTGTATAGCTCATCGTCTCTGTCTCCTGTGTGCCGGCCTCCCAGTGTGTGCGGGAGACCCGTTTGCCCTTGCTGTTTCCGGCAGCCTCGACGCCCTGCGTCTTTTGCCGCCCTTTCCACCTTGCACCTGACCGTCACTAGAGATATGGTAAGTGCGTGCCGTAAACCATAGGAGGGAAACGGCATGAATCAAGGCATTTTTGGCTTTTCGAGCTGTTTTTTTGTTTAACGTATTCGGCAATAGTGCCGTTTCATGCCGTATCTGTATCGGTGTTGCTTGTAAAATCAGGCCAGATCTGCTCGAATCTGGCCTAACGGCCATACGGCAATCTTCAACGGCATGGTGTTGGGACGGCAAACGGCGGGTGGATGACGGATAGCGATGAACGCGCGAAGTGACAAGACCAAGCTGGCGATTCTGAAGGCGCTGCAAGAGCTCGATACGACGGCTGGGGCGTCGCGCATTCTGGAGCGGTTGGCGGCGATGGGGTACAACCTGCGGCCCCGCACGGTCCGCTTCTACCTGCTGCAGTTGGACCGTGAGGGCATGACGCGTTTCATCAGCCGCCGCCGCGGGCGCGAGTTGACGCCGCAGGGGCGCGATGAGCTGGCGCATGCCAATGTGGTGGAAAAGATCGGCTTCATTGCCGCGCGCGTGGATGCGTTGGGCTACCGCATGTCGTTTCGGCTGGCGCGTGGAGAGGGTACGATCATCACCAACGTGGCGTTGCTCGACCGACGGATCCTGGCCCTGGCGATCAAGGAGCTGCGGACGGTGTTCGCGGCGGGCTATGGCATGGGCACGCGCGTGGCGTTTGCTCTGGAAGGCGAGCGGCTGGCCGACATGGTGGTTCCCGCGCAGACCGTGGCGGTGGCTACGGTCTGCAGCGTGACGCTGAACGGCGTGATGCTGCACGCGGGCATCCCGGTGACGTCGCGGTACGGCGGGTTGGTCGAGGTCCGCAATGGCGAGCCGGTGCGGTTCGTGGAATTGATCGACTACGCCGGTACGACGCTGGATCCGCTCGAAGCGTTCATCATGGCCGGCATGACGCGTGTGCGCGAATGCGCCCAGGGTGGCAGCGGCATCATCGGGGCCAGTTTCCGCGAGGTGCCCTCGGTGGCGTTGGAGGATGTGCAGCGCATTCGCAAGGACCTGGAGCAGGCCGGGCTGGCGGGCATTCTGGCGGTGGGCCGCCCCAACCGGCCGCTGCTCGACGTGCCCGTGGCCGAGGGACGCACCGGCATTGTCGTGATCGGCGGCCTGAACCCGGTGGCAGCGGTCCACGAAGCCGGCGTGCGGCTCACCCTGACTTCTCTGAGTGGACTGGAAGATTACCGGCGTTTCCTGCCCTTCGAAGAGGCCGTGCGGCAACTGGCCGAACGGGAGAAGCAGGCGGCAGCGGGGCGACCGGACGCAGGCTAACAGTGAGCAGCGGCGCCGCCGGCCGCGGAAACGGACCAGCATGAACGACGAACAGGATGATCGGCCGAAGGAGGCCTGCGGCATCGTGGGCGCGTACGGCGTGCCTGGGGCTGTGGGCGCGATCTATCAGGGTCTCTTTTCGCTGCAGCACCGCGGCCAGGAGGGGGCGGGGATCGTGGTCAGCGACGGCGAGCGGGTGAGTTCCGCCAAGGGCATGGGGCTGGTCAACAGCCTTTTCGACACCGCGTCGCTGGACCAGCTCAAGGGGAACCTGGGCATCGGTCACGTGCGCTACTCGACCACCGGCTCCGCGCGCATCCAGAACGTGCAGCCCCTGGTGGCGGAGTGCGTGGACGGCATCTGGGCGGTGGCTCACAACGGCAACCTGGTCAACGCCGCCCAGCTCCGCGGCATGTACCAGAACGCCGGCGCGCTTTTCCAGACCGGCACCGATAGCGAGGTTCTGCTGCATCTGCTGGCCGATCCGATGTACCGCGCGCGGCCGCAGCGCGTGGCGCGGGCGCTGGCGGAGCTGAAGGGTTCCTTCGCGTTCCTCCTGATGACGCGCAACTGCGTGATGGCCGCCCGCGACCGCCTGGGCTTCCGCCCGCTCTCCATCGGGCGGCTGGGCGACGGCTACGTCTTCGCCAGCGAGACGTGCGCCCTCACCCAGATGGGCGCGACCTACGTGCGCGATGTCGAGCCCGGCGAACTGGTTACGGTGGACGCGGGCGGGCTGCACAGCAGCCGTTTCGCCGAGACCGACCGGCGCCTGGCGCAGTGCGTGTTCGAGATGGTCTACTTCGCCCGCCCGGACAGCGAGGTGTTCGGCTACAACGTGCACGGCGTGCGCTACCAGTACGGGCTGCGCCTGGCCCAGGAGCATCCGGTCGAGGCGGACGTGGTGATTTCCGTCCCTGACAGCGGCAACTCCGCCGCCCTGGGGTTCTCCCGCGGCAGCGGCATCCCGCTGGATTTCGGCTTCATCCGCAACCACTACGTCGGGCGGACGTTCATCATGCCCGACGCCTCCGACCGGGCGCGCGGCGTGGATATGAAACTCTCGGTGCTCAAGGATGTCGTGAAGGGGAAGCGGGTCGTGGTCGTGGACGATTCGATCGTGCGCGGCACGACGGCGCAGATGCGCGCGGCCCGTCTGCGCGAGGCGGGGGCGAAGGAGATCCACGTGCGCATCTCCTGCCCGCCGACGGCGCACCCCTGCTTCTTCGGTATTGACTTCCCCACCCACGCGGAGTTGGTGGGCGCCAGGATGAGCGTGGAGCAGATCCGCGCCTTCATCGGCGCCGACTCGCTGGGCTACCTCAGCGTGGAGGGGCTGCTGGCGCCCTTTGCGCAGCAGGGGCATTTCTGCACGGCGTGTTTCACGGGCGACTACCCCTGCGACGTGAGCCACATGGGCGGCAAAGGCGGGCTCGAGAACCGGGGGCTGGAACTGCAACTGAACCTGTAGTGCCGCGCGGCTGGGCGCGGCGGGGCGGAGGACGCAACGATGACCAAGCATATTTTCGTGACGGGCGGCGTTGTCTCGTCGCTGGGAAAAGGCCTTACGGCGGCTTCGATGGCGCTGCTCCTGCAGCGGCGCGGCTATCGCGTGAGGCTGCAGAAGATGGATCCGTACCTGAACGTGGACCCCGGCACCATGTCCCCCTACCAGCACGGCGAGGTGTACGTCACCGAGGACGGCGCCGAAACGGACCTGGACCTGGGGCACTACGAGCGCTTCACCGGCGTGCCTTGCAGCCGGGGCAGCAATTTCACCACGGGCCGCATCTACAGCAACGTCATCGCCCGCGAGCGCGCGGGCAAGTACCTCGGGAAGACCGTGCAGGTCATTCCCCACATCACCGACGAGATCAAGGCCGCC
>CAZZCT010000362.1:0-3670 GCA_964652365.1 uncultured Lentisphaerales bacterium
AGCGGAGCGCGCGCGTCGAGACCTCGCGGCCGAAGTCGACGTAGCCGTCCATGTAACGGGCCGCACTGTTGTGGTTCTGGTCCGGAACGTAGTAATAGCGCAGCTTCTGCTCGTAGGTCGCGAGCTTCTCCCAGCCCTTGTCGGCCTTCATGTCGGGAGCGCCCTCGCCCGTCCAGGCGTCGATGTCGGTAAAGCGGCCGTCGATCTCCTTGATCGCCAGGCCGCGGATCGGCTGCGGCGCCGTCCACTCCATCATGTAGAGGCCGGGATTCTCAGACGTGAGCGGCTTGTCGCGGTTCGCGTCCCATTCGCCCTCCGGCGTAACCGTGCCGGAATTGACCGTCACTTTGCAGGTGGGGAAGAGGTTCTCGAAGCGGCGCCGCAGGATTTTCATCCCCTCCAGCTGCGCCTTCCACGCCCCCTTGCTCGACTCGCCGCCCTCGTCCCCCATCAGCGTCTCGTCCAGCTCGTCCAGGCCCATGTCGAAGCTCAGGCGGATGGCGCGCGTCAGGGTCTTCTCCGGCGCTGCCACCACGGTCCACCCCTTGCCGGTGCCCTTGTAGATCCGGGTCCAGTCATCCTCCTTACCCGGATTCGGGGGATAGGCGGCACCGGGCTTCAGGACACTGATGATCATCTGCAGGTCCTTCACCTCCGGCAGCGGAAAGACGAAACTGCCGACCGGGGCCTCCTCCTTCAAGGCGACCACGATATGCTGGCGGGCCGCAGGTTGCTTGGCAGTTTCGAGATAGGTCAGGCCCACGTTCTGCCCCGGCGGCGTGCCCGTCAGCCGCAAGAGCCGTAGGAAGTCGGCGCGCGGCATCGGGCCCGCGCTGGTGCTCAACGATGGCTTCGCGTATTTCGGCTCGCAGATGTCCTGGTCGACGGCCGGGGCGGCGAACGCGTTCTCGAGCCAGGTGTCCCCCGCGTTCACGGCGACATAGAGCTTGCCGTCGCGGACGGCCATGCCCCGGATGCCCCGCCTGCGCGTGGGGGTCGACGGGATCTGCTGCCATGTCTCCAGCTGCTTGCCCGGCAGGCCGAACTTCCAGACGTAGTCCTCGCCCTCCGTTGACCCCCACGTAACGGGGGATGCGTAGACAGCCTTGCCGTCGCTGGCCAGGAAGCTCGGCCCGATCCAGGCGATGATGTTGCCGTAGCCCCAATGCTTGCGCCCTTCGAGATCGCACTCGATCACCGCAGCACCGTATTCGGCGCACTGTGAGCCCAGGAAGACCCGGTCGGGGCCCACCGCGCACACCGCGCGCGGGGGCGAGTGGTCCGCCATCCAGCCGCCGGAACCGCCCACCCCGTTGAGCCATGGCGAGTTCTCCTTGGTCACCATCTCGATGTTCGGGTACGGCGTCATCTCGTACTTGAGCGCGAGCCCCGGATGCGTGATCGCCTTCCAGGTGTAGCTGCCCGGCATCACGAAGGCGCCGTTGTCGTCCTTCAGGTCCCACCCCACCGCCTGTTCGCCCGCGTCCATCTCCAGGCGCGCCGGGAAGTTGCGCAACCGCCGGCCGTCGGCGCCGTCGATGGCCATCGAGACGATCCGCTTCTCGGGCAAAGTGAATTGGATCGAAAGCAGCGATGCGGTTGCCGCCGCTTTGACGGCCGGCACCGGCGCGTCCTTGAGGTCGGTGAAGACCTGCAGCCCGGAGATCGCGCCCCAGCGACCCTCGGTCTCCTCCGCCACGAACCGCAGCCCGCGCGTGGTGACCGGCGGGAAGGTGAGCAAAGCGCCGCCAGCCTCCGCCCGCGGTTCCCCCTTGATCCGCGTCCAGTCCTGCGCGCCAGCCACCGCCGGGTTGATGCCCGGCGCGCCCTGGTAGGCATAGGCCTTGAAGGTCTTGAAGTTCGACGCCAGCAGCAGGCCGGTCACCTCCCGCGGCTCGTCCCACGAGACCACGAACCAGGTCGGCGCGATGTCCGAGACCGGCGGCCGCGGCACGCGGCCGGTGTCTTTGTCGGGGCCGTGGCTCTGCCAGCGTCCCGCCCCGGCGATGATGTTAGCGGCCCGGAAGTAGGTCGGCGGACTGAACGGATGCTTCTCGGTGTATTCCGCATCCCCGTTGGCGACGCCTTCGGGGACGATGTTGTGCAGCCGCTCCTTCATCAGCCGCAGGCAGGTGAAGCGATACCAGTCGTGCCGGTTGTTCTCGACCGTGCAGAGAAACGCCTGCGACTCCCCGCCCACGGTGGCCAGCCGCCAGCCCGACTGGTTCGGCGGGAACTTCACCTCGACCCAGCTCTCCGCCTTGGCCGGATCTGCCGGCAAGGCCGCACCCGGCTTCAGATACTTGAGGACGCCATCCTTTTTTAAGAGCAGCGACCCGAACTTCACCTGCCGTGTCAGCACCACGAGATACTCGATGACCTTCGCTTCCTCCGCTTTGCTGTAGTGGATGGCCGACCACGGATCACCTCCGGCGAGCCCAAGCGTGGCGAGGATGCCGGCCTTGAAGTCGCCCTGGGCCTCCTGGCCGTCGACCCAGGCCTTGCAGGCGGCGAAGTCGACG
Source organism: uncultured Lentisphaerales bacterium (assembly GCA_964652365.1). Classification (GTDB taxonomy): domain Bacteria; phylum Verrucomicrobiota; class Kiritimatiellia; order RFP12; family CAZZCT01; genus CAZZCT01. Next base: position 2,523 of record CAZZCT010000362.1, read on the forward strand.
TCCGTCGCACTCAGTTCCACCGCCAGGTCCGGCGCCTTGGCCACCGGCGCCGCCAACGCCAACGGCAGCAAGGAGAGAAAGAGCAACAAGGTGAATCCCGAAGTCTTATCGATCATGATACATCTCCTCCCGAAGGCCAGTTGGCCACGGTCTCCTGCCAGGCTGCGATGTTGGCCGGGGGAATCCCGGCCGGCCAGTGGCCGTAGTTGTCGGCGATCATGCCGCCCAAGCCGGCCCCGGTCGCCTCCAGCAGTTGCGTCGAGACGCGGCGGACCTCGTCCGGCGTAGCGTGCGGCAGACAGGTCTGGATGTCGGGCATGATGGAGAGCGTGAGCCGGCCGCGGCAGGCGGCCAGGATCTTCTCCAGCCCCATGCAGTCGGGCTGCTGCATCTGGAGGATGTCCAGGCCGATATCGGCCAGGTCGGGCATGATCTCCAGGATGTGGCCGCAGGAATGCAGGAACGAGGCGAGTCCCAGTTCGCGGCAGCGCCCGAAGAGGCGTGCGTAGCGCGGCCGGAAGAACGCGCGCCAGAGCGCGGGCGATATCATCAGGCCGTGCTGCAGCCCCCAGTCATCCTGGAAATAGACGCCGTCGACGCCGCTGCCCGCCAGCCGCCCCAGCTCCGCCAGGTGGAACTCGACGAGGCGGTCGGCCACGGCGCCCATCTCCTCCGGATATTCGTAGAGCCAGGCCATGGCATCCTCCATGGGGCAGAGGAAATGCATCTGCTCCCACAGCGTCGGCCCGAGAAGCACCATCGTCCAGGAGTCGCGCGCGGCGGCGATCCGCTCCAGCACCCCGTCCCAGCGCTCCGTACGAAGCGGATCCGGGAACGGATGCGCCACCAGCCCGGCGATCGTCGTCACCGGATGCATCCGCTCGCCGTGGCACATGCCGTCGCGCGGGATGTTGACCACCCCCCACTCGTCAATGAACCCGCCCTCCGGGCGGCTCGTACGCGTGTTGGAAAAGCTGATCCAACTCACGTCGCCGTAAAGGGTCGGCACCCGGTCGGAGGGCCGTTGCAGAACGGCGTTGCAGACGCGTTCTTTTGAGTTCATGTTGAGCCTCCCTGTTATTCGTTATGCCGTGGGCGTCTGGCGCGGGGCGAGCCAGCCCACCGCGTCGAGCATTTCCGCGACCAGG
>CAZZCT010000363.1:0-3664 GCA_964652365.1 uncultured Lentisphaerales bacterium
AGCATGTCTAGAAACAACCAGCAAGAAGTGTCAAACGGAAATCAGGACGTGACAAAGGACACCCACATGCCCCTGACCCACGCCGAGCTCTTGGAACTCAAACGCTGGAACACCCCCACCATCTACAATGGCTGGGAGCAGATCACGCGGTACGACGCGGCTGCCGACGGCTTCAACCTCGAAGAGACGCGCGATTTCATGCCGCAGATGGGACCCATGGTGGGCTATGCGGTGACGGTCCAGTTCGAACCGAGCAACCCGGCCCACCCGCGCGATAACCCGACGGCCTGGAGCGACTACCGCGCCTACGTGGCCTCGGTGCCCGGCCCGAAAATCGTGGTCGTGCAGGATTTCGACAAGCCGCGCGTGATCGGCGCCTTCTGGGGCGAGGTCAACAGCAACATCCACCGGGCTTTGGGCTGCGTTGGCACCATCACCGACGGCGCGATCCGCGACGTGGACGAGATGGCCAACGCCGGGTTCAAGGCGCTGGCCCGCCGATTCTGCGTCGGCCATGCCCACTCCTGCCCGGTGCGGTGGAACTGCGAGGTCGAGGTTTTCGGCCGCCGGGTCCGACCCGGCCAGCTCATCCACGCCGACAAGCATGGCTTCCTGGTTATACCGGCCGAGGATCAGGACCGTCTGCTGGAGGCGGCACGGTTCATGGACAGCAACGAGTGCCGCACGCTGATTCCCGCCGCACGGAGCGCCGCCGGCAAGCCGTTCGACACGGTCCGGGCGGAGATCGATGCGGCCGGGCGCGCCTTCGGAGCTGCCGCGCGCGACCGCTTCGGCAAGAAGGGAGAGTGGTAAGATGGCAGACGCGAACACCGCCGCCGGACGTCCCCGCGCCGTTGTACTTGATGGGTATGCGGTGAACCCCGGCGACCTCTCCTGGGAGGGCATCCAGGCCCTGTGCGACTGCGTGGTCCATGACCGGACGCCGCCGCACCTGACGCTCGCGCGCGCCGAAGGGGCCGAAATCCTCTTCACGAACAAGGTCGTGCTCGGTCGCGCCGAGCTCGACCGGCTGCCGTGTCTGCGCTACATCGGCGTGCTGGCGACCGGCACCAACGTGGTCGATCTGGCGGCGGCGCGCGAACGCGGCGTCGTGGTGACCAACATACCGGATTACAGCACCGCGTCCGTTGCACAACTGGTCTTCGCCCATCTGCTGAACCTGACCCAGCACGTGGCCGCGCACAGCGAGAGCGTGCAGCGTGGCGACTGGACGCGGTCACCCGACTTCTGCTACTGGCTGCACCCTCTGGTCGAACTGGACGGCCTGACCCTGGGGCTGGTTGGCTTCGGCCGCATCGGGCAGGCCGTGGCGCGGATCGCGCGGGCTCTGGGCATGCGGGTGCTTGTGCACACACGCTCCCGCCGCCTGCCGTCCGACGACGGGCTCGACTACACCGAACTGGACGAGCTCTTTCGCCGCAGCGACGTCGTCAGTCTGCACTGTCCGCTCACGGACGGCACACGCGGGCTGGTGGACGCGAGGCGTCTGGCCTTGATGAAGCCGACCGCGTTTCTGATCAACACCGGGCGCGGCCCCCTGGTCGACGAGGCAGCCCTGGCGGCGGCGCTGAATGACGGCCGGCTCGCGGGGGCCGGCTTGGACGTGCTTTCGTCCGAGCCGCCGCCGGCCGACAACCCTTTGCTGTCGGCGCGCAATGCCCAGATCACGCCGCACCTGGCATGGGCGACCAAGGCCGCCCGCGCGCGCCTGCTGGCGATCGCAACCGACAACCTGCGGGCCTTTCTGGAGGGGCAGCCGCGCCATGTCGTCAACGCATAGCGCACGGCGGTCCCGCGTAGGACGGTCCTCCGGGCCGTCCAGATGGCGCAAGAGCCCTCAAACTGCGAGAGTTGCCGCCGAACCTGCCGCTCCGACGTGCGCATGCCCATGCAATCACGGCTCACGAGGACGTTCGCCCTCCCACCCTGACCTCACCATTGTGTTGACTTGGGCTCCGGGAGGGCGAGGCTCCTGCCGAGCCGCCAGCGCATGGTCGAGAGCACGAAACTGCGGCAGGCTTCGCGGCAACTCTCGCAGAACAGGGAGAGGGCCATTAAACCAACTGAACGGCGCGGGAGCACCGTTCTACGAGTCGGCGCGCCGGCCGGTTACTGAGGAGCAAATGTCGATGGATCGGATGGACAACGTACGGCAGCACCTAGACCATCTGATTAACCGTGGTCGCGCCATGGGTTACGGCCCGCACGATTCGGCGATGTGGTTGGTCTCAGGTGGCGACAAACAGGGAGCGTAACTGTCATGTGCAAGGCAAGATTCATCGTAGACCCCGAGCGGTTCATTCGCCACACGGCCGAACGCAGTTTCATCGGCCCCGGAATGATCCGGCTGGACTCCGGCGAGCTCCTGATGGCGGCGCCCTGGGGCCGGCCTCCGGCCAACTTCGAGCAACTGGCGGCGAAGTACCCGGTGCCGATGCTCTACCGCAGCCGTGACGGCGGTCGCACCTGGCTTGAAGCCGGGTGGATGCGTCTGGTGTGGGCGCTGACGGGCATGATCTCGGATGGCGGCATCACCTTCCTGCGGTTGATGGACGGCCGGCTGGCGCTTCTGGCCCATCGCCATGTCCAAGGTCTGCACGGCGGCGGTCTGCCTGTGATCAGTTTCTCAGCCGACGATGGCGCCACCTGGACGCCGGCCCGCACGATCGGCGAGCCCGAAGGCGTCTGGTATGTGATGAACGAGCGCCTGATCCAGATGCAGAACGGCCGGCTGGTGGTGCCGGTTTCGCACATGCCGCAGGGGACCGGCACCTACGAGGGCGACCGCAATCTGGGGCTGTGCTTCTTCAGCGACGATGGCGGCGCAAGCTGGTCGCGTTCGCGCGCGCCCGCCGACCTGGCCGACGCCCGGGGCATGGCCGAGCCCTGCGTGGCAGAGGTCGACGGCGGCCGCCTGCTGATGCTGGCCCGCACCGGCAGCGGCTGCAACTACCGGGCCTGGTCGGACGACGGCGGCGACTCTTGGAGCACTCCCGAGCCGACAACACAGACCGCCGCCTGTTCCTCGCTCACGCTCAAGACCTTGCCCGACGGTCGGCTGATCGTCTTCTACAATCATGTGCAGCCGCTCGCGGACAACCCCTATGGCCGCGGCGCCTTCTTCCCCCGGACGCCGCTCTGCTACAGCGTTTCCGCCGACGGCGGCCGCAGTTGGGGCGAGCCGGTGCTGGTGGACGAGAGCGGCGTCTGGTTGAAAGACCGCCAGGTTATCTACCCCGCCATCTGTTTCACGGATGAAGGCATGGTGGTGCTCTACTCTGTCCACTACGCGGATCCCAACGGCAGTTTCGCCGGTAGTTCCCATGAGTTGGCCGACTGCGGCGGCAAACGTTGCGTCCTGGCCTATCCCGAGTGAAGGATGACGCCGTGACTTCGTGCAGCTCCTTGGTGATCTCGTGACGCCCCGGCGCATTCAGGAAAGGCGCTTGAGGATGAATTCCCGCGAACGCGTCTTGACGGCAATCAGCCACGCCGAACCCGACCGCGTGCCGATGGACTTCCACGGCAATGCCGGGGTCCTGGCACGTTTGCACCGTGATCTGGGCACCACGACGCACCGCGAGCTGTTGACGCGGCTGCGCAGTGACATTGTCGACCTGCGCGGGACCGTCGATCCGGTCTA
>CAZZCT010000364.1:0-3598 GCA_964652365.1 uncultured Lentisphaerales bacterium
CCATGATCACGGGTTTGACGCCTCCCTACATGAAGACGTAAGCGACCAACAACCTTGTCCGCACCATTCGCCGATCCACCACTCGCGGGATCAGGTGACATCACATCACGGTTGGCATTTCCAGATGCACCAGAAAGCATTTGCGTCGGGTGCGTGGTTTTTGGAAACTTTGTATTGCAAAGAACTTTGCTGACTGCTAGATTGTGTCTCGATGAATAGCGGGACCGATATAGCAAACCACATCCATGATGCGTTGGCGCAGGTGCGGCGGCTTCAGGAGCTGGTGCTCTGTCGGCGTCGCTTCAAGGGGTATTCAGGCGGCGCGCGCATGGTCTCCGGCGCCGTGGCGTTGGCAGGGGCGGCGGCTCTGGGCTCGCCGTGGGTACCGCATTCCGCCTATGCGCATCTGGCCGGATGGGGGATCATCCTTATCCTGGGGCTGGCAGCCAATTACGGCGCGCTCTTGTACTGGTTCGTCTTCAGCCCCGAAGTGCGTCGCAACATTTCCATGCTCAAGCCGGCGCTCGATGCGCTGCCAGCGCTGGCGGTGGGCGCGGCGCTTTCGACGGCGCTGATCCTGCGCGAGTCCTTCGATCTGTTGCCGGGCGTCTGGTTGGCGTTGTATGGGCTCGCACAGGTCGCCTACCGGCAGTCGCTGCCGCGCGGCATCTGGCTGGTTGGCCTGGGCTACCTGGTCTGCGGTGGCGCGTTGCTGCTGATGCCGGCGGTGACTTTCGTGAACCCCTGGCCGACCGCGATTTGTTTCCTGGTCGGCGAATGGACCGGCGGCGCCGTGCTCCGCCACGCCCGCCACAACGAGAAGCAGGAGGACTGAATGACCGTTCCCGGCGCCATTCCCATCGAGGCCCTTGAGAAGGTGTTCCATGAGCCCAGTCGGCTCGCCATCATGTCCGCGCTGGCCGCGTCCGATGACCCGCTGCCGTTTACGCAACTGCGCGACGCCTGTCAGCGGACAGGTGCGGACGGCAACAGCATAAGGACGATCGGCAGGGGTTGACTCACAGGCCGCAGCTTTGCGATGCAGAGTACTTTGTTTGTTCAGTGAATGGGATGGAGTGGTGTGATGAAAAGAGCGGTTGCGATCAATGTGGTCTGGTTCGCCATGGGATGCGCGTTGCTGGTGATTCCGCCTGCGCTGGGAATCCATCTTGCCGGCCGCGACCTGGCCGACTACATGGCCTTTCCGCCGCGCACGCTGGCGGCGACGCATGCGCCGTTCGCCTGGCCCGCGTTCATCGGTCTGGCACTGCTGGCTCTGGCGGCACTATTGCCGTTCGTATGCCGGATGCTGACGGCGCCGCTGCCGTTCGCGGCACAGCCGCCGTCGCGCCGCCCCTTCCCCTGGTGGGGTTGGGCCGGCGTGGCGTTCACCCTGGTCGCATGGGCGCTCGCGTGGGGGCGCTTCCGTTGGTGCGCAACCTTGCAGCCCTTCACGTTCACGCCGCTCTGGATCGGCTACATCGTCACGATGAACGCATTGACGCAGGCCCGGGGCGGCGCCGCATCGCTCACGCGGGCACCGCGGAGGCTGCTGGCCCTGACGGTCGGCAGCGCCGTGTTCTGGTGGTATTTCGAGTACCTGAACCGTTTTGCGATGAACTGGCGCTACGAGAACATCGGCGCTTTGTCCGCGCTCCAATATTTCACGTTTGCCACCCTGCCGTTTGCGACCGTGTTGCCGGCCGTGATCGGAACCGCCGATTGGCTGGCCACGTTCCCCCGGCTGGGCGCCGGGTTGGGGCTCTATGTCATCGTGCGCCCGCGGCACCCCCGTCGCATCGCCGGCGTCGCCTTGTGCGTCGCGGTGTCGGGGCTGGCCGGGATCGGCCTGTGGCCGGACTGGTTGTTCCCGCTGCTATGGCTGGCGCCGCTGCTGGTCATTACGGCCCTGCAAGCGCTGGCACGCCGCACGACGCTGTTCACGCCGCTGCGCGCGGGGGACTGGACGCGACTGGTCCGCTTCGCGCTGGCGGCGCTCGTCTGCGGGTTCTTCTGGGAACTATGGAACGTCGCCAGCCTGGCCCGCTGGGTCTATCAGGTGCCCCATGTCGCCCGTTTCCATCTCTTCGAGATGCCGCTGCTGGGCTATCTGGGTTATCTGCCTTTCGGCCTCGAATGCGCGGCCATCGCCGACCTGATCGCGCCGCATCGACAGACCGATGACGCACCAAAGGAAAGGCGATAGCCATGTGGATCAAACTCATCTCGCCCCGCGTCACCATGCGGCCGATGGACTCGGCCTGGAAGACCCGCATGGCACCACCGCTGTCGCTGCTGGTCCTCGGCGCCCTGACGCCGTGTCACCACCGGGTCACGCTATGCGACGAGAACGTCGAACGCCTGCGGACGGACGACGACCCGGATCTCGTCGGCATCACGGTCAAGGTGGATACGGCCGACCGCGCCCGCGCCATCGCGGACGACTACCGTGCCCGCGGCATTCCGGTGATCGTCGGCGGCATTCATCCGACCGTCTGCCCGGAAGCGTGCCGCGCGCTGGCCGATGCCGTCGTGATTGGCGAGGCCGAATCCCTGTGGGCCGGTATTCTCGAAGACCTTCAGAACAATCGGTTGCAGTCGGTCTACCGCGCCGCGACCCCGCCCGATGCGGCCGCCATTCCGGTGCCACGCTGGGAACTGCTCAACGCGCGTCGCTACTTGTTTACGAACACGATGCGCATTGGCCGCGGGTGTCCCTGGCGATGCGATTTTTGCTACAACAGCGCCTCGAACATCCCCGCCGGCTACCGGATGAAGCCCATTCCCAACATCCTGTGCGAGATTGCCGCCATGCGCACGCGGCACGTGATGTTCATCGACGACAATTTCATCGCCGATCCCGCCGCCGCCCGCGCCCTGGTTCGCGTGCTCAAACCGCTCGGGCTGACTTGGCACACCGCGGTTTCCGCCGATATCGGACGCCACGAGGCATTGCTTGACGAGATGGCTGAAGCCGGCTGCAGGAGCCTGTTCATCGGCTTCGAGACGATCGACCAGCAGAACCTGCGGTGCTGTCACAAGACCCAGAACCAGCCCCGGCGCTACGACGAGACGATCGCCAGAATCCACGCGTGCGGGATGATGGTGAATGCCAGCGTGGTCTTCGGGTTCGACGGCGACGGCCCGGACGTGTTCGATCGGACGCGTCATTGGCTGACCGCCAACCGCGTCGAGACGATGACGGCCCATATCCTCACCCCGTATCCCGGTACGCGGCTTTACGCGCAGCTCGCCGCGCAGGGGCGCATTGTCGATTACGACCTGGCCCACTACAACACCGCGCACGCCGTCTTCCTGCCGTTGCGCATGTCGCGCGCCGAGTTGGAGGATGGATACCGCAAGACCTACCGCGAGTTCTACGGTTGGCGCAGCATCATGGCGCGGCTGCCGACGGACGCATCCCGGCGATCCGCTTACCTGCAGTTCCAGTTCCTGTACCGCAAGTTCGGCAAGGTGACCGCCCGCCTCGGACTCCTGTTCGGTATGCGCAATCTCGCGCGCCTGGCCACGTGGATGGCCTATGCGCCGGCGCGTCAGGGCGGTGCGGTCGCGTCATCGGCCACGGTGACGGCGCCGG
>CAZZCT010000365.1:0-3588 GCA_964652365.1 uncultured Lentisphaerales bacterium
CCTGCAAAACGCGCGCGTGGTGCAAGCAGGGGCGACCGCGCTTGACACGCAGCCGTCGGCCACCGAGAATCCACCCGACGCGGCCGGTTGCCTTGCGTGCGACCGGTTCACGCGGCAACCCGAGAAACACCATGATCCGAAAAACGCACGAGCAGACCCGCGAAACCCGCCTCAATATGCGCGGCGGGAAGGGCGAGGTGGCAGTACAGCACTACTTCATGCCCGGCGAGTGCACCGCGCCCATTCGCCTGTGCGCGCGGTTGCTGATCCCGCCGGGCGCCTCGATCGGCACGCACGAACACGTCGGCGAGGATGAGTTCTACATCGTGACGCGCGGCAGCGGCCTGCTGCGCGACGGCGATCACGAACAGCGCGTCTCGGTCGGCGATGCGGTCCTGACTGGCAGCGGCGGCCGCCACGCAATTGCGAATGACGGCTCCGAGCCGCTCGAACTGGTGGCCGTGATCGTGCTCTACGCCAAGTAGCCGCCCCACCCCATGCTCCTGCCGAATCAACTGCTCCTGCCGGCGCGCACACTCGCCGGCCCGCACGCCTTGCGGCGACTGCCCGAGGCGGCCCGCGACTTCGGCCTGCGCGGGCTGCTGGTGCATGGGCGCTCGCTGGCCCGCGGAGAGACCCTCCCCGCGTTGCTGCGGGCGCTCCCGAACGGTCTGCAGGTCGCCACTTATGTGCATGCGGGCGGCGAACCGACCGTGGCGGAGGTCGAGCGCCTGCGCCAGGTCCTGCAGACACAGCCGGTCGACTGGGTGGCGGCCGTGGGTGGCGGTAGCGTCATGGATCTCGCCAAGGCCGCCGCCGGTCTGACCGGCGCACCGGAGACCGTGTCAGCCTACCAGGCCGGCGCGGCTATTCCTCCGGCGCGGCTGCCCCTGCTGGCCGTGCCCACAACAGCCGGAACCGGCTCCGAAGCCACGGTGGTGGCCGTGCTCACCGACCCGGACCGCCAGCTCAAACAGTCCATCCGCCACCCCAGCTTCATGCCGCGGGTGGTGATTCTGGACCCGGAACTGCTCCGTTCGTGCCCGCGCGCCACGCTGGCCGCCGCCGGCCTGGATGCCCTGACGCAAGCCTTCGAATCGTTCACCAGCCGCCATGCCACCCCGTTGACGCGCAGCCTGTCGGAACTGGCCCTGGTCCGACTGGCCACGGCCCTGCCGGCCGTCTACGCGGGCGACTGGAGCCTGGCGGCGGACTTGCTGGAAGCCAGCTACCTGGCTGGCGTGGCGCTGTCGCATGCACGGCTCGGCGTGGTTCATGGTCTGGCCCACCCTCTCGGTGTGCGTTGGCACGCGCCACACGGACTGGTATGCGCGGCCTGCCTGCCCGCGGCCCTGGCCTTCAACGCCCCCTTCATCGCCTCGGACCTGGCCTGGCTGGAGTCGCGACTTGGAAGGCCCTTTGCAGGCCTGGTGGATGAGCTTCTGCGCACGTTCGGCCTCGTCTCGCCATTCCGCGGTCAGACCGTACGCGACCGGCAGGCCATCATCGACGAGACGCTCGCCTCGGGCTCGACCGCCGCCAATCCGGGTTCGGTCGCGCGCCCCGATGTCGAGGGCCTGTTGGACGCGATCTTCGCGGCGTGACCGCGGCCTTACCTTATCCGGCCGACGGAAGAAATCTGGAACTCAGGAAAGGGCGGGCCGAACACCTTCCTGACTTCCTCGTTCATTCGCGGCGCAGCCGCGCAGCGGGCTCGTCCGTGGCTTCAAGTTGGTCTGAGGCCGTGCCTCGCCAGAGCCAAAGGGTGCCCACTAAGGTCCATCTGACGCCGGCTCGCGCATCGCGACCTTGACCACCGCCAGCCGGAACCAGCCGTGGCCGCCGCGATAGCGTACCGCGACCGAGCGACTCGGCTGCGCCTTGGCCCAGCGCCACAGCCCATAGGTGTGCTGCCCGCCGAGGAAGGGATAGCCAGCCACCAAGTAGAGCGGATCGGCCCCCGGCGGCGGCGCGCGGCGCGCCACGTTCACCAGGCCGGAGAACCGGCGCTCGGTGTAGCCCAGTTCCGGGTAGCTCAACAAGAAGTATTCCGGCAGAGCACAGACAATCGTGGCGTGGTCCGGCACCGCCGCCAGTCCCTCGCGCAGCCCGTCGCGATAGGTGCGGTAGGCGTCGAGGTACTCCTCCGAACGCTCGGCCACCGCGGGACAGACCCGGCGTGGCACCGTGTACAGGATTCCGCCGCGGTTGAACAGGCCCGCCAATCCGCCGGCCACCAGAAGCACCGCGAGCACCCGCGCCGGACAGCCGCGCGCCCTCAGCGGCAGCAACAGCATCAGCACCAGGAACGGCAAATAGGGTACCGCGTAGCGTGGCAGGAAGCTGAAATCTCTGGCGACCTGCGGGAAGACCAGAAAATGGAAGGTGATGAAACACAGCACCAGCCAAACCACCACGTCGTACGCCGCGACACCGCCGCCGACCGCCAACGTCCCGACGGTCCGCGCACCCGCACCGCGCAGCCGCCGCACGGCCCCCAGCACAGCCGCCGCGGCCGCCAGCAGGCCGGCGGCGACGAGCAGCCACAGCAGGTCGGGAACCGCCACCAGGAAGTTGTCGTACTCCAGCCAGAAGGCCATCGCCGCCCGATCCAGCAACCCGGCGGACGGACGCCCGGGCGCGGCCAACCCTGACCCCGCCGATCGCGTCAGCGAAATGAGCGCCATGACCACGGACGGCCCAGCCACGCCGGCCGCCTTGGCCCAGGCGCGCCAATCGGCGCCCCGCGCGGTCAACAGCGCACCGGCCAAAGCCCCGGCCACGATCACGCCGCTCTCCTTGACCGATGTGGCCAGCAGAACCGCCAGACTCGCAACCAGCCACTGCCCCCGCAGCAGGGCCAGAGCACCCACGGCCGCAGCGCACAACAGCGGAATTTCCAGGTACATCTGACCAAGCTGGGCGAGGATCAGCGGCCAGCACAGGCACAGGAATCCGAACGCCAGAGCGACCGGCGCCGAGAAGAGCCGGCGGGCGATTCGGACACTGGCGGTCAGCGCCGTGGTGCCCAGGAGCCAGGTGACCAGATGCAGCACGACCCACGCCCGCGCCGGCGAGCCGGCCAGCTTCAGGACAACGGCCGTGTAGGCGGTCACCAGCGACATCGCATGGCAGTTCGGACCGCCGTCCATGTATCCGGGCTGGCGCAACAATTCGTTCCAGTCGAACCCATGCCGCGTCAGCCAGCCGGCGGCCGGGAAGACACTGAAAGCCGCGTCCCAGACGGGCGGCAGCCCCACCTCGCGGAACTTGAGCAGCGCGATGGCGGCCAGACAGCTCCACCACAGCGGCCCCGGTCGGTCAGCCAGCCGTGCCAGCCATGCGCCGACCGCCGCGGCGAGTGGCGGTCGCGCCGCTGGCTGAGCACCATTTTCAGGACCATCCGGGCTGGCTGGTGACATGCATGATCTCCCACCGCACCCTCGCGGCGGATAGAAGTTTACCAGACACTACCGGGAACGGGAACCCATACATGGCGCGCTGCCAGCGGTCAGCGGTCATGGGCATAGAAGAGGCAAGCCGGCCGCGCGGCTGCGCCGCGAATGAACGCCGGGGTAACTCTGTCCG
>CAZZCT010000366.1:0-3564 GCA_964652365.1 uncultured Lentisphaerales bacterium
TGTTCGCGCACCTCGGCCGGCAGCCGGTACACGCTCACCCCCTTGCCGTCCGGCGTCGGTTCATAGCCGTCGAAGTTGTGGAGTTGGACCTTGCTCAAGAAGTCCGGGAGCTTCTCCACCGCTTGGACGGCAGACGCCAGCGTGAAGGCGCCGGCGCAGACAAGTGTATGGGTCTTCAGCATGGTTGGATCTCCCGTTCGGTTCATGGGTCTAGCGTCATCGCAGCGATCACGGACTCATGCCGGTCGGCGTTTGGCTTCACTCCGCAGAAGAAGGCCTCCGGCCCGTCCTCCGTGCAATACAGGAACGGCCGTTCGAGACGGTGCACCTCCTCGCGTCGGCCGTCGGGGTGGAGCAACGCCTTTTCCTGGAACAGCGGATCCTCCGACAACGCCCAGTGCAGTCCGTCTTCCGATTCGAACCGCACGATCGCCCGGTAAGCCGGCGTGTAGAACGTGCCCTGATCCTTGAGCAAGGCGAAGTAGCGTCCGTCCTGACACCAGACGAACGGGTCTTCGCCGGGGAATGGCGCGTCCGCATTGGCGAAGATCGGCTTGGGATGTTTGACGAAAGGGCCCTCCGGACGCTCGGCAAACGCGACACCGTGCAGCACCGGGCCATATTTCGGAGGCGGCAACCGGTCGCCAACCCCCTTGTAGACGAGGATGTACCGGCCGTCCGGCGCCTGCGCGCACACCGCGTTGTTCGTGCACGTGGCATCCCAAGCACCGGGCGTCACGTCGAGCAACGGCTTGTCGAACCGGGTCCATGGTCCCTCCGGCCGATCCGCAATAGCCACCCCCACGCGCTGGTTGTTCCGGTGGTCCCACCACCCGCCGTCGCTCTGGTTGCCGTTGTAGTACAGGTAATACCGGTCTCCGAACCGGCGGATGCTCGGATTGTGGGTGACATCTCCGTCCCAGTAACCGGGGCGCTTCGGCAGCACGACCTCCGCGAAGTGGTACGGCCCAAAGGGTGTCTCCGCCGTGGCCCGACATACCTGCGAATGCGTCACCCACGCCTCAAACCCCTTCGTCCACATTTCGCTCCCTAACCTCGCGTCGATCGGCCAGCGTGAAAAGAAGAGGTGGTGTCTGCCTTGCGCATCCGTGACCATCGACGGATCCCAGACGCAGTAGCCCTCCATCGCGAAGATGGCGTGGGTAATACTTGGTTTCATTGATGGCTCCTCATACGCAGCACGCGCGACCGGTCGGGGGCGGCGGTCCCGAGGCCGAGGATCTCGTGGCGCAGTCGCAGGTAGGTCAGGTAGTTCTCGAAGCTCACGTCATCTGGGCAGTTGTGGTCGAGGGCCGGGATGTAGCCGCCGCGTTCCACGGCGGGGCGCACCCGCTCGAGTTCCTCGGCGATCCTCTTCTCGCCGCCGGTGAGCCGGTGCTTGTGGATGCCCCCCATCCAGATGGCCTGCTCCGGGTACTGCGCCTGCAGCACGTTGATATCCATCCCGGCCTGCACCTCGAGGGGCCAGAAGAGGTTGACCCCGCCTTCGAGCCAGAGCGGCAGGAGCGCGTCAAGGTTGCCGTCGGAGTCGACCGAGATCTGGTCGTAGCCGTAAGACTTCGCCAGATCGGCGATGCGCCGGTAGCGCGGCAGGGCGAACTCACGGAAGCTCGTGGGGCTGATGATGGGTCCGTTCTTGAAACAGATGTCCTCCCAGAAATGGATGCAGTCGAGGGGCATGGCCAACTCTCCGAAGTAGCGGATCTGTCGTTCCGCCTGGCGGCAGAAGGTCTCCATCACATCCTCGAACCACTCCGGATCGTCGTAGGGGAGCATGGCGAACGGCTCGAAGCCCAGCAGGTTGCGCGCGCCACCCAGCAGCGAGCCGGCGCCGAGGCGGACAGGCATCGTGGCCGTCCGGGCCTGGTCGAGTTTCTCGCGCACGGCCGGGACCTCCGGCGACTGCAACGGCGACTCCACGTCCAGCCACTCCTTGATGCGGTCCCATTCGGCCCGGGTCGTCACCGCCGGACGAATCTCGTGCGGGATCGACTGGTGCGTGCCCGGCTTGCCTTCCTGGCGGATCGAACCGTCGCCATGGCGCTTGGTGATCGTATGCTCGGTCTCCTCCAGCACCTCTTCCTTGTACGGCGCCGGCTGGTGCCGCGCCTTGCCGACCCCGATGCAGTAGTAGTAGCGGTCCAGGCCGAAGACATCGCACCACTCGTCAAACCGGTGCGGATCCAGATCCGGGTTCATCCCCTCCCGCCACCAGCGCTCAATAGCCTCCGGCAGCGCCCCGTGATCCATGTTCGGCACCCGCGCCCTCGGATCCCGGCGGCAGAAGGCTTGGTAGTTTTCACGTTGATTCATGGCTTTTCTGTTTACTGCTGGGATTGGGGCGGCTGTTGACCAACCTCGATCAGCGCGAAGTCGTGGGTAGTGATTTTCAGTTCGAAAACACCGGGCGCAACGCACTTAAGCAGGGAAGGATCGGGTTTGTCCAACACGATATCCAAAGCGGTGACGCCGTCTTTGAGGGTGTCGGCATGGTCAGGCATCTCCGGCCCCCTGATCGCCCGCCGATTCTCGGCCTTGGTGCGGCCGGCCCTCAGTTCCACGTCGCGGGCCTCGGCGCCCTCCGGCAGGCCAAGCGCCTTCAGGTCGAGGCGCAGGCGCACCGTATAGGTCTCCGCACCGACAGGCGTTCCGGCGGGTATGTCCGCCTTGGCAGGTTGCCTGACCCCGCGTTGGCCGGCATCGTAATCTTCGAGCGACGTGCCGTCGGCCGCAGTGGCGGTGCCTGCCTGTTCGCCCGCCTTGGCGGGACCGTAGTTGCCGAGGGCGATCAGGGCCTTGCCGCCGCGGGCCAGAACCAGTGCATGCATGTTCGCGCCTTCGGCTTGCAGCGGGAAGCCCTGTTCCCAGTAGCGGTAAACCTTGCAGTCGGGCTGGCCATAGCCAAACCGGGCCAGGTGTTCCTGCACGAAGGAGACCGTGTTCGGCCCTTGGTAGACCTTGATCTCGTGCGGAAAGCAGACCGCCATGACGGTGCGAAAGAGCCACTCGCGGGTGATCCCACTGCCTTTGGGCGGCTCGAAGCGGTCAATGCCGATGCTGATGTTGCCTGATTGCAGCCCGAGGCTCTGGGCCAGGATGAGCCCGGTGTCGTGATCGCAATCGAGACGGTCCTGCAGATCCTTGCTGGCCATGGCGCCCTGATCGCGCCACTCCCAGTCGAGGTTGAGCGTGCCGAAGGAGAGCATCGGCACCAGGTTGACGTTGGTCATGTGGATGTACGTGAGCGGGCGTTTGCCCATGACGTGCATCATTATGGCGGTGCGTCGGACTAGGTTGCGGAAGGCCGTCAGATTGACCCCAGGTTGGAGTTTGCCGGAGTCGTCCACGTAGGCCGGGCCGCCTGCCTCGGCAGGCACGCGGCTCTCGCGCAGGAACATGTTGTCCCAGTAGACGCCGTCGGCAAAGGTCTCGAACATCTTCTTATGATAGAAGAGCAGCATGTCGATGCGGCTCGGGACCGGCTCGACGTGGTACCAGGTGGCAAAGCCGCTGATCCGCTTGACCCGCTCGAACGGATTGATT
>CAZZCT010000367.1:0-3545 GCA_964652365.1 uncultured Lentisphaerales bacterium
TGGTGTTGTTGAGCGCATGGCCCATGTGCAGGATGCCGGTCACGTTGGGCGGCGGGATCATGACGCAGTAGGGCTCGCCGCCCTGCGCGGCGTCGGCGTGGAACAGGCCGTTGGCCTCCCACCACGCGTACCACTTGGCCTCGACCGACTGGGGATCGTAGTGCTTGTCCATGGGTAACTTCTTTTAGGGGTCAGGGGTCAGGGTTCAGGGTTCAGGGGTCAGGGTTCAGGGTTCAGGGGTCAGGGTTCAGGGGTCAGGGTTCAGGGTTCAGGGGTCAGGAAATCCGCAAGGGGAGTCTCCATAGGCCTCGGAACCTTCCTTGACTTCATTCCGCCAGCGTCGATCAGACTCGGGCAAGTGCGTCTCAAGCGCACGCTCCATGCCGTTGAGCATACGGATGCACTCCTGATACCGCGAGCGATATTCCTCAAGTTGCGCTGGCGCGCTGTTCGATGAACGTCGGATCTGTGACCCAAGTTCGTACTTCTCCTCGGGGGGCCACCTGTGGCTGAGCTCACTGACTTCAATGTGCAGACGACAGAACTTCTGGTAAACGACCAAGTCCTCTAAGCGTCGGTACGTTGCCATCGTTCTCTCCTGAACCCTGAACCCCGAACCCTGAACCCTTCCATCCCGGCCGGCTCCTAGGCAGAAGCAAAAAAAGCCCGGTAAAGGGCCTGCACGGCCCGGGCACGGTCGGCCGCCTTTACGCCGAACATCATGCTGATCTCCGACGAGCCCTGGTTCATCATCTCGATGTTGACCCCGGCATCGGCCAGTGCGCGGGTGGCCTTGGAGGCCATGCCGACGGTGTAGTAGAGCCCCTCGCCCACCAACATCACCAGCGCGTAGCCGCGCTCCACCTGCACGGCATCAGGCCGCAGGTCGGAACGGATGCGCGCCACCACGCGCTCCTCGCAGGCGGCGTCGAAGCCCGCCTCGCGGATCACGACCGACACATTGTCGATGCCCGAGGGCATGTGCTCATAGGAGACCCCCTCGGCCTCCAGGATCTGCAGCAGGCGGCGGCCGAAACCGAGCTCGCGGTTCATCAGGTACTTGTCGACGAATATGTTGCAGAAGCCCGCGTCGCTGGCAATGCCCACCACCGCCCCGTGCGTCGTCGTGCGCGACGGCACCACCCGCGTGCCGGGCTGGTCGGGCCGGTTGGTGTTGCGGATGTGGATCGCCACGCCCGCGCGAATGGCCGGCAGCACGGCCTCGTCATGGAACACGCCGAAGCCGGCATAGGAGAGCTCGCGCATCTCGCGGTAGGTCATCTCCACGATCCCGTGGCGCACCTCGGGAACCAGCCGCGGATCGACCGCGTAGACCGCGTCCACGTCGGTGAAGTTCTCGTATTCGTCGGCCTGCACCGCCGCCGCGAGAATCGCACCGGTGATGTCGGAGCCGCCGCGCGGGAAGGTCGCCACCTGGCCCTCGCGGGTGTAGCCGAAGAAGCCCGGGTAGACCACCCGGCCCACGCGCTTGCTCAGCGCGCGTGCGATCTGCGGATAGGACTCCTCCAGCAGCTGGGCGTTGCCGAACTCGCTGCTCAGCAGCATGCCCGCGTCGCGCGGATCCAGGTACTGGGCATCAGCCCCGCGGGCGCGCAAGGCCGCGGCCACGATCCGGGCGCTGTTGTCCTCGCCGGCCGCCTTCAGGCTGTCGAGGAACATGCCGCGATGCGACCGGTCGGACGTCAGCCGCCGGTGCAGGTCGTGCTCGATCTCCGCGACGATGCGATGATCCAGGTTCAGGCCCTTCTGGATCGCCGCGAAACGCGCCACGACCTCGCCCAGGGCCGGGCCGAAGTCGCGGCCAGCCAGCGCCAGGTCGGCGCAGGTGATCAGCAGGTCGGTGACCTTGGTGTCGGCCGCATGGCGCTTGCCGGGAGCCGAGACCACGATGACCTGGCGGTCCGGATCGGCCAGGACGATCGCGCACACTTTCTCGATCTGGGCGGCATCCGCCAGGGACGTTCCGCCGAACTTGCAGACTTTCATGCAGGACCCCTTACCCTTCGATCATCCGCAGCCGCACCGGCGCGGTTTCCACAATCCCGGTCGCGCGGATCTCGCCCAGGGCCGCGTCGACGTCGGCCTCGCGCGCCGTGTGCGTCAGAGTCACCACCGGCACGTAGCCGCCGACCGGTTCGACCACCTTCTGCATCACCGCCGAGATGCTGACCCCGTGCGCCCCGAGGATACTGGTGAAGCGTCCCAGCATGCCGGGCTGGTCGCGCACCATCAGCCGCAGGTAGCAGCGGCAGTGGCTCTCGCCCAACGGCCGAATGCGCAACGGCGGACCGTCCTTGGGTACGCCGCGCCGGTGCCGCGGCAGGCGCGTGGCCAGCCCGCGGGCAATGTCGGCGATGTCGCCGATCACAGTGCTGGCCGTCGGCTCCCGGCCGGCGCCGCGGCCGTAGTAGAGCGTGTCGCCGGTCAGATCGCCCTGCACCATGACGGCGTTGAAGACCTGGCTGACGGAGGCCAGCATGTGGCTGTGCGGCACAAGCGTCGGATGCACGCGCACCTCGATCTCCGCACCGTCGCGCCGCACCACCGCCAGCAGCTTGATACGGTAGCCGAGCTCGCGGGCGTACTGCACGTCCAGGCCGCTGAGACCGCGGATGCCCTCGACCGCCACGGCCGACAGGGGCACGTGGAAGCCGTAGGCCAGCGAGGCCAGGATCACGGCCTTGTGGGCTGTGTCGAACCCGTCAATGTCGAGCGCCGGGTCCGTCTCGGCATAGCCCAGCCGCTGGGCCTCGGCCAACACCTCGTCGAACGGACGTGCCTCGGCCTCCATGCGGGTCAGAATGTAGTTGCAGGTGCCGTTCAGGATGCCCAGGATGCGGCGCACCTCGTTGCCCACCAACCCCTCGCGCAGCACGCGGATGATCGGAATGCCGCCGCCGACGCTGGCGCCGAAGTAGAGGTCCACGCCACCGGCCTCGGCCAGGCCGAAAACCTCGTCGCCGTGCTCGGCCAGCAGCTTCTTGTTGGCGGTCACCACCGGCTTGCGCGCCTTGAGCGCCTCGCAGACCAGCGTGCGGGCAATGCCGCAGCCGCCGATCAGCTCGACGACAATGTCGACCGCCGGGTCGGCAATCACCTCGCGGGCGTCGCGCGTCAGCAGGGCACGGTCCACCGCCACGCCGCGATCCCGATCGAGATCCACGTCGCCGATGCGCTTGAGCACCACGTCCACGCCCAGCCGGGAGGCCAGCAACTGGCGGTTGTTGCGGAGACCCTCCACGACGCCCGCGCCGACCGTGCCAAACCCGAGCAATCCAATGCCAATCTGCTTCATGCTTCAACCCTTCCGCAAACCCGATAGTTTACCGGACGGCCGGCGGCGGCTCAAGAAGAAGAAGCTGCGGGGCACGTTCGCGCGTTCGGACCCGCCAGCCTGCGCGTTTCACGCGGACTTGCGCAGGGGATTGCGGTGCCGCAGACCGGGAAAACGCCCGAAGTCGGCGTCGTTCGAGTAGACCACGCCTTGGTGCTCGATGGCCAGCGCCGCCAGATGGGCGTCCGTC
>CAZZCT010000368.1:0-3494 GCA_964652365.1 uncultured Lentisphaerales bacterium
GGGTTGACGATTACGGGCGACGATTACGGTGGACGATCGAGAGACTCTCCTCGTATCCGTAATCGTCCGCCGACTCGCACGTCCAATCGTGCTCGTCCTCATCCTCATCCTCGTCGTCCTCGATTCGCGAGAACTGCGAAGCTGTCGCTTCCGCGCCTTCGCGGCGATGTGTTGACTCCCCCAACTCAGTACGCGCGCATCCACCAGCCAGCCTGGCCGGCCTTGAGCGCAACGGAGATCGCCTCCGGCGACGCGGCCGGATGGTCCAGCGCCGCCGGGCACACCTCAATCCGGACTTCGACGTCCTGGCGCGCGAAGTAGAGCACCGTGATCCCGCGCGCATCGCGGTAGGCGCGGGCTGCCACGTCGGGCGAGGAGACGGTCAACCCCAGGGTGTCGCGGAAGCCGTGCGGGAAGCCTGGCGCCGACGCGGTCCGCAGTTCGGCCCGCACCCGCCGGTATTCCTGGAACTCGGGCAGCGCGGCCTGCTTGTGCAGGGGCTCAGCCGGGTCGCCCGTGGCGGCCGGTTCGGCGGCGTAGGCCAGGAAGCCGTTGATCAGCCCCTCGAGCGGCGGCTGGCCGGTGGTCATGGCGTACTGTGGGTGGGTGAAGCGCGCCAGTTCGCCCGTTGGCCGGCCGCCCGGGTAGAAGGCGCGGTGGCCGAATTGCCAGATGTCGGCCAGTGCGCCGAACGCGTCCGTGCCCGCCTCCGAGAAGAAGAACCAGTCCGGCTCCGCGCCGGCCAGCGTCTGGCGCAGGCTCTTCAGCCAGCGGCGCTTGCCGAGGCTCTGACCGCGCAGGGCCGACTGGCTGTCGGTACGGTGACCGTGGCCGCGGCGCCGGCAGGGACAGAAGGTCAGCGGCCATTGGTCGATCTGGATGCCGGTCGCGCCAACCTCCAACAGGCGCGGCGCGAGTTGCGTGCGCCACATCTCATCCCAGGCCGGCGCGGCGAAGCAGGCGAAGTGGCCGTGGTTGGCGCGGATTCCCGTGTCCGCCTCGGGCACGAAGAGCCGTGCGCGCGGGTGGTCGTAGGATGGGTTGGTGTAAATGAACACGCCGCCGATGCCCATGGCCCGCAGCTCGGCGATTGCGCGACGGGCGGCCTCGTCGCCACCGCATTGGGTGTGCATCGGGAAAAAGTCCGGGAAGGTCGTGTCGAAGCCTTCGGTCTGGGTGCCGATCACCCACACGAGTACGCGGCCGGGATCCACGCCCAGCGCGTCGACCGCCGCGCGCACCGCGGCGGGGAAGCCGTCGAAGTGCCGGCCGCCCGGCTGGTAGGGAAACCAGCAGGAGAGCACGTAGTCGGCGCCGCGCACGGCCGGACTGAGCGTCTCGGCGGTCAGGAACTCGCCGGCAAAGGCCTGCTCGTACTCGGTCCGGTAGATGTCGGCCATGCGGTGCCAGTCGCCCGCGTGCGGCGCGATGATCCACCAGTCGCTGGTGAAGGTGCGGCCGGGTTCGAGCGGGTAGAGGCCGGCGTAGCCGATGGCCACGTCGCCGAAGTAGGTGTTCACGCCCGAGAGATCGAAGGTCCGCCAGTTGAGCGACAACCCGTCACCGTCGGCAGCCGCCTCGAACGCCACCTGTTGCCCGCTGCGGGCAAGGTAGCCCACACCCAAGCCGCCGTGCCGGCCGTAGAGGTCGACCCAGCCGGCCAGCAGGGAGTTCTGGGCGCCGCCGGTGTAGGGCCAGAGCATGGTCTTGCCAGTCAGGGCCGGACCGTTCAGCATGGCGTGCGGGTTATCGTAGATGGCGCCGCCAAACCATTCGGGTGCGGCGATGTGCTCGTAGGCGTGGTCTTCGTCCGCGCAGAGTGCCCCGCCCCACCCGGTGCCGAAGCGCACCACTTCGCAGGTGCTGCCCCGCAGGTCAAGATGGGCGCGCAGGCGAAAGTAGTCCGCGTCGTGCGGCAGGTGGATCTCCACGCGCGCGGTGATACCGGCCGGTTCGCAGTCGGCCTGGAGTTCAGGAACCGCGGCGCCGGTCAACACCTCCGGGCACAGGTCGGTCGGCCCGCGCCGCAGCACCGCCAGCTCGGGGAACTCAAGCAGCACCGTCACCCCCGCGGCGTTGCGCCGGACCGTGATGGTCGGCGGGCCGATGTACTCCTCCGGGCAGGGCGGCAGGTGGCGCGGCCGGCCGCCCCACCAGGGATAGATGGGATGGCGGACCCAGTAGGAGATGGGCCAGGCGCCACCCGGCCCGCGCTTGAAGTTCCAGTTGAGCGTGCGGTTCCAGAGCTCCAGCACCTGGCCGTCCTGCTCCCGCAGCACCAGTTCCACCTGCGCGTTGCGCAAGCGCAGCACTCCCTGGTCGCGAACCACTTCAGCCGTCGGGCGCGTGACCTTCATAGGACTTCCTTGGCTGCGCGGCAGAGCGTCTTGGCCAGGCTCTCGCACTGCTCGCGGGTCCAGCGGATGTCGACGGTCAGGGCGCCGGTTCGCGCCAGCAGCTCCAGCGTTCGCGGACAGGCGTCGGCAGTGATCTTCCGGCGGCACCCTTCGTTGGCCTTCATCAGGAAGGGATTCATCGCGGGGTGGTGACCGCCCTGCTGCTCCAGCAGCACGGACCAGTTCGTGTAGACGTGCAGTCCGCTGTCGATCGGGCTGTGCATGCCGCAGGCGGGATCGAGTTCGCGCGCCCGTTCCGCCACACGCAGGCGATCCTGCGTGCTGTTGAAGAGGAAGCAGGCGTAGCCGCCGCAATCGCCGGCCTGGTCGGCCGAGGGCGACACGTGGATCGGCGCCTGTCCGGTCCGTACGGCGTCGAGCAGCCACCCCTGGCGCTGGCGTAGCCGGGCGAGGATGTCGTCGAGGCGCCCGAACTGCACCCGCAGGATGGCGCCAAGCACCTCGTTCATGCGGAAGGTGTTGCCCAGGAAGGGCTCGGCGGTCAACTCGCCGGCATGGCCGCGGAAGGTGCAGCCCATGTCATGGTAGTAGAGCGCCCGTTCGTAGACCCGGCGGTCGCTGGTGAACAGCGCGCCGCCCTCGCCGCAGGCGATGACCTTGAACTGGTTGAAGCTGTAGGCACCCGCGTCGCCGAGGGTCGCGAGACGTCGGCCCCGGTAACTGCCGCCGACGCTCTGGCAGGCGTCCTCCAGCACCTTGACCCCGTGCCGGCGGGCGACCGCCAGGATGCGGTCCATGTCGCTGGGGCGCCCGCTCATGTGCACGGGGATGACGGCCTTGGTGTGCGGGCCGATGCGCTTCTCGAAATCAACGGGGTCGAGCGTCAGGGTCTCGTCCACCTCGGCCAGGACCGGGATGGCCCCCACGCTCAGCACCGCGCCGGCGCTGGCCAGCCAGGTGAAGGCCGGGACGATCACCTCGTCCCCTGGACCGATCTCCAGGCCCACCAGACCGCACATCAGTGCGGCGGTTCCGGAGGTGACGGCCAGCGAGTGGCGGCAGCCCAGCATCGAGATCATCAGCTTTTCGAGCGTGTCGACCTCCCCGCCCTCGCCGCCGCGGTAGCGGAACATCTGT
>CAZZCT010000369.1:0-3427 GCA_964652365.1 uncultured Lentisphaerales bacterium
CCGCCAGCACCACGGCCACCCTGGCCGTGGGCGATGCGCTGGCCATGGTGCTGCTCGAGGCCCGCGGTTTCCAGCGCGAGGACTACGCGCGGCTGCATCCCGCCGGCGCGATCGGCCGGGCGCTGCTGACCCGCGTGCAGGACATCATGCGCACGGGCGAGCGCCTGGCACAGGTCGTTATCGGGGCCTCCGTCGAACAGGCCCTGCTGGCGATGACCCGCACCAAGTCGGGTTCGGCCTGCGTCGTCGACGCCGACGGTCGGTTGCGCGGGATCTTCACCGATGGCGACCTGCGGCGCAACCTGGCGCGCGTGCCGAACATCCTGCAGGCGCCCATTCGCGATCTGATGAGTACCGACCCGGTTCGGGTCCGGCAGGATCTGCTGGCCGTGGACGTGCTGCGCCTGTTCGAGACGCACAAGATCGATGATCTGCCCGTGGTCGACGGCGGCGACCGCCTGACCGGTTGCATCGACATCCAGGACCTGCCGCGATTCAAGATCCTCTAGGTTTCCCGGTCCGGGAAACCTTTCGTTCTGGCGCAGAGATAGCGGAGGCTCTTGCAGAACCCCTGCAAGAGCCGGCAAACAGGGTTCAGGATGTCAGGGTTCAGGCGGAAATCGAACCCTGAACCCCGAACCCTGAACCCTCCGCTTGCACAAACCGGAGGTTTTGCAGGCGCCGCAAAGAAAAAAGCCGTTCCCGTGAAGGAACGGCTCAAGAATGGCGGGAGCGACGAGGTTCGAACTCGCAACTTCCGGATCGACAGTCCGGTGCGCTAACCAATTGCGCCACGCCCCCGTGAAAATCAGATTGGCAGTATAGCCGGTCTGCGCGGCGCTGCAAAGTGAAAAGATGAACAGCGAATAGCGAAGGTCGGAACGTCCTCATTCTGGCGCGTGTGCGCGAGACCGGAGAGGGGGCCAGCGATCACCGCGTACAGGATGCGCATACTCTCGGCGCGTTCGATTTCAGCAAATGGCTCGCGGGGTGGTTATCATGCGTGCGGTGCACGCGGGCGACACCCGCCCAGTGCTGCTGGCCGACGTGGGACGCGTTCAGAAGCGCTACATGCGCTACGACATCGTCTCCGGAGGCGGGAACAACCCCGGCGGCATGGAGATCGCCTTCTACGCCCCGCTGCCGCTCGCGACCTCCCGCAGCGGCACAACGATCATGGTACACGGAGCCCGACGCTAACCGCCAGCAAGGGAACACGTACCGATAGGCGCCTAGCCCTCGTCCGCCCCCCCCACGCTGCGGCGGCCGGCTTTCTTCGAGCTGTGCATGCGCTTGTCGGCCAGCATGCGGGCGCGCTGGCGCCTGGACTTGCGCCGTTTCTGGCGCCGTGTCCGTTCGTCCTCCTGCTGCCGGGCGGTCGCCTCGCCCCGGACCCGTTCCAGGATTTTTTCGGCCAGTTCGCGGCGGGCCAGCCAGCGGTTGGTTTCGCGCGAACGCGTGCGCTGGCACTTGACCTGCAGGCCGGAGGCGGCGTGTTTCAGGAAGACGCAGGAGGCGGTCTTGTTGACTTTCTGGCCGCCGGGACCGGAGCCGCGCACAAAGCTCTCCTGCAGCTCGGCCTCGGCGAGGCCGGCCCGTTGCATCAGCTCCTGGATGCGGGCGACGCTGTCGCTGCGCAGGTTGTTTTCGCTCATCGAGCTACCCTTCAGCTCCGGGATTGTATAGAGTCAATGCCATGGGCCACAATCGAGGGGTCGCGCGAAGCGCGACTACGTGGCAGTGTGATGCGGTCACCGGGTCGGCGTCAAGCAGGAGGTCGATGTCATGCGTGTTCTGGTAGCGCTGGCCGAGGGCGTGGAAGAGATCGAAGCGGTGATTGTCATCGACGTCCTGCGGCGGGCCGGACTCGAAGTGGTGGCGGCCGCTCTTGGCACGACGCCCGAGGTGCAGGCTTCGCGCGGGGTGCGCCTGGTGGCCGACACCCTGTGGTCGCAGCTCCAGCCGACCGGGTTCGACCTGCTGGTGCTGCCCGGCGGCTCGGGCGGCATGCAGCGGCTGCGCGCCACGCCAAGCGTGCTGCAGGCCGTGCGCGACCTGCTGGCCGCCGGCAAGCCGGTCGCCGCGATCTGCGCGGCGCCCCTGGTGCTGGAGGCGGCCGGCGTGCTCGCCGGCAAGCGTGCAACCTGCTATCCGTCACTGCAGAACGAACTGCGCTCGGCTCACGTGGTCAACGAACCGGTCGTCGAAGACGGGCTGGTGATCACCAGCCAGGGTCCGGGTACGACCTTCGCGTTCGCGCTACGCCTGATCGAGCGCCTGCTGGGCAAGCCGGCGGCCGATCGGGTGGCCGCCGGTCTGCTGCTTACGGCGTGAGTCGTGCCTACTCGCGCGACTTGTTGCGCGCCTCGTTGACGCGCAGCTTGCGGCCCTGAACCTCGTGGTCATGCAATGCCTTGACCGCCGCTTCCGCCTCGACGCGCACCGGCATCTCGATGAAGCCGAAGCCCTTGGACTTGCGGCTGAACCGGTTGGTGATGACGCGCGCCGACTTGACCTTGCCGTAGCGCTCGAACTCCTTGCGCAGCTGATCCTCGGTGGTGTCGTAGCTCAGGTTGCCGACGTAGATTTCGATGCAGTCGCCCGAGGGGACGAAGCGCTTGTTGGCCCGCTGCCGGTTGGTGAAGCGCCGCACGTAGCGGCCGGCCAGGAAGCCGACCACCATGCCGGCCAGTGCGAACCAGGCGTCGTTCCATTCGAGCGCCTGGGCGAATTCGATGATGTCCAGTGTGGCAATTTGCAAGTGAGCCTCCTTGGGTCCTCTTCGTGTGGGTGGGCTGCGCGGCGGCCGGGGGCACATGCGCGGACGCCGGCACCGCCGCGTCAGGGACGGCGGCGCGGCGCGAGTCGCCGGACAGGCGTCCGGCGGCCTCGTGGCGTCAACGTGTCTCCAGGAATCCCTCCAGCTTGCGCAGACGCGTTGGGTGACGCAGCTTGCGCAAGGCCTTCGCCTCGATCTGGCGGATGCGTTCGCGCGTCACGTTGAACTGCTTGCCGACCTCTTCCAGGGTCCGCGAATAGCCGTCGGTCAGTCCGAAGCGGAAATCCAGCACCTGCTTTTCGCGGTCCGTCAAGGTGGTCAGCACCTCCTGAAGCCGTTCCTTCAACATGCTGTAGGCCGTCATTTCGGACGGGTTTTCAGCGGTCTTGTCCTCGATGAAATCGCCGAAATGGGCGTCATCGCCGTCGCCGACCGGGCTCTGCAGCGAGATGGGCTGCTGCGCCATGCGGTAAACCGCGCGCACCCGCTCGACCGGGATGTCCATCTCCTCCGCAGCCTCCTCGGGCGTCGGCTCGCGCCCGAGTTCCTGCACCAGCTTCTTCTGCACGCGCAGCAGCTTGTTGATCGTCTCGATCATGTGCACGGGGATACGGATGGTCCGAGCCTGATCGGCAATCGCCCGCGTCG
>CAZZCT010000370.1:0-3380 GCA_964652365.1 uncultured Lentisphaerales bacterium
GGGACTCGAAGAGCGTGCCCTTGATGTCTTCGGCATGGGCCTTGAGGCGCTCGTAGGTGCGGAAACGGGCGCCGGACGGGCGGCCGAGTTGGCCGCCGATGGCGCGGTCTTCCTTCACGATGAGTTTGACGCCTTCGGCGACGAGTTGGTGGTGGTTCGCGTGGCGGGGGACGCAGGGCGTGTCGGGTTTGCACTCGGCTGCGCGAAGGATGGTGTACTGGGATTCTGTCACGCTCTCGCCGGTTAGGTTCATCCACGCCAAGGCGTCGTTGCCGTCGGCCGTCTTGAGATAGACCAAGGCGCCTTCGGGCTTACCGGGGGATGGGGTCCAGGGGCGGGACGAATAGACGACAGGCGGAAGGCCGGGGATGAGTTTCTCGAGTTCCGGGTTGGCGTCCACGGCGTTCTTCCAGATCTGGTAGGCGTAGGATGAAAGATCGACCTCGTTGTCGGCCTCGCCGTCGAGGATGCCGGCCTTCTCGGTGTAGAGGTCGTGGAGGGCCTGGGCTTCGTCGCGCTGGTCTTCGAAGAAGAACTCGTCGGCACCGACGACTTCCTGATTCTCCTTGAGGCGTTGGCGAACGCGCTCGCGGAGTTTGATGATCTTGTTGACGCCTTCGGCGGGCAGGAAGGAGTAACAGAGAATGGTGTCGGCCGCCTGGCCGATGCGGTCGACGCGGCCGGCGCGCTGAATGAGGCGGATGATGGCCCAGGGGAGGTCGTAGTTGATGACGACGTGGCAGTCCTGAAGATTCTGTCCCTCGCTGAGGACATCGGTGGCGACCAGGACGCGAAGCTCGTCGAGCGGGTCGACACTGGCGCGTTTGTCGTTGCTGACCGGGCTGAACTTCCAGGCGAGGAGCGTCGGGTCATTCGAATCGCCGGTGGCGCTGGCGACTTGGTCCAACCGCGCAACAGCAAGTTGGCGTTCGAGATAGCGGGCGGTGTCGGCGAACTGGGTGAAGATAAGGACCTTCTCGCTGGGGTGGTCCGTCCTAAGGGTGGCGAGAAGCGTCTGCAGTTTGGTGTCGGCGACGGGTTCCCATTGGCCGGCGTTCTTGAGAATCCTGATCAAGCTCTTGGCGTCGGCTTCAAGGTCTACGCTGAGGTCGGAGAGGAACAGGCTGTGGCGCAGCCACTTGAAGCGACGCTTGGCGTGCTGCTCGTAGAACTCGTAGATCTCCTTGGCCTTGGCGCGGAACTGTTCGGGGGTGCGGAGCGATTGCTGGTGGGTGTTGGTTCGCCGTTCAGCGGCGTCATCTTCGATGTTGAGTCGGGCACTCTCGTCGTCGGCATCCTCGTCGTTCACGCGGGAGTCGAGCATGGCCACGTCCTGAGTGCCGATGGGGATGGGTAGGCCGTTTTCGAGGGCGTACAGATAGACGTAGTTACGCAGGATGTGCCGTTCCAAGGACTGGAGAAAGACGGCGCCGCTGCTCTCCAGGCGCTTGAAGAGGCCGGTGCGACAGAAGCCCATGAGGCGCTTGCCGGCGCGAGAAAGATCGTTGATCAGCTTGTCTTCCTGCTGGGTGCGGGGGGCCTGATGGGCCGCGCAAACGTAATTCCCGAGACCGTAGCGCGGGAGGTCAAGTTTGTTGATGGTCTTGACCACGTCCTCGCAGTAGAGGCGGCCGTACTGGTCGGCCTTGTCGTCTTCGTTGACGCCGAACTTGAGTGTCTTGGGCACGCGGACGGGGAAATAGGACCGACGACCGTCTTCGAAGGTCAGGTACTTCTGATCTCGGGCGGGGTCGTACTGGGCGTAATTGTCCTGGATGAAACTGCGCGTGCGGCGGACCAGATAGAGGCGCATGAGCTCGCGCCAGTCGTCCGGGTGTGGGCTGTGTTCGAAGGCGGCAAGGGATCGGATGGGGCATTGGTGCGGCCAGGTGGCCTCTCCAACATCCTGGAGAAGGCGCTCGGGCCGGATCCCGAGATCGCGATCCTCGGCGACAAAAAGGCGGAGCTGGCTGGCGAGGTCGAGGTAGGACTTGTTGTAGGGTGTGGCGGAAAGAAGGACAACGCGGCTTTCGTTCTTCTCGATGTAGTCACGTATGGCGTGGTAACGCATGCCCTCGCGGTTGCGGAGGTTGTGACTCTCGTCAATCAGGACGAGGCGGTAGCGGCGGCAGTCGGGGAGCTCGGTGATGACGCGGGTGACGGACATGACTTTGGCATGGAGGCGGTACTGGTCACGGTGGTCCTCCCACATGCGCACGAGGTTCTTCGGGCAGATGATGAGCGTCTCGAAGCCGTGATCGTCTTCGAAGATGCGGGCAACGGCGGTGGCCATGAGGGTCTTGCCGAGGCCGACGACGTCGCCAATCATCACACCGCCGCGCTTGTTGAGGTGATGGGCGGCGATCTTGACGGCCGCCTTCTGGAAGTCGAAGAGACGGTTGCCGAACTCCCTGGGTATGCTGAACTCGGTGAGACCGGCGCGGGCCTCCTGGGACAGGCAGTAGGCGATCTTGAGATAGATGTGATAGGGCGGGATCGGTGTTTCTCGCGCCCAACTGGACTCGATGATATCAACGAGTTCCTTGGAGATGTCCAGGCACCAATGGTCGTCCCAGCGGTCCTGGAACCACTTGGCGAGTTTGGTGGTGGCGTCGTGGTCCAGAACGTCGACGTTCAACTCGCCTTGTCTGGAGAGGCCTGCGAGGGTGAGGTTGCTGCTGCCAAGGAATCCGGTGATGGGGTTGATTGGGTCCTGGCGAAAGAGCAGGTAGAGCTTGGCGTGGAGCGGGTGCTTTACAAAGAGTTTGACGACGAGCTTCCTTGCCCTGATCTGGTGGGCGAGAAGGCGGAGACCCTTTTCGTCGTCATCGGTCGGGGCGCCCAGGCAGAGTTGGTCACGAAAGTCCTCGGCCAGATTCCGTTTGAGGCGAAGGGCCGTGGCGTTGTCCATGCGGTTGGGCGTGGTGGACATGCTGAGCGCCGCGCGCAGTTCGTCGGCGGGGAGCGTCTGCATACCGACAAGGAGACGGCAGCAGTGGCCTTCGCCACCGGTCCACTTGGCGACATAATCGTGGAGTGGCCGCCAGCCGCGGAGATTGAAATACCCAACGCAGAAATCGGCGCGTTCGCAGAGCTGAAGCGTTTGTTGCAGGGCCGGGAGTAGCGTCTGCTCGATGTTATCGAAGATGCGGGGCATCAGGGCTCCGTGATGGTGGTGCGAGTGGGGGCACAGCGCAACGTGACGTACGGTACACCGAAAAGACACCAAGGGCAAGGCAGGGCATGCACCGAGAGAGCGCCGAGTGGCGGGCCCTATCGAAACGTGGCGATGCCTGGCGGTGCCTTGCGACGTGATGATGGCGGCCGGGTGCGGCGGCCGGCATAGGGGAACAGCTTACGGCGGCAGCGGGGCTGGCTTC
>CAZZCT010000371.1:0-3338 GCA_964652365.1 uncultured Lentisphaerales bacterium
CACAGCCGTCCACTATTCCCGCATTCCACCGTTCCAACTCTCGCAGTTTGAGGGCCGAACGCGCCGCTTGTGCCGGTCCGCGGCATAGTACATAATTACGACCTTCTTGGCGCCGCGTCGCGCACCCCAGTCCGGGCTGCGTACCGGCCCGGCCAAAATACACGAGGACCCGCGATGCAGACCCTGGCTTTGCGCCTGTATGGCAAGAACGATCTCCGGCTGGAGCGCTTCGAACTGCCGGCCATCGGCGACGATGAGATCCTGGCCGACGTCGTCTCCAACAGCATCTGCATGTCGGACCATAAGGCGGCAGCGCAGGGCGCGGAGCACAAGCGCGTGCCGGCCAACATTGACCGCGAGCCCATCATCATCGGCCACGAGTTTTGCGGCACGCTGCTGCAGGTCGGCCGCGCGTGGCAGGGCAAGTTCCACGCCGGCCGCAAGTACAGCATCCAGCCCGCACTCAACATCCCCGGCCGCGAACTGGAGGCCCCCGGCTACTCCTTCACCCGGATCGGCGGACAGGCCACCCGCATCATCATTCCGCGCGAAGTCATGGAGCTGGACTGCCTGCTGGCCTACGACGGCCAGGCCTTCTTCAAGGCCTCGCTCGCGGAGCCGGTTTCCTGCATCGTCGGCGCCTTCAACTCCAACTACCACTTCAAGTCCGGCAACTACCACCATGTGCCCGGGATCCGTCCGGGTGGCAGCGTCGCGATCCTGGCTGGCGCCGGCCCCATGGGCCTCGGCGCCATCGACCTGGCCGTGCATGGGCCGAACCGGCCTGCCCGCCTGATGGTCACCGACATCGACGATGCGCGTCTGGCGCGCGCCGCCGCGATCTTCCCGCCCGACCAGGCCCGGACCGAGGGCGTCGAACTGCGCTACGTCAACACCGCCGCGCACACCGACCCGATCGCCTACCTCAAGTCGATCAATGGCGACGCCGGCTTCGATGATGTGTTCGTCTTCGCGCCCGTGCCCGTCCTGATCGAACAGGCCTCGGCCCTGCTGGGCTTCAATGGCTGCCTGAACTTCTTCGCCGGCCCGTCCAAGCCGGACTTCAAGGCCGCCATCAACTTCTACGACGTGCACTACATGGGCCATCATGTGGTCGGATCGTCCGGCGGCAACACCGATGACCTGCGCCAGTCCCTGAAGTTGCTTTCCGCCGGGCGCCTGAATCCGTCCGTCATGATCACCCACGTCGGCGGCATCGATTCGGCCGCCGCCACGACCCTCAACCTCCCCAAGATCCCCGGCGGCAAGAAGCTCGTCTACACCCACGTCGCCATGCCGATGACGGCCATCGACGACTTCGGCAAACTGGGCGCCTCCGACCCCTTCTTCGCACAACTGGATACGCTCTGCCAGGCCAATCAGGGGCTCTGGTCAGCCGAAGCCGAGGCCTACCTGCTGCAGCACGCCATCCGACTGGAAATCGACGCCACGCCGGCCTAGCAAACGCGATCGCACGTACTGCTCCGCCCAGGGCGGGCGCAGCCCTCAACCCAAGGTTTTCCGGGAGCATCTTCGGATATCTGTCGACAAAGCTCGCGACAAAGATACGAACCGACCACGGATGACCGATCACGTCCTCGGGAATCGGGTCATCTCCTGCGGGATACGCACCCGGGGACCCGGCGCCGGCCAACGCGCGACTTGCGAGGTTGGGTTTCACAGCCTGCGGCACTCCTTCGTCAGCCTGTGCCGCGCCGCCAATGCGCCACTGTCGGTGGTCGAAAGCCTCGTCGGGCACAACAGTCCGGCCATGACCCGGCACTACACCCACACCGGCGAGGCCGCGGCGATCGACGCTGTGAGCGGGTTGCCCGCGGTTCTCGGCGATCCGCCGAAGCTCACTGGCGACGGCATCGCCCGCCGCCGGCTGTGCTCTTGCCTGCTGCCTGGACCGAGGCTTGCGCCCTATCTCGCCACGGTGGTATCTTCACCACCCGGAACCCCACCATGACCGTCGACGAGTTCATCGCCAAGTGGCGCAAGGTTGAACTGAAGGAGCGCTCCGCCGCCCAGGAGCACTTCCTGGACCTCTGCCGCCTCGTCGGGCACCCCACGCCTGCCGAGGCCGATCCTACCGGCGCCGACTTCTGCTTCGAGAAGGGCGCCGCCAAGCACGGTGGTGGCGATGGCTTCGCTGACGTCTGGAAGCGCGGGTTCTTCGGCTGGGAGTACAAGGGCAAGCACAAGGACCTGACCGCCGCCTACGATCAGCTTCTGCGGTATCGCAACGCCTTGGAAAGCCCGCCGTTGCTGGTAGTCTGCGATCTGGACCGCATCATCGTTCACACGAACTTTACCGGCACGGTTGCCTCCACCCACGATATCCCCCTCGAAAGCCTCGGCGAACCCCGCAACATCGAAGTTCTTCGCGCCGTCTTCCACAGTCCCGAGACCCTGCGCCCCGGCCGCACGAGTACCGCTGTCACCGAGGACGCCGCCCGCCACTTCGCCGGGATCGCAGCCGCCATGCGCCAGCGCGGTCTTGACCCCGCCGCCGTTGCTCACTTCCTCGACCGGATCGTCTTCTGTCTCTTCGCGGAGGATGTCCGCCTCCTGCCTGACATGGTGTTCACCCGCATCGTAACGCAAGCCAGAGGCGACCCCGCCCGCTTTGGCAAGATCATGGGCCAGTTGTTCGACATGATGGCGACGGGCGGCGACTTCGGCGCCGAGCCCATCCGCCATTTCAACGGCAACCTCTTCGACGACCGGACCGTCCTCGACCTCACGGCCGATGACATGAAGCGCATCGCCGCTTCCGCCGAGCTTGACTGGGCGGCTGTCGATCCCTCCATCTTCGGCACGCTATTCGAGCGCGGCCTGGACCCCGACACGCGCGCGCAGCTTGGGGCGCACTTCACCAGTCGGGAAGATATTGAACTCGTGGTTGACGCGGTCGTCATGGCCCCGCTTCGCCGGGAGTGGACGGAGACACAGGCCGTCATTGAACGCCTGTTGACCACCGGCAAGAAGACGGCAGTCGGGAATCGGGAATCGTCAAT
Organism: uncultured Lentisphaerales bacterium; assembly: GCA_964652365.1. GTDB lineage: Bacteria > Verrucomicrobiota > Kiritimatiellia > RFP12 > CAZZCT01 > CAZZCT01. Next base: position 3,024 of record CAZZCT010000371.1, read on the forward strand.
CGAGCAGAATCCGGCCTCCGATTCCCGACTCCCGATTGCCGGCTCCCGACTCCGCAAGGCCACCGGTGAGGCCGGCAGCATCCTGCACGGCTTCCTCGACCGCCTGCAGCATGTGCGGATTCTCGATCCCGCATGCGGTTCGGGCAACTTCCTCTATGTGGCCCTGCTCCGCCTGAAGGACCTGGAGAAGGAGGCCATTCTCTTCGGCACCGACAACGGCCTGGGTGCTTTCCTCCCGACCGTCGGTCCCTCGCAACTCCACGGCATCGAGATCAACCCCTACGCCCACGACCTCGCCCAGATGACCGTCTGGAT
>CAZZCT010000372.1:0-1411 GCA_964652365.1 uncultured Lentisphaerales bacterium
TCCGCGGTGACGTACACATCGCCGGACGTGCTCAAGACGTTGCTGTCCGCTCCGAACGCCGCGTTGCCGTCCGCGGCCAGGTGCAGCGCTCCATCGCCGCTGCTGATCGTCGCGTTGACGGTCAGGTTCTGATGAACGGTCAAGGTGAGCTGGCCGTCCTGGAGTGCGATGCCCGGCCGGTCCGCCACGACGGTGATGCTGCCTTGAGCCGTGACCTGCACCGAACCCAGCAGCGCGTCCTGCCGGAGTTGCCGGATATTCAGGTCATCCAACTCGCGGAGGATCACATTCCCGCTCGTCGAGTTGTCGAGGCTGAGCGTGGTAATCTGCGTCTCGATCGCGTCGGTGGCAGTTCCCACGCCACTACCCGCCCGGATCGTGACCACGGCATTCGGGCCTGTCGCCCGAATATCCGGGCCGGCGCTGTCGCCGCCATCCAAGACGGCGCCTGACGTGGTCTCGATCTGCACCGCGGCCGAAGTGTTGTCGGTCGTGGTCAAGCCGCACAGCTGAATGTTGCCGTCGGCCGCGAATGTGATGGTGCCGCTGCCCGCGTTGATCAACGCGCCATCCGACATCAGGATCGCGCCGCCGCCAGTGCCAGACTGAGCGTCCGCAACCAGCGTTACGTCACCGCTGACCGAAGTGATCCGGGCGGTCGCGGTCAACACGAGATCGTCTTGGGCGGTGAGGGTCGTGGGCCCGCTGCCGCCGGCGATCGTGGCGGCGACGGTGATGTCTGCGCCACTGCCGCCAGCCGTCAGGGTGACTCCGCCCGCAGCGGCCACGTAGGCGTTCACCGCGACGCCGCTGCCCGTACTGGCCAAAGTGAGGTCAGTCGCTCCAGTCACAGCGTCTGACACGGTGAGATAACCTCCCGCCTGAACGGTGGCGTCGCCGCCGTTCAGGAGGCTGGAGGCGATGCTCAGCGAGTCGGTTTCGTTCACCCAGATGTCCTGGCCCCAGCCGGTGACGCGGAAACTCAGCGTGTCCACACTCGTCGTCAGCGGCAGGTTCAGACTGCCGGCGGTGACACTCAGCGAACCGGCGCTGATCTGCCCTACCGTGGTCAAGGCACCACCGGCGGACAAGGTGACCGGACTGCCACCGACGCTGAGGTTGGCCAACACGGTCAGGTCGTCTGTCGCCGACAGGCTGATGGGGTTGCCCGGCGAGGTGGGCAAAGTCACGACGACCAGGGTACCGATCACGGCGAGGTTCAGAGGGCCTGAGAAGGTTGGCGCCACGAGCACCAGATCACCGGCGTACGTGCCCTGCGGCACCGTGGTGTTGGCCATGGTTGTGCCGCCGTCCGTTGTGCCCGTACCGGCGTCGGTGTAGACGATTTCCAATTCTTCGCCAATGCCGCGATCCGTATCGCTGCTGATCAGTTTGGGCGTCAGCATGGGAA
>CAZZCT010000372.1:1511-3309 GCA_964652365.1 uncultured Lentisphaerales bacterium
GCGAAGACGCGTTTCAGTGTGACCGCGTCGGCCTCGTTCAACGTGATGTTGCCCGCCACCGTGGATTCCGCAACGATCTCGTCCGAGGCCGTGCCCAGCGTAATGCTGCCGGTCGCCGTGACTTCCAGCGACTTGGCCAGCACCACCGAGGCTGTGTTCGAGTCGATAACACGGGCCTTCAGTAGCGCGGTGTCGGCCGAGATAATGCCGCCTCGCAGGGCCAACGTACCCGGGGTCGTTACGGTGACTTCCTGCGCGGCGCCAAAGCCCGTCAGGCCGCCGATGAAGCCGACGACAGACACGCCGTTGGTCAATTCCAAGTACACCTCTTGGCGGGCGCGGAAGTCCCACCTCGTCCCGGCCAGTTGGGTGGCCTGAATATTGATGTCGCCCGAGGCCCGCTCAACCCACTGCATCTGCCCCGTCGACTCGTTGTAGACCTGCGAGTGAACCGTCCGCGTGCCGCGCGCCGTGATCGCCAGGGTGCCGATGTTGCCCAGGATATCGGCCGTCACAAATACGTCCGCGTCGGATTGCAGTTCGAACCGCTGGGCGGTGACGTTGACGGGTTGGTTCAGCGTGAGGCCGGCCCGGCGTTCGAGAATGACGGTTTGCGACGCGATCGAACTGGGAATGCCCAAGGAGGAACTGGCGGTGTCAAAGTCGTAGAACTCACCCGCTCGGTACTCGATCAGGTCCGGGGCTTGGAAGAAGGCGTACGACTCCAGATCCTGGCCCGCATCCAACGCAATCCCGCTGGTGTAGTCGATGGCGGAGCCCGACGCTGGTTTCACCACCGTCAGGTTGCCTTGCACGCTCCGCAGCCGCGCGGTGCCGCCGGCGCCAGTGGCGACGACTTTCCACACTTCCAAGTAGTTCTCGGCAGTGATCGTCACGGAGCCTAGCGGGGCGCGGGCGTTGGATACGATCAAGCCCGGTTGCGTTTCGCCTTGCCCGTCGTAATCGTGCAGCTCAAGGGAGCCTTCGGTCGTGGTGACGTCGAGCAACTTATTGACCGCCACTTCCAGCCCTGTGATGCCTGTCTCGGCGTGGATCGTCAGCTCGTCCGCCACCAGATCCACGTTCGGATCGTCGCCCAGTTCCACAACCCGTCCGCCCGCGGTCAGGAACACATCGCTCAGGGAGGTCACGCCGGCCGCGGCGCCCAACTGCGGCGCCGGCACATCGGCCAGATTCGTGAAGTACATGCCAGCCTGGACAGAGCCGATCGCGATGTCTCCGCCGACGGTGACGGTCAGGTCGTTTTCGTCCTGGTTGCTGGCCAGGGTGACGCCCTTCAAGTTCACATTGCCGCGCTCGTGGACAATGGTCAGCGAGCCGTCCCGGACGGCAGTGTTGTCCACGGTCAACGGCCGGGTGCCCACCTGCGTGATGCTCACGTCGCCTGCAACTCGGCTGCGGATGGTAACCCCGTAGACGTTGGTGTTCAGCGACACGGCGTCTTGCGAATCGATGGTCAGCCAGTTGGCCGTCACGACGCCCGGCCCTCGATGCACGCTGCCCTGGACGATAAATTGCAGGTCACCAGCCCCGCTGACGGAAACATTTCCCACGGTCAAGTCGGAGGGGACGCCGCCCACCGGGTAGGTGCGCAGGGTGATGTCGTTATCGGCCGTCGCGCCGAGCGTCGTCACATTCAATGCCTCGATGGCTCCCAACGCAGCGACGGTAATGCTGCCATCTGCGGTCTGTACGTTCAGCAGTCGGACGGAGCTTTGGCTGAGGAGCGAGATTGATCCGACACCGCTCACCTGAGCATCTACCTCGTGAGCTTGCA
>CAZZCT010000373.1:0-3300 GCA_964652365.1 uncultured Lentisphaerales bacterium
CGCACGTCGCCGTCGATGCCTGTGAATTCGACTTCGAGCCCCTGCACCACCACGCGGCAGACCCGGTTGGCGAAGCGACCCTTGGGATACTGATCCATCAAACTGAACATCAGCCCGTGGCCGGTCGGGGTGATTGGCTTGGCGCGATCTCCCGCCGAAATCTTTCCTTCTCCGGCAAGAATGTCGCCCCAATACCAGAAGACGGACGGGCCTGTCGCGCTGCGCAGATGGATCTTCACATTCTCGGGCTTTTCGCCTTCGTTGAGGACGAAGCGGATCTCGCTGTGCGCGGCGAAGCGCATCTGTCTGGCCCCGTCCTTCTCCTTGCCGTCCGGGGTCGTGGTGTCGAGCTGGTCGCGGACCTCCTTCGGCGTACGGTAGAGCATGACGCCCGTTCCGTCGGCGTTGGGCTCGACGCCACCGCAGTTCCAGAGCTGGACCTTGTTCACGAAGTCCGGGAGCTTGTCCGCCGCTTGAACGGCGGAAGCGAGCGCAAAGGCGCAGGCAGCAAAGATCAGTGCAAGTGTCTTGGTCATGGTCGAGTCTCCTATGCTGGGTTCGTGTGTTTTGTTCAGCCTATTTCGCCGCTTGTGTTTCCTGTTGTATTGCTTTCAGTTCGATGGCCGGGTAGCGGAACGGCCGGGCGGGCAGTCCTTCCTTGTTGTAGAGCGTCGCCTCGGGATAACCTGCCCAGGCATAGCGGACGCCCACCGGCTCACTCACCTTCTCCGCCCGCACCTCGACGGTCGGCCCCCGGATGATTGCCGTCGCTTCGTGCCAGATGCCGTCCGCGGCGCACACCTCGAAGCCGGCGAGATCGCCGTTGGTCACCAACCCGCCGCCCACGCCTTCAAACCCAACCACAAAACCCGCTCCCTGGCGCTGGAACTTGCGGGCAATCGGTCCGTCGGCGACCACCTTCTTGTCGCCATACACCAGCTTGCGCGCCTGCAGCGCCAGGCGTTCGCCCACCGGACGCTTGCGGGGCGGGTGGATGTCCAGTTTCTCGCCGACGTCAATGGTCACCGCCAGACCAACGCACGGGTCTTCATCCTTCACCCGCGCCGCCGCCTCGCGCAGACCGATGAACGGATGAAAGCGGTTCTTGCCAACGGCTTCCGTCAAGGAGTTGGCATTCATGTCCATGTCGGTCTTGCCCTTCTGGTGAACCAGAAAGCCGGGAAGTTGCACCAGCAGGAACGGCATCTCGGGATGGCCCCACGCGCCCCGCCAACTGGCCATCATCGCCTTCAACCCGTGGTAGTAGGTGACACATCCCGCGCCGTTCATCTCGCCTTGATAGTACACCACACCCCGCACGGCATACGGCGCCAACGGCACAATGTTGGCCTTGTAAGCCCGTCCCGTGGCGCTGGGATAGGGCTTGCCGAGATCGTTCTTCAGCTCCGGCACCGTTACCAACACCGCGTCGTCCACCCAACTCTGCACCGGCAGGATGGCGATCAGCTCGATCACGCCCACCGGAACCTTCCCGTCCAGCCAGCGGGTCAGGTCGCGGGCGAAGTGATACCCGACGGCGGAACACTGGCCCACGTTCTGCGTCGTATCCCGCCACACCACCGGCCCACCGTTGCCCACGTCCTCCTGCGCCTCGGTGACGTTGTGGGGGTTGGCACGACCGGCCATGGCGACGCGGAGCAGCGGGTAGTTTCTCCGTTGCGTTTCGGCGTCCTCGCGCTCCGCGGATGTGCTCACCTGGAATCCCGCGTTCGACTGCCCGCAGACGATCCACACCTCGCCGACGAGGACCTTGCCAACCTGAAGCGCATTCTTGCCTTTGACAGTCATCGTCTGCGGCGTGGCGTTCGCCTGCATCGGGTCGAGTTCCACGCGCCATTTGCCGTCCTTCACCACCGCCGACTTGGACTGGCCAATGAACTCGACGCTGACCTTCTCGCCCTCTTCGCCCCAGCCCCAGACCGGCACCTTCACCTGTCGCTGCAACACCATGCCGTCAGCAAATATGTGCGACAGACGGACGTCGGCCAAAGCCGGTGAGCTGGCCGCCAGCGATAAGAGAGCGCCAGCGATGTAGATCGGTGCAAATGGTTCGGTCATGGTCGGATTTCCTGCGATGCGTTTGTATCTATTAGTCGAGATAGAAACCGTAGACCTCCGTCGTCTCGGCGGCGTAGAGTTCGTTGAGGGTCAGCCGAATGCCTTCGACGGTGCGCCGCACGGGGATCCTGACGTGGCGTAGGTGATTCGCGGTGCCGCGGTGGAGGGTCTCCCAGGCGCCGCCCGTCTTGATCTCGATGGTGAAGGCCCTGGGCATGCTCGGCGGCAGATCCTGTGCACTGTTCGGATGCTTGAAGTTGCGCTCCAGGTTGCTGTCGAGAACCAGTGTGATCTCCGCGACCTGCTGGGGTGAGTCAAAGGTGTAGGCAATCCAGTCCCCGGCTTTGGCCCGCCAACTGTGCATGTCGAAGGCGTCCACCTCCTCGGCGGTGGCGCGGCTCCAGGCTGGCTTCCGCTGCCAGACAAAGGGATCTTCGGAAGTAGGCCGGTTGATGCCGTCGCGCACCGGTTCGGGATCGCCTTGGCTGGCGTCGAGCACCGCGCGCCTGGTCAGCTCGCTCATCGCCAAGGGCAGGCCGGGGATATAGACGTCGTCCGCCAGAAGCTGCTGTTGCAGCTCCCTCATATGACTCAGGACAGCGGCCGGGGTGATGCCCTTCCCGCAAGCCAGGGCGGCGGCGGTGCCGAGGGCCTGGCCCATCATGGCGCAGGTCCCCATGACCCGGGTGCTGCTCATGGCCACATGGGTGCAGCTCGCCACCCGGCCGGCGAACATCAGGTTGTCGATCGTCTTGGCGACGAGAGAGCGGTACGGGAATCCGTAGGGCGACGGCGCCGGGTGGTGAATGGTCGGCGGGGCGTTGTGCTTTTTGAAGGAGTCGCCGCCGCTGGGGTGATGGTCGTCCATGGTCCAACCACCGTGGCCGATGGCATCGTCGAAGTGGCCGCCTGCGGAAATCTCATTCTGGCTGAGACTGTGCAGCCCCTCGTAGCGATAGCTCTCGCGCCGCCCCGGGACAAAACTGATGCGGTCCATCCCCCAGTTCTTGGCCCGTTCGCGGTGTTCGCAGTTCCCGTTCTTGATATGGTCCCAGAGTCCCAGATTGAAGGCGAAAATCTCGTCGCGGAGCAACTCCGTGTCGTGGATGCTGTGGTGTTCGCCGCCGATCTCGGCCCACCAGGGGCTGGCGGAGAGCCCGGCGTGGTTGCCAGCGCCCCACGGCAGATCGTGACAATGCTCGAATTTCCGCGCCCAGGCAA
>CAZZCT010000374.1:0-3251 GCA_964652365.1 uncultured Lentisphaerales bacterium
CACCAGATAGACCCCTTCGGAAGTCACCAGCTTGACCTCAGCTTGTCTTCTTACGTCTGTTCCACTCATGTTCGATCAACTCCCTGTTCTCCTCAACCAGGCGCACGATCTTGCGCAACTCGTGCTGCGCAAAGCCCTGGTTCACGGCAACCCCAACGGTAGGTCTCACCCAGAATTTCGCCTCCGTCTGCTCGCGGATGACGTGGACATGAACCGGCTCTCCGCCCTCCTCACTGAAGAAGAAGAACCGGTAGGGTCCAATTCTCAGTATCGTCGGCATGCTTTCCGTCCTCTTGATGGCTGTACGATATCCTATCCGATTAGGTTTGTCGATGGCTCTCTTCTATGTCATTCAGCCCCAACGTCCGCGGTGACCTGCCGACACATGAGATCGCATCAGAAAGGGCCGGACCGGGCGTGGAGCCCTGCTTCGCCACGGCTCGCAGGGCAGGCAGTTCGCATCTGGACGCCGCGCGGCAACTTGAGGCATGGTCTCGCGCAGAGGCGCAGAGGCGCGGAGGGTGCACCGGACAGAACGAAGAACAAGGATCGGATAGCACGCGACCGGATAAGCTCGGCCGGTATTCAGGCAACGCTTCTCGACTGGAGTGCTGAATGCACTGGCTCCAAGTCTCACGCCAAGACGCAAAGACGCAAAGGTTCATCGCCCCGCTGTTTTCCGGCTCGATCCCGCTTGGCGTCTTCGCGCCTTCGCGTGAGTCTGCAGTCGGCACACCTCGCTCACACGCAGTCCACCGCCGTATACCGTAACCAGCAGCGCCTGATGCTTCAGGTAGGTGTGGGCCTCCAGAATCGGGGCCAGCCAGCCGTAGGCGCGGACCTTCTGGAAACTGCGGAAGGGGCCGACGCCATGGCACCCATCGCGCGCAGGCGGCAGCGCAGCGAGCGCAGGTTGCCGAAGTAGATCGCCACATGTCCCGGCGGCTCGCGGGGACGCTCGCCCTCCAGGTGGGGCGCCACTCGCCGCGCGATGTTCTGACGTGGAGGGCGAGCGGCCTCGCGAGCCTTCTCCGTGGATGTCTCGTGCATGGAGAAGCGGGTGCACGCCGCAATTCCTCGCAGTCCGGGGGCTGACTCACCGTTTGACGCGCGCGTTGCCCTGCCAGATGCTCCAGATCTGTTCTTCGTCGGCCGGCTGGCAGTAATCGGTCCGCAGGGTGGTTGCCAGGGCGCCGCTGGCCCAGCCGAACTGAACCCACTTTTCCGGAGCCCAGCCCTTCAGAATCGCGTAGAGCAGCCCGCCGACAAACGCATCGCCGCCGCCAATGCGGTCAAGCACGCCGATCTCGCGGGGTTCCACCACGTGCCAGGCGTCGCCTACGGCCATCACCGCGCCCCACAGGTGCCGGTTGGCGCTGATGACCTCGCGCAGCGTCGTGGCATAGACCGACGCGTGCGGGAATGCCTTGCGTACGCAGCCGATCATGCCTTTGAAGCCGTCGAGTTGCGCGGCCAGCCCCGTACCGCCAGCTTCCGGTCCGTCGATGCCCAGGCACAATTGGAAGTCCTCCTCGTTGCCCGCCAGGATGTCCGCCAGGCCCGCGATCTCCGTGAAGATGCCGCGCAGTTCCTGTTCGCGGCCCTTCCAGAATGAAGCGCGGTAGTTCAGGTCGAACGAGATCCGGGTGCCGTGCCGTTTGGCGGCGCGCGCCAGCTCGAGGCAGAACTCTCCGGTCTCGGGCGAAAGCGCGCCCACCAGCCCGGAGAGGTGCAGGATCTGCGCGCCCTCGCGGCCGACGATCCGATCCAGATCGAAGTCCTTCACGTTCAGGGTGCGGCCGACCTCGCCGGCGCGGTCGTTCCAGACGCGCGGCCCGCGCGACCCGAAGCCGCTATCGGCAATATTGATCTGGTGGCGGTAGCCCCACGGATCGCCTTGGGGCACCTCGCGTCCCTCGTAAGCCATGTGCCGGCCAGCGAGGTTGTCCTTGATCATCTGCGCGATGGGGCTGTCCTTCACGAAGGTGGTCAGCACCTTGACCGGCAGCCCGAGGCCGGCCGCCACGCTGGCGACGTTGGTCTCGGCACTGGTGACCTGCATCTGGAAGGTGCTGCTGCAGTGCACCGGCTGGCCGTCGAGCGGAGTCACGCGCACACCCATGCTGGTGGGGATCAACAGCGCATAGGCGCAGTCGGGTCGCAGCTCGAGTTTCATGGGGATTGCCTTTCGTCCGGCCCGCCCTCAGCCGATCTCCTTGAGATCGTAGAGGGCGATGTAATAGGGATGGTCGGGATCAAAGCGGGTCAGCGGCTGGGGATTGGCCACCCGTCCGAGCGGCCGGCGGTCCGCGCCGGCCACGCCAGCCGACGCGTCACCCAGGTCGGCCCGGCAGGCCGCCAACCGCGCCTGCAGGTCGCGTACGACCTCCGGGTGACGGTCCGCCGCGTTGACCGTCTCGCCCGGGTCATCCGCGAGGTCGTATAACTCGCACAGCCCGCTCTCGCCGCCAGCCCAGCCGTGGCGGCCGACATGCAGTTTCCAACGGCCGGCGCGCACAGCATCAAGATTGTCGCCGACGTAGTAGAAAAACTCGTCATGCGGCGAGCCCGCGTCCGGCTCGCCGCGCAGCAGCGGCCCCACGTCGCGGCCGTCGATGGTGCGGTCGGAGGGCGCGGCGGTTCCGGCCAGGCGCGCGAAGGTCGGCAGCAGGTCCATGCCGGCGACCAGTTCGTGGCAAACGGCGCCGGCCGGCACCTGACCGGGCCAGCGCGCGAGCAGCGGCACACGCAGGCCACCTTCCCAGCAGGTGCCCTTGCGCCCGTGCAGCAGGCCGTTGCTGGGACCGTAATCGCATCGCGAGCCGTTGTCCGAGGTGAACATCACCAGTGTGTTGTTGTCGAGGCCCAGCTCGCGCAGGGCATCCAGCAGCACGCCCATGGCCCAGTCAATGCAGGCCACGCCGGCACCGTAGGAGCCGTTGGCGGACTCGGCCCGGAAGCGCTCCTGCACATAGAGCGGCAGGTGCACATGCATATGCGCCAGGTAGAGCAGGAAGGGCTGGTCACGGTGCGCCCGCAGGAAGCCCACGGCCTCCTCGACGTAGCGCGCCGTGAGCGTAGCTTGGTCGGGCTGCTCTTCAACCACGGTCTGGTCGCGCAGCAGCGGCAAGGGCACGCCCTGCTCGCGGCCGACCTGGCGGCCCATGTCGTTGCTGTATGGCAGCCCGTAGTAGTGGTCGAAACCGTGGCGGGTGGGCAGGAACTCCGGCTGGTCGCCGCAGTGCCACTTG
>CAZZCT010000375.1:0-3229 GCA_964652365.1 uncultured Lentisphaerales bacterium
GCTGCGCGGCATCAGTGGCGTGAGGCACGAGCGTCCATATGCAGGCCGTTGTCCGCATTCCCGACCGGACTGCTTGCGGTACAAACGAAGAAGGTGATAGGGTTAACGACGGTGCAACTATGAACTTGAAGTCACTGCGCGGCATCGTCCATTCCGATCCGAACATCATGGGCGGTACTCCCGTCTTTGCGGGAACCCGTGTGCCGCTGCAAAACCTGATTGAGTATCTGGAGGGGGGGGAGTCCATTGAAGACTTCCTGGATGGGTTCCCTTCCGTCAAGCGCGAGCAGATTTTAGCGGTGATCGAGGCCGGGAAACTGGCCGTTCTGGAGGCCGTATAGGTCATGCGCGTGTTGATTGACGAGTGCCTCAACTGGAGGCTGAGCCGCGCGCTTCCCGGACACTACTGCGTTTCCGTACAACGAATGGGTTGGAGTGGTGCACAAAACGGCGCGCTGCTCAGACTGGCGGTCGAGGAACGCTTTGACGTCTTTCTGACAGGAGACCGAAACCTCGCGTTCCAGCAACCCATGGCCAAACTGCCGCTGGCAGTGGTCATTCTGGATGCCGAAGGCACGGAACTTCGCCAGACCATGCCGCTGATGTCAAAGGTCCTGACCCTCTTGCCCACGCTGAAAGCGGGCCAGGTCGTTCGGGTCGGTTCATAGCTCGATTCCGCCGTTCGCACCAACCCCCTTCCCGGCAATCCGCCGCATCCGGGCAACACCGTACCGCGAGACGGTCACAGCGCCAGTAGGGCGGGGCTTGCATGCCCGCTGGTCCCGGGAGCGGGGTGGTCGTGCAACGGCCGCCCTCTGGCTGGGACCTAGGGGTCGGACCCTTGGTCCGAGCCTTGCCCCCTTGCCCGGAATGCCGTATAACCAGCGCCAACGCCCAAGGAGATGTGCCATGGCCAAAGCGAAGACGATTTTCTTCAACGTCGAACACGCTCCCATCGGAGCTTTTGCGACCTTTACGCTGGGCTGCAAGGGCGCCACGGGCGGCCTCGGGCTGGAACTTGGTGCGCCCGCCAACGAGAGCGTCTACATCGGGCTCGAGAGCCGAAGGCCCGGTCGCTTCGAAGCCCTGCCGTTCTTCGCCGGGGCCGAGGATGAGACGCGGCGTTATGATGTCGGCGGTGCCGGCCAGAAGCAGAAGGCTCCGCGAACCGTCGTCATGCCTTTTGCCGACACCGCCATTCATCGCGCGCTGGCGATTGCGATTGATACGTGGGAGGCCGGCGACCTGAGTTTCTCGGTCTTCTCGCCCCTGCTGCCGGTGCCCGATCCCGACGGGGCGTCGCCCGAAGCCCTCAAGCTGGCGCTGGTGCCGGCGGTCCTGGCCGAAATCACGGTCGACAACCGAAGCTGCAAACACGCTCGCAAGCTCTTTTTCGGCTATGCGGGCCAGGACCCGGCCCAGCGCATGCGCCGTCTCGACGACACGGCCGCCGGCCACTGCGTGGGCGTCGGCGTGGGGCTGCGTACCGCCATCGTCTCGAACGACGAGGGGGTCTACTCGGGGATAGGTTTCAAGATCGAGGACGTGCTGGCGCCGAACGAACCCGAGAACCTGGCTTCCGGATTGGGCGGCGTGGGCGCGCTCATGGCGGACGTGCCGGCCGGCCGGCAGTGCACCTACCGTTTCGCAATCTGTTTCCACCGGGGCGGCACCGCAACGGCCGGCCTGCCTTCGTCCTACACCTACACGCGCTGGTTCGAAACGATCGAGGAGGTGGCGGTCTACGCGCTCAAGCACTTCGAAACCATCGTCACGCGCTCGATCGCCCGCGAGAAGGCCCTGCGACTCGATCGGTTGAGCGACGACCAGCGCCTCCAGGTGGTGCACGCGGTGCACAGCTACTATGCCAGCACCGAACTGCTTGACGCCGGCAAACCCTTCTGGGTGGTCAACGAGGGCGAGTACCGCATGATGAACACCTTCGACCTGACCGCCGACCAGGTCTTCTTCGAAGCGCTGATGAACCCCTGGACCATCCGCAACGAACTCGAATGGTATGCCGGCCGCTACAGCTACCGCGATCGCGTGCGCTTCCCGGGCGATGCCACCGAACACCCCGGCGGCCTGAGCTTTACGCACGACATGGGTGTGGCCAACAACCTCTCGCGGCCGGAGCACTCGGCCTACGAACAGGCCGGGCTCGACGGCTGCTTCTCACACATGACCCACGAGGAACTGGTCAACTGGGTCTGCTGCGGCCTCGTCTACGTGACGCGCACGGACGACCGCCACTGGTTCCGGCGGCACGAGAAGATCTTCCGCGACTGCTTCACCAGCCTGTGCAACCGCGACCATCCGGACCCGGCCAAGCGTAACGGCGTGATGGGCCTGGACAGCACGCGCTGCAAGGGCGGAGCCGAGATTACGACCTACGACTCGCTCGACGCCTCCCTGGGCCAGGCCCGCAACAACCTCTACCTGGCGGTCAAGACCTGGGCCGCCTACGCCTGCCTGGCCGAACTGTTCGAGTCCGAAGGTCAGGCCGATCTGGCCGCGGAGATGCGCGCGCAGGCCGGTCGTACGGCTGACACGGTCGTGGCACAGGCGGATGCCGGCGGCCTGATGCCGGCCGTGCTGGGCGAAGGCGTGGACAGCCGCATCATTCCGGCCATCGAAGGGCTGGTCTTCCCGTGGTTCTGCGGCTATCGCCGCCTGGTTGCCGTGCGCGGTCCCTACGGCAAGCTCGTGCGCGCGCTGCGCACACACCTGGATGGTGTGCTCAAGCCGGGCATCTGTCTCTTTCCCGACGGCGGCTGGAAGTTGAGTTCCACCAGCGACAACTCCTGGCTGAGCAAGATCTATGTCTGCCAGTTCGTGGCGCGCAAGATCCTGGGCTGCCGCTGGGATGCGCGCGGGCGCAAGGCCGATGCGGCCCATGCCGCCTGGCTGCTGCGGCCGGAGAACGCTTACTGGGCCTGGAGCGACCAGATCGTGGCGGGCGTGGCTCGCGGCAGCAAGTACTACCCGCGCGGCGTGACGTCGGTGCTCTGGACGCTGGAGTAGCCGGACGGCTGCGGCGGTTGGGACGCAAGGCCATTGGCTTTGCCGACCACCCGTGGAGGAACCCGGATCTGGCCCCCAACGACGGGTATCGGCAAGCCCGCCGCAAGGCTGCGCCGCGAATGAACGCCGGGGTAACGCTGTCCGAACCGTGGATTGGTCTCAACCGCCAAGACGCCAAGCACGCCAAGGAGATGCAGGGTCAAGA
>CAZZCT010000376.1:0-3225 GCA_964652365.1 uncultured Lentisphaerales bacterium
CGGCTTCGAACGCGGCCAGAGCCATCGGTACGTGCCAGTGGTCCGGCGTCGAGATCATCACGGCGTCGATGTCCTTGCGCGCCAGGAGTTCGCGGAAGTCCCGGTACGTGTCGCAGCCTTTGTAAATGCCCGTCGGCTTGTTCTTGGCGTAGGCTTCCTCGACCTGCTGCTTGGCATTCGCCAGCCGCCACGAATCGACGTCGCACACGGCCACGACCTGGACGTCGGGCATCTCCAGGAACTGCTTGAGGTTGTAGTACTTGGCCTGACGGCCGACGCCGATCATGCCGACCGTGATGCGCTCGCTGGGCGCGGGTTTGCCTTCCGCACCCAACGCCGAGGCGCGGATCACAAGCGGGGCGGCGCAGGCCGCAGCGGCGGTTTTCACAAACTGACGACGAGTGAGGCGTGGATCGGACATGGCAGGTCTCCTTAAGGACTGACGAGTTTGCGTAAATGGTCGATGCTGCGGGCGGCTTGATCCAACGTCCCACATTCGACGCTCAACACAATATCCTGCGGAATCGACCGGAGGATGGCAATCACGCGTTCCCAGTCGATCACCCCGTCGCCGCAAGCGCAGCCCACGGCGGTGCCCATCACCTTGCCCCGTTCGGCGTCCGACTGCTCGACGCTGATGTCTTTGGCGTGCATGTGCACCAGGCGGTGCTTGATCCGCTCGAGCCACGCGATCGGATCCTCGCCGCCAAGGTAGGCATTGCCCGTGTCAAAGTTCGCGCCGACGACCGGCGAATCCACCAGGTTCAGGATGCGATCGTACTTGGCGGGAATCAGCGAATACGTCTGGTGCATCTCCAGGCCCAGCTTGATGCCGCGCGGGGCGCAGACCTTGGACGCTTCCATGATCGAGTAGCGGATCAGGACAAAATCCTCCTCCTCGGTCGTCCACGGCTGTTTGTGGCCCTCGTGCGTGTTGATGACCGGGGCCCCGCATTCGGCTGCATAGCGGGCCGCTTGCTTCAGATACTCGACGGCGATCTCGGGCTTGGAGAGCTGGCTGTGCGACGAGAGGGCGGACAGCTTCAGGCCGTGCTTTTCGCAGGCCTGGCGGATCCGCAACGGATCGTCGAGCATCGACACGCTGTGGAAGTAGCGGGCTTCGCTCAGCAATTCGCGGCCCCAGTGCACCATCGGTTCGAGGTACTCGTAGCCGAGTTCCGCGGCGAATTGAACGCCCCATTCAAACGACTTGTGCGACGTGCGAACCGCTTCCAAGTTCAGACCAATCCCGACCTTTCCCATGATTACCTCCAGGGTTTCCGTTGCTTTTTCAGTCCTGCCTGTTTCGCTGCGCGACCTCGCCAACTCACGGATCGCCCCTCCGGTTGCGGCGCCGTCGATCCAGGTCTCTGGTTGCCGGCGTGGCGACGAGCGTTATCATGGTGAATTAGGGGCGGGATTCCAGCGCTGTTTTGCGCAAAGCAGCAATGTTTTGCGCCCCACCCGATAAGGTCAGATGTCAAGGCAGCGTCGTCTCATGTACCGCCGACGGCGACAACCGGCGATGACACGACTTCCCTCTTCGATGTCCTGGAGACCGGCATGGGTGCCAGCCGCACCATCCACTTGCCTTTCGCGTCGGCCACCGCGGTCTACCTGGCTCCGCCAAACTCGACCGTCACCGTTTCGCCGGCCTTCGCCCAGCCCCAGACCGGCACGTCGGCCTCCCGCTGCAGCACCATGCCTTCGCAGAACAACGGATGCGGTGTCACCTCGGCCCAGGCCGGACGGGAAAGGGCCGCCGAGGCGAGAAGGACAAAGGAAAAAAGGTTGATACGGAGGAGGTTCGCCTGACTCATGGCTAATTCCCGTGTTTGATGCCCTGGTGATCCGCAGCCATGAGCTTCTCCACTAGCGGTTGCAGCTTGTTGGCGAGAACTTCGTAGCCGGCGAGGCCCAGGTGCAAATGGCCGTCGGAGTAAAGTGCGGTCTTCAACGTGCCGTCGGCGGTAGTGAAGTCGCTCCAGAGATCCAACACGTGGACTTTCGCATCGGCATCGATTTTCAACCCGTCGAGCGCGGCATTGATTTCACGGACCTTCGCGCCGACTTCCTTGCTCGGGTCGAAGGCCGGTAGGAGCTTGACGAGCACGATCTGCGACTGCGGACAGCGCAGACGGAGGTTCTCGATGCACAGTTTGATGCCGTGGGCGGCGGTGGCGGCAGGCGCGCCATTGGCGAAGACCAGCGGCGCGTTGTTCACGCCGATCATCAGCACGATGACTTTCGGCGACGCACCATCGAACGCGCCGTGGTCCAACCGCCAGAGAATGCTCTCGATGCGGTCGCCGCCGATGCCGAGGTTGACGGTCTTCTGGTCCCCGAAGGGCCGTTGCCAGGCCGCATTGAACGGCGCGCCGTCCCAGCCGCCGCCCCAGCCTTGCGTGATGCTGTCGCCGAGCAGCGCGATGTCGATGCCGTCCTGCATCGCGCGCACCTTGTCGATACACGCGGCGTGATGGGCGACCCAGACATTTTCTTCACCGTCCTTGCCCCAACGGGCTGCCGTCGGGGTCACAAACCACATTTCGGGAAGGTGCTTCTGAACTTCGTGGCCCGGCTTGCGGGAGTATTCGGCCCGTGCCACCCAGGCATTTTCCTTGTCGGTCAACGGCCAACCGGTCAGTTGCGGGTCCAGCTGGCCTTCGTTGTACGGAGCGTAGGGATAGATGAGGCCCTTGCCATCGGTGGTCCTAGGCGTGGGCTTCAGCATCGCTTCGGTGGGCGGGACCGCCGCTGGTTCCGAAGCAACTGCGGGGGCCGGTTTCGCTGCGGCGGAAGCTGGCGCAGCAGGCGGGGCTTTCGCCGAGTTCGCTGGCGTGCCGGTGGAGGCTTCGAAACGGATGTCATCCAGATAGAACGTGGGCTGTGCATTCCCGGTATTCGCGTCCCGGAACCAAAGGGCGGGGACATTGGTCGCATTCGCCGCTCCCAGCTTCGAAAGGGGCACAGTGTGCTTCACCCATTCGTTCGGTTTGAGAACAGGGATGCTCCACACGGGGACGTCTGCATTCCAGCGTTTCACAAACAGCTGCAGTTTCTGGCCACCCGTCGGACCGCCATGAATCCAGAAGCTGAAAGCGTCATAGGGAGAAGTGTCGGGGAAACTCCCGCCGTGGCTGATCTGGGCACAGCCGCCGCCCGCGGTAATCGTGACGGCCAGTGAACGCACGCCGCCGTGAACCGGGGTTGCGTTGGTCGCCA
>CAZZCT010000377.1:0-3218 GCA_964652365.1 uncultured Lentisphaerales bacterium
TGACCTTTGCACAAGCTGTACATCGGTATAGACGGAGGCGGCACCAAGACCTTGGATCGGGAACGACAACGATCGGGACAACGATCAAGACAACGACAGATTGCCGAACCAGCCATCCGAGGCGACTCGCTAAAGCTCGCGCCTCAATGGCGGCGATCTGGCCGTGTGCATCAAGGCGTATCGGGTGGCTATGGAGTTCTTCTCACGTCCATGAATTTAGAGGTCGGCAAGATGCTACGATCCATACACGACCTCCCGGAGAAATTTCTAACGCCTAGCACCTAACGCCTAACGCCTAGCGCCTTAATAACAAGGAGCAAAACGATGCGACAGATGAGCAAGACAGTAAGGACGAAACGAGCATTAAGCGCCGTGGCCATGGCCACCCTCTGGCTGGCGGGACTGGCAGGCGGCGCTGGCGCGTTGGCCGCAGATGCGCCAGCGGCGGCGACTAACAAGCCGGCCGCCGCGGCGGCGGTTGCCGACGAGACCGTGGTGCTGGACGGCAATAGCGTTTGGCGGCACTTCGAGGTGTCGCGCTGCGCCTTCGTGCGCATCCCCGACGGCAAGCTGGAACCGTGGAACCTGACGCCTCTGACGAAGGCGCCGACGTGGCCAGGGGTCGAGCCCAAACCCGCGACGTCGACCGATTCGTCGCCATTGCCGCCAGCCGGCTGGGCCGGGCTGGAAATGGACGACAGCGCCTGGCCGCGTGTCCGCCTGCCGAGACCCGACCGTCAACCCCGGCCATCAACGCGGTATGGCGCCACAGCAGCGCTGTGCCTGCGCGGGAAGTTCGAGGTGAAGGATCCGACCCAGGTGAAAACCTGCCGGCTTGGGTTGGACTACTGGGGCGGCGTGGTGGTGTACCTCAACGGTAAGGAAGTCGTCCGGCGGAACCTGCCAGGCGCACAGTCGGATCTGTTGACGCTGGCCGAGGACTATCCCAAGGAAAGCTTCTTCACGCCCAAAGGCGCCTTTGCGTCCGGTCACGAGAATGCCAGTAAGCGAAGTCTGCAGGACTACGCCATCCCGACCGCCCTGTTGCGGCGGGGCGTGAACGTGCTGGCCATCGAGGTCCACACCGCGCCACTCCCGCTGGCGTACGTCAAGTGCGGTTCACCGTGGACTGAGCCCGGTACGGGCAATAATGTCCTGCCCTGGATGCCCATCGGTTTGTTGCAAGCGCGTCTGACGGTATCGTCCGGCGCCGCCGTCGTGCCCAACGCTTCGCGGCCGACGGGGATCCAGGTTTGGAACAGCCCGCCTTACGAGACGCTGAGCGTGTTCGACTACGGCGACCCTTGCGACTCGCTTCGGCCGGTCGTGATCCATGCGGCCCGCAACAATGCCTTTTCCGGTCGGCTGGTGGTGAGTTCCGATCAGCCGCTCAAGGGGCTGACCGCGAAGGTCTCAGAGCTGGTTCAGGCCGGTGGGGGCAAGCTTGCCGCTTCGGCGGTGCAGGTGCGTTACGCGGTGGCGGTGGTGCCCGGGGAACTACCGACCACCGAGTCTGCCAAGGAGGCGCTCAAATACAAGTCCAAGAACCTGGCGGACGAACTTTCGCAAGGGAAGTCTCACCTGCCGATGGAACGGTTTGATGGCCTGCTGGACACGATTCCCGCTGAAATCCCGGTGAGCCGTGTGCCGGCATCGCGGACCGGCGGCGCCGTGGCGCCGCTGTGGTTTACGGTGCGGGTGCCGAAAGCGGCCAAGGCCGGGGCGTATCAGGGGCAAATCACGATCTCAGCCGCGGGGCTGAACGCGGTGAGCGTGCCCCTGCTGGTGAACGTCAGCGACTGGGTCGTGCCGGCCCCGCAGGACTTCCGTCTGTGTCACATGCCCATCCAGAGTGACTATGCGGTCGCCTGGCACTACGAGGTTCCGGTCTGGTCCGAGAAGCACCTCGAGTTGATCGGCAAGGCGCACGCGCTCATGGCCGAAGCCGGTTCGCGCAGTTTCTTAATCGATCTCACCGCCCAGGACTTCAGTCCGCGCTTGGCCCCCGCTTCAATCACCAACGGCTGCGACGCAGGCCTCGTTCGCTGGATCAAACAACCCGACGGCAAGTACAAGCACGATCTGACCGTCTTCGACAAGTACCTGGCGATGGTGGCCAAGTCTTCCGGCTCGCCGCGGCCCTTGAGGCTCAAGGCGTGGCGATTTACCCATGCCATGCACGCTGGGACTAAGAGCCCCAGCGGTGCGCCGCCGGAGGTTTCGGTCTTCGATCCGCAAACGGGGGGAACCGGGCGGATGAAGGCGCCGAAGCCGGGGACCGACGAAGCCGTGGCGTTTTGGCAACCGGTGTTCAACGATATTCTCAAGCGCCTCAAGGACCGCGGCTGGCTGGACGCGACGGCCTTTACCTGGACCGCCTTCTACGGCGGACCGGACGAGGACACCGCCAAGCTCGCGGAGAAACTCTGGCCTCAGGCCGTCTGGTTCCTGTGCAATCATGAGGTTGATCGGAACTGGCGTGACCCGAATAATCCCTGGGTAAAACTCCGTTTTATCTCCCTGGCCTATGCTTACGGGCTGCCGAGTCCGCGCGGCTATCGGGCGTTGATCGAGCCACGTCCCCTGTTCATGACCGACATCTTTCGTTCGTCGTGGCGCGACAATTCTCCGCTCACGCATCAACGCCGGACCGCAGAGGATATGGCCATGTCAGGCATGGATGGGGTGAGCGATTTTGGCATCGATCTGTTCATGTTCCGCCGCGCCAACGGCAGCATCGAGAGATACGGCGCCGACGTTTCGCCCTCGGGTCCCGGGCAAAGCCAGTGGTCCCTGCTCTATCCCGGGCCGGACGGTCCGGTGGCGACCGAGCGCTACGAGATGTTTCGCGAAGGCCTGGTGCTGACCGAGGCGCTGCTGTTCATCGAGCGGGCGCTTCAGGCGAAGAATCTCAGCCCGAAACTCCAGCAGCGCGCCGAGCAGGCGCTGGACGCGCGGAGCCACGCCTTCATCATGGACTGGTTCTGCATCCGTGACATGCCGGCGGCCGAGGACGCCAAGTTGCTGGACTTGGCCGGGGAAGTGGCGAAGGAGTTAGGGGCTAGGCGTTAGGGGCTAGGCGTTAGGAGCTAGGCGTTAGGGGTTAGAGGCCTAACGCCTAATGCCTAATGCCTAATGCCTAATGCCTAGAGCTAGGCGTTAGGAGGGAAAGAGCTATGGCCGTGAGGGATGTGAAGGAGTTGACGGTGTACATCAAG
>CAZZCT010000378.1:0-3176 GCA_964652365.1 uncultured Lentisphaerales bacterium
TGGCGAGTCATTTTGACCAGGCCGACGGGTTCCTGTCGGGCGTCGAGCCATGCGGCCGGTCCATGGACTTCCTCTGCCAGGAGATGTCCCGCGAGATCAACACAACCGGCGCCAAGGCCAACGATGCCGCCATCACCCGCCTGGTAGTCCGCTTCAAGACCGGGCTCGAGGCGGTGCGTGAACAGGTTCAGAATGTCGAGTAGCAATAACCCACGGCGTCGCGCGGCTGGTGCGGCGCCCAGGAGACGTCTGGTGAAGCCTTTGCTGATCGTGGTGTCGGCCCCGTCCGGAGCGGGGAAGACGACGTTGTGCGACCGTCTGCTGCAGGACTATCCCGAGATCACCTACTCGGTCTCCTGCACCACGCGCGAACCGCGCGGCGATGAGGAGGACGGCATCGACTACTATTTCCTGTCTGCCGCCGAGTTCGCCCGGCGCGCGGCGGCCGGCGAGTTCCTGGAGCAGGCCACGGTCCACGGTTTCCGCTATGGCACCCTCAAAGCCCCGGTCTACGAGGCCTTCGCCGATGGGCAGTGCGTCCTGATGGACATCGATGTGGCCGGCGCCGAACAGGTGCGGTCGCATGTGGCCGGCCTGGCCGCAGATGATCCCATGCGGCAGGGATTTCTGGACATTTTTGTCCTGCCGCCCTCCCTGGAGGCCCTCGAGGCCCGCCTGCATGGACGCGGCGAGGATGACGGCGAGACGATTGCCCGGCGCCTGAGCAATGCCGCGAACGAAATGGCCTGCGCCGGTGATTTCAAGCACCGCTTGGTGAACGACCACCTGGACATTGCGTACAGGGAACTGTGCGAAATCGTGGCAGCGGCGGGCGGGGCGTCGTGAGGCACGGCGAAGCCTCCGGACCCGACGCCGGATGCCGCGCAGCGACTCTGGGGGAGTGGCTATGAAAAGCAAGACGGTTCCCGAAATCGTACTGGGCGTGACCGGTTCGATCGCGGCCTACAAAGCCGCGGAGTTGGTGCGGTTGATGGTCAAGGCGGGTTGGGGCGTCCACGTGATCATGACCGCGGCGGCGGCACGATTCGTCACGCCCCTGACCTTCCGCACGCTGTCGCGCCGCCCGGTCATCCTGGATGCGTTCGATGATCCCGAGGAATGGGTGCCCGGGCACATCTCGCTGGCCGAACAGGCCAGCGTGCTGGTGGTGGCCCCCTGCACCGCCAACGTGCTGGCAAAACTGGCGCATGGGCTGGCTGACGACGCGCTGGCCGCCACCGCGCTCGCCTGTCCCGCGCCGCTGGTGCTTGCGCCGGCCATGAACACCGGGATGTGGGATCACCCGGCCACAGCCGCCAACCTGGCGCTGCTGCGTCAACGGGGCGCACACATCGTCGAATCCGAGACCGGCGACCTGGCGTGCGGCACGCACGGCAAGGGGCGTATGGCCGAACCCGGCCGGGTGATGCAGGCCATCGAGGCCGCCCTGGCTACCAGCAACTGACGGGAGTGTATTCACAAGATGAAGCGTATCGATTTGAACGGCGCATGGACCCTGCGCCGCGACGGACAGAAGCGCACGCTGGCGGCCACGGTCCCCGGCTGTGTCCACACGGATCTGCTCGCGGCCGGCGCTATCAGCGACCCCTTTGAGCGCGACCACGAGGAGCACGTCCAGTGGATCGGCGAGACCGACTGGATCTATGAGCGCACGTTTGCTTTCCCGGACGCCGCCGACTTTGACTGTGTATTGTTGCGCTGCGAGGGTCTGGATACGCTGGCGACGGTGACGTTGAACGGCCATGAGCTGGGCCGCGCCGACAACATGTTCCGGACCTGGGAGTTCGACATCACGGGCCGGCTGATCAAGGGACGCAACCGGCTGACGATCCGGTTTGCGTCGCCGGTGGCGTACATCCAGGCGCGCGGCCGCGAGCGGGCGATGCCGGGCTGGAGTGCGCCGCATGAGCCGCGCAACCGCGCCTGGTTACGCAAGGAACCCTGCAACTTCGGCTGGGACTGGGGCCCGGTGCTGGTGACGTCCGGCATCTGGCGCCCGATCGAGATCGCGGCCTTCAACCGGGCGCGGCTCGATGACGTGCATGTCCGGCAGGACCACGGCACGGCGGGAAGGGTCAGCCTCGACATTGGCATCGCGGCCGGCATGACCGGCGCGCCGGCCGCGCTCGCGGCGGCTGTGCGGGTGAGCCACAAGGGCACGGTGATCCACGACGTGCGCCTGCCGCTGGTCGCGGGGCGCGGGGCCGTGCGCCTGACCATCCGCAGTCCGCAGCTCTGGTGGCCCAACGGCATGGGCGAGCAGCCGTTGTACGAAGTGGCCGTGGACCTGCTGGTGGACCACGTCGTTGCCGACCAGACCACCCGCCGCATCGGGTTGCGGACCCTGCACCTGGACCGCCGGGCCGACGCGTGGGGCGAGTCCTTCCAGTTTGTCGTCAACGGCGTGCCGTTCTTCGCCAAGGGTGCGAACTGGATTCCGGCCGACGCCTTCGTCACGCGCCTGTCGCGCGTCGAATATGCGCGGCTGGTCAAGTCCGCCGCCATGGCCAACATGAACATGCTGCGTGTGTGGGGCGGCGGCATCTACGAGCACGACGCATTCTACGACCTGTGTGACGAGTATGGCATCTGCGTCTGGCAGGACTGCATGTTCGCCTGCTCGACTTACCCGGCTTTCGACGCGGCCTGGATGGCCAGCGTGAAGACCGAGCTTGAGCAGAACCTGCGGCGTCTGCGTCACCACCCGGCGATCGCGCTCTGGTGCGGCAACAACGAGTTGGAGCAGGGACTGGTGGGCGACGTGTGGAGCGACCGCCAGATGAGTTGGGCGGATTACAGCCGGCTCTTCGACGAACTCATCCCCGCGGTCATCCAGGCCGTTGACCCGGGGCGCGACTACTGGCCCGGCAGTCCCCACACCCCGCCGCCCGGCGACCGCAAGCAGCATTGGGATCCGGCCCGCGGCGACGCACACCTGTGGGACGTCTGGCATGGCCGCAAGCCGTTCGAATGGTATCGGACGACCGAACACCGTTTCTGCAGCGAGTTCGGCTTTCAGAGTTTTCCCGAACCGCGTATGGTGCAGGCCTATACGGCCGAGGCGGACCGCAACATCACCAGCTACGTGATGGAGAAGCATCAGCGCAGCGGCATCGGCAACACGGTCATCATGCAGTACATGCTGGACTGGTACC
>CAZZCT010000379.1:0-3163 GCA_964652365.1 uncultured Lentisphaerales bacterium
CGTGCGCCACTGTAGCCGCCGGCGGCCCGACGGCGGCCGTAAGGCAGGGTCAGGCTCTGGACCGCCCCCTGCTTTTCGACGGACGAGACATGCTGGATTTAGCTGGATTTGGCCGGATTCGGCGGTCAATAGCGGGTTCGCCTGCACAGGCGCGCGCGTTGTCGAACCAGACGCAGGCGACACACGGTCGCCGCTCCACGCTTCGCGCATGGCGATGGAGGGCCGGGCTTGTCCCGGCCGCGCGGACAGGCGCAGCGGGAGGAGATCAAGGAGCTGTCGAGATATGCGGACGGCCCCACTTTCGCCTTGCGCCAGACGCGGGCAGCGCATGGCTCAAATCCGGCTGGCTTCTACGCCACCGCCAGTGTGCGGCCGATGATCTCGTTCTGGACTTCGCGGGTCAGGGCCACGAAATGGGCGGAGAGCCCCGAAATGCGCACGATCAGATCGCGGTGCTGTTCCGGGTGGCACTGGGCCTGTCGCAGGATGTCGGGGGAGACGCAGTTGAGCTGCAGCGTCGGTCCGTTCAGGGCGGCAAAGGTGCGAATGGCCGCCACCAGTTGCTCCGGTTGCACGCGGCCACCTGCCGGCAGTTGCACGTCGAGCACGGCGTTGCCGGGCAGATCGACAAAATCGATGTGCGACAGCGACCGGAACACGTCCGTGAGATTCTGTGGCGGCCGGATGCGGCCCGGGGCCACACCCTGGCTGAGCATTTCGCCCTGGTGGCGTCCATCGGGTGTGGCCCGAACCTGGGCTCCCATGCGCAGGAACATGTAGTAGACAAACAGGCTGGCCTGGAACCGGCCGCCACGCTCGTTTTCCAGACTCCGAGCGAACGTGGCCAGGTCCGCGGCCAGGCGACCTGCCAGGGCGTTGGTCACGGGGTCGTCATGACCGAATTTCGGCAAGGCCACCAGGCGCGTGCGCAGCGCCTCATGGCCCGCCCAGTCGCTGGCCAGCGCGCGATTCAACTCCTCGAGACTCAACCAGGCATCCTCGAAGACCGCGCACCGGATTGCCGCGAGCGAATCGACCACGGTGCCGAACCCCACCGGACAGAGGCCCGACGGATTGTAGCGCGCCCCACCGGCGGTGTAGTCCTTGCCGCTTTCGATGCAGCCGTCAAGGGTGGCCGAGAACAGGGGACACGGCTGCAGTTCGGGCGCCTGCCGCCCCAGATCGCGCACCCAGCCGGCGCCCAGTCGCAGCAGCGCCAGAACCCGTTCGAGCACGGCGCCATAGAAATCTTCGAACGTGCCGCTGGCCGTGACCGGCAGGGGCAGATGCTGTTCGGCCTCGGGCAGGAGCTCGTGCCCGGGTTGCCGGTCGATCGGGCGCAGGCAGAGGTCAAACGCCCGCGCGAGGTTGAAGTAGTAATAAGCCCCGGCGCTGTGCTCAACGCCTTCGACGATCGTCTCCTGGCAGCCGCCGTTCACATACAGGCGCGCCTCCTCGATGCGTTTGCCGGCGCGGACACAGGCCGGGATCAGGACATCGTCGTTCAGCAGGGCGAAGTTGTTGTGGCCGGCCAGCGCGGCCTCGGCAATCTGCATCAGGAACGCCTGGGGGGCTTCGGCGCTGATCCGGCAGTTGGGCTTGGGGTTGAGCAGGCGCTCGCGGCGATGGGTGTCGAGGATCAGACGCGTCAGTTCGTTGTAGACCCCGTGACCGTCGGCATCGCACCCGCCCAACTCCATGGTTGTGCTGGTCTCCGGCCAAGAGTTATCGGCCACGTGGAACTTGATGTCGGTCGGCAGCATCCAGAGCGTCAACAACTCGCTCGCCTCGGCTTCGGTCAACCGGCCGGCGTCCAGATCGGCGCGGTACAGATCGATCAAGAGCCGGTCCAGATGCCCGAGCACCGAGATGCCGATGCCCTCCAGCGAGGCCGTGGCCTCGCGCAGAAACCACAGCATGGCCAGGCCTTCGTGGAAGGTGCGCGGAGGACGGGCCGGAACATGCCCGGCCGACTCCGCGATGCGCGCCAGGCACTGCCGCGCCACCGGGTCCTGCTCAGCGGCCAGCATCTGGCGGGCGCGTTCGGCAAAGCGCTCCGCAATGGCGAGCAGGGCGCGGCAACTGCGTTCGGCCGCCTCCAGGAACGGCGCCGGCTCCGTGGAAGCCGCGGCGGCGCGCGCCGCGCCAATCTCCGCCAGCACGCCGTCGATGCCAACCCGCAGCAGTTTGGTATAGCCCAGGCAGTGGTGATCGTAGTCGAAGACGTTCCAGATGTTCCAGAGCTTGACCGGGCTGGCCTCGTTGTGGGCCCGGAAATAGTTGATCCAGCGCATCTGTTCGCTGTGCTGGACGCGGTGGTCGCGCCGCAGCAGCATCCAGCTGCCGGCCGACCAGCCGTTGGGCGTGCCCCAGCTCTCGGCGGGGCGCACGCCCATCTCGAAGAAGAACGGCGAGTAGCGGAAGACGACCGGCTCGCACGCGCGTGCGATCTCCTCATGCAGGCGCGCCTTCAGCAGACAGGGATGCACACTGGGATTGGCCGATTCGAACGCATCCATGGCGGCGAAGATCCGGTCCCGCCGACGGACATAGGCATCGTTCTGCTCGATGCAGTCGTGCCGGAGCCCGTCGTAGTAGGCCTTCAGTTCGCGTCTCAGCCCGGACAACGTGCGGATGCGATGGTCGTCAGCGAACGGACCTGGTGATGGATTATGCATGCGGCGATCTTGCACGGTCACTTGCCCCGTCTTCTCAGCGAACGTCGCGGCGCCGGGGACCGGGCAGAACCTGAATTGGAGGAACGACCCTATGTCGTCCGCGCCGTGCAAGTAGGGTTATACCCCATGCGAGGCCACTCCGACAACATGTACCCTACGGAATCGACTAGCGAAACGATTAGGGCACGCTGAACTGCGTGCTTCACACCTAGGCGGAGGAGACGGCCATGCCAATCAAAGACGGAAAAGGGCCAAAGATAAACGCTCGCCCAGCTCAAGCAGCGCGGCATAGGTGTTGGCATAGGTTGACTCGTCCATAGCTTCACCCCGCCGCGGGCGACACAGGGTCGCCCCTCCAAGGGCGGCGGCCGGCCGATGGAGGGCCGGGCCTGTCCCGGCCGCGGAGGGGAAGTCGCCATCGAAATCGGGATCGCTATCGAAATCGAAGCCATCGCATGATCGTCGATCCCGATAGCGATAGCGAT
>CAZZCT010000380.1:0-3161 GCA_964652365.1 uncultured Lentisphaerales bacterium
TACTCACACCGCCTAACAGTAGCCCGGTCTTGCCGAAGTAGCCCGGTCTTGCCGAGACCGGGCCTCCGGGGCGTTCTCGGCAAGAACGCCCTACTTCGGCGCGATCCCGGCTTTCTCGGCCAGACGCGCCAGATCGGCCACGGACTGGACCTGCAGTTTGTCCATGACCCGGCCACGGTGGATCTTGACGGTCTGCTCGGCAATCCCGAATTCGGCGGCGATCTCTTTGTTGAGCCTGCCGGCCACGACCTGGCGGAACACCTCGGCCTCGCGCGGGCTGAGCGTTGCCAGACGCGCCTTGATCCCTGCCAGTTCCGAGTGGGCGGCGCCCTCGCGCCGACTCTTGGCCAGCGCCTCTTCGATGGCGCCCAGGAGCGCCTGTTCCGTGAACGGCTTGGGCAGGAAGTCCACGGCACCGGCCTTCATGGCCTGCACGCTCATCGGAATATCGCCGTGACCGGTGATGAACACAATGGGCAGCGCCCGGCCCGCGGCGGCGAGGGCTTGCTGCAGTTCGAGCCCGTTCAGGCCGGACAGGCGGATATCGAGCACGAGACACGCTGGCGTGTCGCCCGGTCTGGCCTGGAGGAATTCCCGGGCCGAGGCGAACGTCTGGACACGATAGCCGCAGACCGTCAGGAGCCGCTGCAGGCTCTTGCGTACCGAGGCGTCATCGTCGACCACGAAGATGGTAGGCGTGAGAGTGGGCATGTGGTTTCCTCGTCGCTCGGTACCCAAGTAGGCCGGTTTTGCCGGAGTAGGCCGGTTTTGCCGAAGTAGGCCGGTTTTGCCGAAACCGGCCCGCTGGTCGGGTCTCGGCAAGACCCGACTACTCACGCCCCGACTACTCGCACCGCCCACGGTAGGCCGGTTTTGCCGGAGTAGGCCGGTTTTGCCGAAACCGGCCCGCTGGTCGGGTCTCGGCAAGACCCGACTACAACTGGCCCGACTGCTTTTCCGCCGGCAGCACCACCACGAACTTGGCTCCGCCCTTGGGCCGGGTCTCGGCCCAGATCCGCCCGCCATGCGCCTCGACCAGACTCCGGCAGATCGACAGCCCGAGCCCCAGCCCCTTCGGCTTGGTGGTGCAGAACGCCTCGAAAATCCGCTCCCGCTCGGCGTCAGGCACTCCCGGGCCGGAGTCGCTGACTTCCAGGCGCAGTCCCTGTTCCCCCTGGCAACCAGCGCGCACCTCGATGTGCCGCTGGTCCGGGGCCGACTCCCGGACCGCATCGAGAGCGTTCATCACGAGATTGAGGATGACCTGCTGGAGCTGGACGCGGTCGCCGCGCAGCGGCGGCAACCCGTCCGGCACCTCGAGCGCGACGTCGGCACCCGCCAGACGCGCATCATTACGCACCAGCAGCTCCACCTCTCGGACCAGATCGTTCACGGTCAGCGGCAGCCGATGCGGCGCCCTGCGCTTGAGCGGCTCGTGCATGCGCCGAATGATCGCACTGGCCCGCTCGTCGGCCGCGACGATGTCGGTCAGGATATCGCGCAATTCGGCCATGTCCGGCTTCCGGTTTCCCAGCATGCGGAGAGCGGCACTGGCGTTTGCCATGATGGCCGTCAGCGGCTGGTTCAACTCGTGGGCCAGCGACGTGGCCAGTTCGCTGAGCGCCGTCACGCGCGACGCATGGGCCAACGCGTTGACGAGCCTCTGGCGCTCCTGTTCGACCCGCTTGTGCTCAAGTGCACTCGCGGTACTGCGTGCAAACGCCAGGAACTCTTCTCTGTCAGGGGCTGCCTGGCCGGGATGGCCGACAATGACCAGGGTGCCTGCCAGGCGCTCTCCGGCCACCAACGCCACGGCCATGGACCAGCCGGAGCCGAACAGCTTCTCGAGCGTGCCGCTGAGGGACGCAGGGATTGCCCCAAACGGCAAGTCAGGCAAGGATGACGGCCCACCCACCTGGTCCGTGGTCAGCCTCCGGTGTTGCGCTTCATCCACCGGGGTGCTGTACCCGGTCAACCTCGCACCGATCCGCCTGGCGACCGCAGAGTTCTCTTCATCCGACAGCGCGGCGTGCGCGACAACCAGACATGCGGTATCCGGATCATACACACTGATCCAGGCCGCGCGGACATTGAACAGAGCCTTGGTCCGCTTGACCGCATGAGCGCACAGTTCATCGGGCGCCAGATGGGCAAGTTCCAGTGACAACTCGTTGATGGACTGGAGAACCTGATTGCGAATGACCAACAGGTCTTGGGTCCGCTTCTGCGCGGCGCTATCGCGCGGTTCCCTCGTGCCTGCCGTCAGGTTCCCATCCACGGGGGAGGCGGGCGCGCCGCCGACGACCGCCCGCTGGTTAGGTTTCTTCTTCATCGCATTCCTGCTCTTGGTCGCGGATGACGGATCGCGCCACGAGCGCCAGCGTCCAGGGACGGCATTGAAGTGCGCAGGAACTCCACCACGCCCTGCTACCGGCGCCGGTACTCGGGTCATCGATGTCCGGTCTTGATGTTCCATTGCAATGTAACACAGAGCCGACGTTGCCGCAATCCCCGGCATAGGCCAGACGCAACCGGTCAGCCATGCGGGGGATGCAAAAGCGGCAACCTCATTGTACGACCGCGTGCCCTCACGCGGCGCGGACGGCGGGTGAGGGCACCCGCCAGCACAAGAGACCCCCGCAGGGCTGACCGATGACGGCCAGACCACGGCCAGCGCCATCCATGCCTGCCCTGCTTGCCTCCCTCAGATCTCCGATTCCCCGCGTGTCGGCACAAAACCTCTCCTGTGGCCCGTGCTAAGGGCGTTCTCGAAGTCTACGGAATTCCAGGGGCGCCAGCGGCAACCGGAGCGTCAGCGGGTGACCGTGGCCGGAGCATCGCCAGCGGCTTCGCGCTTGCGCCGCAGCAACAGTCAAAGCGGACGGTTTGCGCGGTCAGTCAGCCAGATACACTTGAATATACCTCGAATGACGCTACGATGGCACCCGCAAGCTGGAGTGGGCCTGGTGCCGCACTCCAGGGGGGCACGAGCCTCACATGACACATATGCGGTGGCGACCACAGAACGGGTGCGACGACAGTGATCTGTGGCTGAGGAGGCAAGACCATGGCGGATGAAACGACCGTCTTCCGGCAGGCACTTCGCCAGCGCGCCGAGGCCCTGTTCAACTCCGGCGCCGCGGCCGCCCAACCGGTGCAGT
>CAZZCT010000381.1:0-3113 GCA_964652365.1 uncultured Lentisphaerales bacterium
TGGTCGGAGTCCTATCCCTGGCGTAAGGAGGAGAGCGCTCCTGAAGAGGCCAACAAGTGGTTCCGGCACTACCTGCAGCAGCTCTACGGCCACGACCTCGCAAAACTCAACGCCGCCTGGAGCAAAGCGTTCACGGACTGGTCCGAGCTCAAGGTCTGGCGCACATACGCCGAGCCGTTCGGCTGGCTCTGGAGACCGCCGCCTAAGGATCTGGAACCCAATCTGACCCCGTACGTGGACACCCATGCCTTCCATGAGTGGTACGTCCGCGAGTACTGCGAAAACTACATGCGGGGTTACGTCACGGCAAACCCGGTGACGACCTGGACCATGAGCTACGACTTCACGTTCGTCCAGTTCGCGCCGGCACCGATGGTCAACTTCTGGCATGCCAACGCGCCGGAGGGCGTGGCGCTCTGGCACAACTACGTCCGCTCGCGCACCCCCGGCCCCGGCAACCCGTTCCACCTGAACTGGATGTTTTTCGAGGACGAAGCGATGAACAACCAGTTCCTGCAACTGGGCCTGGCATCGGGCTGTACCTATCTGTTCAACTGGGGCCCCATGTTCAACGGCGACCTGACACCAAGCCGCTCGACGCTGGCCGTGGCCCGGACCATGAAGCAGGCCGAGCGGCCCGCGGCGATCCTGCGCCAGATGACGCCTCATACCGACCCGAAGGTCGGCATCTTCACCCTCGACAGCCGCTGGGCCCTGGTCCGCGGGCGCTACGGCTTCTTCATGCAGCGCAGCGGTCCGCATGACCTGACCATGGGCAAGGGCCCTTACCAAGCGCCGGGCGCCTCGTACATCAAGCCGCCCGAGTTGCCGCTCTACCGCGCGCTTTCCACCTCGGGTTACGCGCCGAAGTACGTCAAACCGAATGAGTTCAGGGCGTGCAAGGTCCTGTTCCTCCCCTACGTCGAGGCCATTGACCAGCCGACGGCCGACGCGGTGCGGAAATACGTCGAAGATGGCGGCACGCTGGTGGTCTTTCCGACCATCGCCCAGTACGACGAGGGCGGCAAGCCGTACGCCACGTATCCCGGCGCCGGTTTCGACAAGCTGCTCGGATTCACCACTTCGCCGGACTGGCTGATGGGCCGTTCGCAAGTTGAGTTCCCCGGCGAGAACGCGGCACGAAAGGCCTTTGAGGACGCCTGGCTGCTGGGCGAACGCGGCGACAAGCCGGCCACCAACACGCCTGCGCTCCAGCCACCCCTCTTCTTCAACCTCGGCATGCGCATTGGCGGCCACCCTTGCCACTACATGCCCGAAGGCCGCCAGCGGCTGCAGAACCTTGAAAAGGACGTGGCGGCTGTCGGCCACCACGAGGACGGGACCCCGCTGCTGACCTACCGCAAGGTGGGCAAGGGCGCGGCCATCTGCTTCAATGTACTGCTGACGGGCGAAAGCGGACTATCCGAGCCGGTCACCGAGGCCACTGAAACCTTCCGCCAGGTCATCGACCAACTCGTGCGCCGCTGTGGCGTTACGCCCGGCTTCGAGATCGAGAACACGCGCGCCTATGGTGAGGGCCTCAGCGACTTCGTCACCATGCAGTATGACCTGCCCGGCACAACCGCGCGGGTGCTCGCACTGTTCGGGGACTACCGCGGCCGTCGCGCCGATGCCCGGCTGCGGCTGCGGCCGCCGTTCACGACCGCCTACGACGCGTTGGCTGGCGGGCAGATGGTGACCGTCTTCAACCCTGTCCAGCAGGCGCCGGAAACGGTTCTGACCGTTGAGCCCGGCTTCTGGCGCGTGCTGGTCCTGACCGTCGCACCGCTGGCGGCGCCAACACTGGCCGGGCCGAAGACGGCGTCGATGGGCGGAACCGCGACGTTCACGATCGGGCCTGACCGGAAGGTGACGCGACATGGCCGGGTCGAGGTGTTGGGGCCGGACAGCGAGCCCCTGCCCCATCACAGCGGCAGCGTCGTGCTCAAGCCCGAGGAGCTCCTGACTCTGCGCCTGCGCCTGGACGAGCCGCTGATGGATGCCGGCGGCCAGGCGCGGCCCTGGACGGTTCGCTGGCTCGATGCCGTCAGCGGCCAGACGGCGGAGTCTAAACTCGATGTGCGGACATCCAGGGATGCGGCGGCGTTGGCCAAGGCGGCCTTGCCGCCCGAACGCGACAGTCGCTCCCGTCAGTTGATGCGACGCGGACCGGAAATCGACGACGCCGAATTTCTCGGTCTGCTCATGCAACTGCGGGAGCGCCATCTGGACACCGAAGCGGTCGACAAGCGCCGCTACAGCTACTACTCCTACGAGTTGGGCGAAAGCCGGCACCGCGTCATGCAGATGCTCGGCACGGTGGAGTGGCCCGCGCGCGTCGAGGCCCTCGCTGAATTCCTGGCCGGCGGCGAGCGCCTCTATCTCGTCGGCGAAGACCTGGGCTTGGACGCCGCGTCCGGCGTCACCACCACCCCTGGCCGTCGGCCGCGCATCCTCGAGGCGCTCCAGCAACTGGCGGACCGGGACGATGCCGCGCTGCACGCTGTTTCCGGCAAGCCGTATCTCAGGGTGCTGAAGGTCGGCAAGGGCTTGCTGGTGCTAGACCGCCGCTCGCCAGATGGATCGGGCAACAGCAACCTGCACCTGGCCGCCTTCCAGAAGACCTGGTGCGAGGAGATGGAAGCCTCCGGATTGGCGCCCGGCGACCGTGACACGCGGTTGCTGCCAGTGGGCGAAGAGCCGCTGGCGGAGTGGTTTGTCGGGAAGTGAGGGATTCCGACTCCCGGAAGCCGGGCTCCACGCGCGAAGAACTTGCGTCATGGGCCAGACTACCAGGATCTGCACGGCGACCGACGCGGAGCCGAACAACTCCGGCGACTGATGGAGGACGCATGAGTAATCGGGAGTGGTTCAAGCAGGCGAAGTTCGGCATGATGGTGCATTGGGGGCTTTACTCGCTGCCCGCAGGGGAATGGAAAGGGCAACGGATGCCCTTCATCGGTGAGTGGGCGCAGTCCTACTTCCGGGTCCCAAACGACGAATACGGCGCGCTGTCCTCCGCCTTCAACCCGGTCCTCTTCGACGCCGACTCCTGGGTGCAACTGGCCCGCGACGCCGGGATGCAGTACCTGGTGGTCACCAGCAAGCACCAT
>CAZZCT010000382.1:0-3078 GCA_964652365.1 uncultured Lentisphaerales bacterium
TCTTCCAGTTTCGCGCGGACGTTGTCGGCCGTTTCCAGGGCATTGGCGCCGGCCGCCTGCCGGATGGCCAGAGCCGCGGACGGACGGCCGTTGTGCGCGATGTCCACATCGTACGCCTCGGTCCCAAGCTCTGCCCGGCCCACGTCGCGGATGCGCACCGTGGACCCGTCCGGATTGGTGCGGAGCGGAATGCCGGCAAACTCGTCGGGCGTCTTGAGCATGCTCTGCACAATGATGGCGGCGTTCAGGCGCTGGCCGGGCACTGCCGGCGCCCCGCCGAACTGGCCGGCGGACACTTCCACGTTGTAGGCGCGCAAGGCCGCCACGACGTCCTGCATCGTCAGCTGGTAGTCGGTCAGCTTGTCCGGGTTCAGCCAGACGCGCATGGCGTACTGACTGCCGAAGATCTCGACCTCGCCGACGCCCGGCACGCGGGACAGCACCTTCTCCAGGTTGGAGGCGGCATAGTCCCGCAAGTCGAACCCGTTCATGCTCCCGTCTTCGGAGACCAGCCCGACGATGAGCAGGTAGTTGCGGGTGGACTTGGCAACGCGGACGCCGGAGCGCTGCACCACCTCCGGCAGACTCGCCATGGCCAGCTGGAGCTTGTTCTGCACCTGGGCCCAGGCCAGATCGGGATCGGTCCCCGGGGCAAAGGTCAGTTCAACCCGGGCGGAGCCGGACGAATCGCTGGTCGCGGAGAGGTACAGCATCTTGTCGAAGCCGGTCATCTTCTGCTCGATGATCTGCGTCACGCTGTTCTCCACCGTCTCCGCCGACGCGCCCGGATAGAAGGCGGTGATGGCGATCGACGGCGGCGCGATGGGCGGGTACTGCGAGATCGGCAGGTTGTAGATCGCCAGCCCGCCCGCCACCATCAGGATGATGGCGATCACCCAGGCGAACACCGGACGGTCCAGGAAAAATCTCGATAGCATCGGGCGTCTCCGTCAGTTGACTGTAGCGGCCGGTTGTGCCGGGCTCGTGGGCGGCTTCGCACTGTCCCCGAAGGGCACGGCGTTCACGCTGACGCCGGGCCGCGCCTTCTGCATGCCCTCGACGATCACGCGGTCGCCGGGCGTCAGCCCCGCGACGAGCAGCCAGCGGTCGCCCAGCGCCCGGTCGAGCGTGAGCTTCCGTTGCACCACCTTGCCGGCCGCATCCACCAGCAGAGCGATGGGATTGCCCTTGGGATCGCGCGAAACCGCCTGCTGCGGAATCAGAATCGCCTGGTCGTTGATCCCCTCCTTCACCACCGCCCGGACAAACATCCCCGGCAGCAGGACCCCGTTCGGATTCGGGAAAACCATCCGCAGGATGAAGGAGCCGGTGCTCGGATCCACGGTGACGTCGGAGAACTTCAGCGTGCCTTCCAACGGATAGGCCGTCCCGTCTTCCAGGAGCAGTTTGACCTTCGCCTGCTCGGCACCGTCGGACTTGAGATTGCCGCTGGCCAGACTCCGCTTCAAGCGCAGCAGGGTGGCGCTGGACTGGGGCGCGTCCACATAGACCGAATCCAGTTGCTGGATGCTGGCGAGCGGGACGGGCTGATACGCCGTCGCCAGCGCGCCGATGGTCACCGACGACTTGCCGATGCGTCCGGAAATCGGCGCGGTGACGTGGGTATAGGCAAGGTTGATGCGGGCGGTTTCGACGGCCGCCTTGCACACCGCAACATCGGCCTCTGCCAGGGTGAGCGCCGCCGCCGTGTCATCGCAGTCCTGCTGGCTGACCGCCTTGATCTTCACCAGTTCGCGGAGACGTTCGAGCCGCAGCCGGATCGGGGGCAGCGCCGCCTCGGCCTTGGCCAGAACCGCCTTGGCCGTATCGTGCGCCGCCTGCAGCATGGTCGGATCGATCTGGTAGAGGATGTCGCCAGCCTTGACGTCGGCACCTTCCGCAAACCGCCGTTCCTGGATGACGCCGCCCACCTGCGGCCGCACGTCGGCCACCAGACACGCCGAGATCCGGCCCGGCAGTTCGGAGGAGAGGGACACGCGCTCGGGTTGCACGCTGATCACGGCGACCTCGGGCGGTGCCATCGCCGGCGGCGGCCCCGCCTGCTTCGGCCGGCACCCCGTGGAAATCAGCGCGAGGCAGAGCATTCCCGTGCCCGCCGCCCATCTGCGTCTGTGTGTGATGTGCATACGACTCCTTGTTCTGGCATCGGCTCGTGACGGTTGTCAGGCGCGTCTCGCCGGCAGGCACCCATGGCCCTGCCGGCAGTGATCATCTCCGCGTCCCCTTGAACCAGGGACGAATCATGGATTCCTCCAGGAACGCGACCTCCTGCTCCACCGGCGGACAGACTTCAGGATGGAAGATGTGCAGATCGACCATGCCATGCAGCGCCAGTGCGAGGCACCGGCCCAAATGCTCCGGGTGCTCGCAGGACGTCCGCAGCAGACCGGCCGCGGCCGCTTTGCGGAATGTCTTCTCGAACAGGCTGTGGAACTGCAAGCGTCTCTCGAGCAGCATGGCGTCCAGCGCCGGCGACAGTTCGCGGCCGCAGAGAACCTGGCCCAGCGCCCGCCGCTCGACGATGTCGGTCAGAATGACGCGGATCGCCTGCACCAGCGCACCGCCGGGGTTGGTCTCGTCCGCGAAAGCCCGGTTCATCTCCGCCTGCAGCGGCGCGAAGGTGCGCTCCACGACGGCCATGACCAGCGCGTCCTTGTCGCGGAAGTAGTTGTACAGCGTGCCCTTCGACGCGCCCACGGCCTCGGCCACGCGTTCCATGGTGAGCGAGGCAAAGCCGACCTCAGCCAGCACGGCCGCCGCGGCATCGCAGATGGCGGTGCGCATCATCTCGTCCGTCATGGCCTTACGCCGTTGCACCAGGTCGCTCATGGACGGTACTCCGAGGCTCGCTTCTGACCGTACGGTCAGATGTATTGCCTTGTAAGTCAATATAGTGCCCGTTAGGTCGAAGTAAAGACGGACGCAGATCCTCGCCGGCGGGCCCGGCGACCGCGGTAACCGGTCAGGCCAAGCGGGAGAGCCAAACCGGCAACATCATTGTAGGCCGCGTGCCCTCACGCGGCACGGACGGCGGGTGAGGGCACCCGCCAGTACAGG
>CAZZCT010000383.1:0-3071 GCA_964652365.1 uncultured Lentisphaerales bacterium
ACGCCAAGGAGATGCAGGGTCAAGATGCGTGCGGTGCGTCGCAGGCTACGGGCTGGAAGCCCGTGCCACGCCAACGCCCACTGAGCGGAAGGGAGCAGTAGGTCCGTGAGCCGCGATACGCACGCCTCTGCCGATCGGCTCCACAATCGTGGCACGGGCTTTCAGTCCGTAGCCAATCGTTCGCCCTGTGACGCACATCGGCCCGACGTGCGTCCCGATGGGTAGGGGTGCCCCAGGCCCTTGGGGCACTCGGTCGGCCAACGACCAGCCGCGGTTTGAACCGAAATGCGCGGGAACCGCGGACGGCAGCTTCAAGTTATGGACGAGGGCGACTCCCTCATCAGCGATGCGCATATCACGGCCATTAACATGCCCGAGACTGCCATCAGGTCGATTCGACCCGGCGGCGTGGCATGTTCAGGGCGCGAGTCCGGCGCGCAGCTCCCGCACCTTGGCGGCGACCAGGTCCGGCAGGTCGGGCGCCTGCTGGTTGTCGGCCACAATGCGCACCAGGGCGCTGCCCACCACGAGCCCGTCGGCGGACGGCGCCAGGGCGCGCACGTCGGCCGCGGTGCGGATGCCGAAGCCGAGGCAGACCGGCAACGGCGTGAGCCGGCGCAGGGCCGCGGCGTGCGGCGCGATGCCAACCGGGTCGATGCCGCCCTCACCGGTGACGCCCGTGCGCGTGATGAGGTAGATGAACCCGCCGGCTCCCGTCACCACCTGGCGCATGCGTTCCGGCGTCGTGGTGGGCGCGACCAGGCGGATCAGCGGCAGGCCATGGCGCGCAGCTTCGTCATGGAGCTCGCCGGACTCTTCGGGCGGTAGATCGACCACCAGCAGCCCGTCGGCGCCTGCGGCGGCAGCCTCAGCGCAGAGCGCCGGCAGCCCATAGTGCAGGAGCGGGTTGAAGTAGCTGAACAGGACGATCGGGGTGTCGACGGCCTGGCGCACGCCGCGCACGAGCTCAAGCACCGCGCGCACCGACGTTCCCCGGCGCAGGGCGCGCTGGGCTGCGGCCTGGATCGCGGGACCGTCCGACGTGGGGTCGGAGAACGGCACGCCCAGCTCCAGCACGTCGAGTCCGGCGCGGCAGGCTGCGATCAGAATCTTCAGGCTGGTGGCCAGGTCCGGGTCACCAGCGGTGAGGTAGCCGACCAGCGCTTTGCGGTGGGTCGCCGCCAGGGCTGCAAAGGTCTGGTCCAGGCGATTGGTCTTCATGCGGGCCTCTCAGTCGGGGTGGTTGCGGGCCGTGTCGCCAGCAACTCGGCCACGTGCGCCAGGTCCTTGTCGCCGCGGCCGGACAGGCTGACCACGACGATCTCCTCCGGTTTGCGCCGGCCCGCCTCCCGAAGGGCCGCGGCCAGGGCGTGCGAACTCTCGAGCGCCGGGATGATGCCCTCATTGCGGCAGCACAGCTGGAATGCTTCCAGCGCTTCATCGTCGGTGATCGCCGTGTACTGCACGCGTCCGAGTTCCTTCAGCAGCGCGTGTTCCGGGCCGACGCCCGGGTAGTCCAGGCCGGCTGAGATGGAGTGGGCTTCGATCACCTGGCCATCGCCGTCCTGAAGCAGATACGAACGGGTGCCGTGCAGCACACCCACGGTACCCTGGCAGAGCGTGGCGGCATGCCGGCCCGTGGCGATGCCTTCGCCGGCTGCCTCGACGCCCAGGATGGCCACGGGGTCGTCCAGGAACGGGTAGAACAGGCCCATGGCGTTGCTGCCGCCGCCGACACAGGCCACCAGCAGGTCGGGCAGGCGCCCGGTCGCGGCCACGATCTGCCGGCGCGTCTCATCGCCGATCACCCGCTGCAGGTCGCGCACCAGCACGGGGTAGGGATGGGGGCCGGCGACGGTGCCAATGACGTAGAAGGTGTCTTCGACCTCGGCCGACCAGCACCGCATGGCCTCATTCATGGCATCTTTGAGCGTGGCCGAGCCGGCATCGACGGGGACCACCTCGGCGCCGAGCAGGCGCATGCGCTGGACATTGGGCGCCTGCCGCCGGATGTCCTCGCGGCCCATGAAGACCCGGCAGGCCATACCGAAGCGGGCCGCAACCGTGGCCGTGGCCACCCCATGCTGGCCCGCGCCGGTTTCGGCGATCAGCCGCCGCTTGCCCATCCGGCGCGCCAGCAGCCCCTGGCCGACCGTGTTGTTGATCTTGTGCGCGCCGCTGTGGGCCAGGTCCTCGCGTTTGAGGTAGATGCGCGCCCCGCCGGCCAGGGCCGTGAGCCGCGCGGCGAAGTCAAGCGGCGTGGGTCGGCCGACGTAATCGCGCAGCAGGGCGTGGAACTCGGCCAGGAAGGCCGGGTCCGCCATGGCCTCGCGACGCGCGGCGTCAAGTTCCAGCAGGGCGGGCATCAGGGTCTCGCCCACGTAGCGTCCGCCGAAGTGGCCGAAGTGGCCGCCGGCATCCGGGTAGGCGCCGATCAGTTTCGCGCTCTCACTCACGTGCATCTCCTGTTCGGGATTGGTGGCGCGGCGCGGCGGCCGCGCGCCGCGGCAGATACTCGAGATGGCGGGCGCGGGCCTCGCGCAACAGGCTGGCGGTCGTGTCCCAGTCGATGCAGGGATCGGTGACGGACACGCCGTAGCGCAGTTGCGCCGGGTCGTTGCCGAACGGCTGGCTGCCGGCCTCCAGATGGCTTTCGACCATGAACCCGACGATCGACTGGTTGCCGGCCGCGAGCTGGTCCAGGATGCAGCGCAGCACCTCACCCTGGCGTTCCGGGCGCCGTGATGAGTTGCCGTGGCTGCAGTCGACCACGATGGCCGGCGGCAACCCGGCCTCGGCCAGGAGTTGCTCGCAACGTCGCACGTTCTCCGCATCGTAGTTGGGCTTGCGCCCGCCGCGCAGCACCAGATGGGGGTAGGGGTTGCCGGTGGTGCCGAAGACGGCCGGCAGCCCGTCGTCCGTGACGCCCAGGAAATGGTGCGGCCCCAGCGCCGAGCGGATCGCGTTGATGGCGGCCTCGAGCGAGCCGTCGGTGGCGTTCTTGAAGCCCACCGGCGTCGACAGGCCGCTGGCGATTTCGCGGTGCGTCTGCGACTCCGTCGTGCGCGCGC
>CAZZCT010000384.1:0-3026 GCA_964652365.1 uncultured Lentisphaerales bacterium
CGGACAGAGTTACCCCGGCGTTCATTCGCGGCGCAGCCGCGCGGCCGGCTTGCCTATAACTTGCCCTGGCCGACGGAAAGAATTTGGAACTCAGGAAAGCAGGAAGAGTGTGCAAGACGCCATTCCAGCTTTCCTGAGTTCCTGATTCAGAAGAGTTACCCCCGCATGTGTTCGCGGCGCAGCCGCGCGGTAGGCTCGTTCCGGCGTTCGAGTCGCCGCGGCGGACCAGCCTCCGGTTGTGCGCGAGCCCTGGTGGCAGGGTGACGCGCCGCGGCGCCTCACGGCACCTTGGGCAGGCCTTCGATGCACTTCAGCGAGGCGGCCAGATCCGCGTCGCTCAGGGCGCAGTCGCTGAGCTTGCCGTCGAAATAGGCCTGGTAGCCGGCGAGGTCCATCAGCCCGTGGCCCGACCAGTTCATCACGATCACCCGCTCCTTGCCCTCTTCCTTGGCGCGCTTGGCCTCCCGGATCGTCTGGGCGATGGCGTGCGATGTTTCGGGGGCCGGGATGAAGCCCTCGGTGTGGGCGAAGAGCAGGGCGGCCTGGTAGCACTCGGTCTGGGCGATCGAGGTCG
The DNA here is from genome assembly GCA_964652365.1 of uncultured Lentisphaerales bacterium. Classification (GTDB taxonomy): domain Bacteria; phylum Verrucomicrobiota; class Kiritimatiellia; order RFP12; family CAZZCT01; genus CAZZCT01. The sequence continues at coordinate 575 of CAZZCT010000384.1, forward strand.
CCTCGATCAGGCCTTCGCGCAGGGCGTGGCTGACCATCGGCGCCATGCCATGGTAGCGCAGGCCGCCGGCATGGATGGCCTGCGGCACGAAGCGGTGACCAAGGGTGTGCATGGCCAGCAGGGGGGTCATCATGGCCACGTCACCGGCGTCGTAAGCGTACGGGCCGCGCGTCAGGGTGGGACAGGCGGCCGGCTCCACGGCCACGATCCGCACGTTCCGGCCGTGGATCTTGTCGCAGACGTACGGGAAGCTGAGTCCCGCGAAGTTCGAGCCGCCGCCCGCGCACCCGATCACCACGTCGGGATAGAGCTTGAGCTTGGCGAACTGCTTCTGGGTCTCCAGGCCGATGATGGTCTGGTGCAGCATGACGTGGTTCAGGACGCTGCCGAGGCCGTAGCGCGTATCCTTCGAGGTCACGGCGGCCTCGATGGCCTCGCTGATGGCAATCGCCAGGCTGCCGGGCGTGTTCGGGTCGCGGGCCAGGACATCGCGGCCCGCCTGGGTCTCGGTGCTGGGGCTGGCCACGCAGTTGGCGTCCCAGGTGCGCATCATGACTTTGCGGAAGGGCTTCTGCTCGAAGCTGATCTTCACCATGAACACCTTGCACTCCAGGCCCATCAGCTTGCAGCTCATGGCCAGGGCGCAGCCCCACTGGCCGGCGCCGGTTTCGGTGGTCATGCGCTTGATGCCGAACTCGCGGTTGTAGTAGGCCTGGGCCACGGCCGTGTTGGGCTTGTGGCTGCCGGCCGGCGAGACCCCTTCGTTCTTGAAGAAAATCTTGGCCGGGGTCTTGAGGGCGGCCTCGAGCCGGGTGGCGCGCTGCAGCGGCGCGGGTCGCCAGCGGTAAAGGATCTCGAGCACCGGCTGGGGGATGTCGATCCAGCGCTGGGTGCTGACCTCCTGCTCGATGATGTTCATGGGGAACACCGGGGCCAGCATCTCGGGGCCGATGGGCTTGCCGTCGGGGGTCAGCGGCGGAGGCACGGGACGCTTGAAGTCGGCATTCAGGTTGTACCACTGGCGCGGCATCTCGTCCTCGCTCAACAGCACCCGGATCGTCTCGCTCATGATGTACCTCGTTGGATGGCTCATTTGGCCGGCGGCGCCACGGCCCCGTACCAGATCATGGCGCTTCTATACACAGAATCACCGCGACGTGCAAGTCCTGAGTGACAGGCGCCGGCCGCGCTGCCGCGCGTCCGGCGCGGTCTTCCGCGCCAAGCCGGGCTCGCGTCCGGTCGTCCGGGGTCTTAACATGCTGCCGGTGCTGGCATCGCCCGGACCGCGGGATCCGTGGCCGGCGCACAGCACAGGAGGTCGCGCGACGACGGATGGACAAGCGATGACGGCGGCGGCTGACCGGCCAGGTCGTGTGGCGGCGGGCCTGTTCCATGGCGTGGCGGTGGTGGCCGTGCTGGTGGTGACGATGCCCTTTGTACTGCCGTTCTTCACGCCGCCGTTCGCCGACCGATGGGCGGGTGCGCTTCTGTTCGCGATGGCGGCGATTGAGCGCTTGTGGGCCATGTACCTGAGGCGGGGGTTGGCCTGCACCCAGCGCGCCGCGGGCCGCGACTGGACGGCCAGCGTGTCAAAGCGCGAGAACTCCAGCCACTCGACGTTGGCTTCGACCTGCAGCGTGTCGGTGGCCTGCAGCCCGTAGCCGAGTGCGACGATGGTGGGGAACTGGAAGGTCGTCTCGACGTCGCTGGACGCGCTGACTGCGCCCATACGCCGTCGCGTGAGGATGTGCTACTGGAAACAGTGGCGACGATGCCGCAAGCGCGTCGGCGAACTCCTGAAACTCGGGGTCTCACAGCGACAGGCCGTGATGACGGCCCTCAGCCGCAAAAGCTTCTGGCACCTCTCCCGAACTCAGGCAACGCAGTGGGGCATGAACAACGAATGGCTGCAATCACAGGGCTTGGTCTCCGTGCGTGACATCTGGATCGCGTTCCACTACCCGGCCGCAAATCCGTCCGGGAAACGTGCCGTGTCACGGTAGTCCGTCTGAACCGCCGGATGCGGACCCGCAAGTCCGGTGGTGTGGGGAGGGGGGAGCTAATCACTCCCCCCGACCCGCTTCGGAAACCCCTTTCGTTCTCTCTGCACTGCACACGGTACAGACCTCTTGACTCCCCGCGATGAGTTTGAAAATGGGGGCGAGCCTCCACGGTGATGCCGAATCGGCAATGAGGGCGCCGCCGCATGCAGGACACTTGGCGTTCTTCAACACAGGGATGTTGAGGATGAGAGCAGCAAGCAGGAACGGTGCTGCCACCCATGGCGATTGCGTCACAAAGCCCGAGATCAGGCCGAGTAAGAATGCGACGAGCTGTACTCGAGCCCCATTCGGCATCTTTCAGTTGCCTTGGAGTATTCCATCTCTTGCTTCCGAACGAATAGCGTTTTATCCCTGTGCCGACCAGAACACAACGCTACGCATGGTGTGGT
>CAZZCT010000385.1:0-3000 GCA_964652365.1 uncultured Lentisphaerales bacterium
GCCTGGGCGAACTCGGCCGTGATGGCGCGCGGACCCGCCATGGTCAGGGAGAGCGTCGGGTAGGTACCGGTGGCATCACCGCTCCACTTGACGAACCGGTATCCGGTGGCGGCGGTGGCTGTGACGGCGACCTTCTCGCCCGCCACATAGAGGTGGTCTTCGCCCGCGGTCGGCGTGGTCGTGCCGCCACCGGCCGGGGAGACGGTGATCCGCAGGATCGGCGGGGGCACAAACGTGCCCGATTGCAGGATCAGGCCGTGGCCGCCGACGGCGGTGAAGCGGTTGTTGGCAAAGCACACGGCTTGCAGGTTCGGCGCCTCGTCCGGCGGGATGCCGGAGTCCTGCGCGACCCAGACGAGCCCGTCGGTCGAGGTCCGGATGCCGGCGAACTGGCCGATGGCGCAGAACACGCCGTTGCCGAACGCCAGCCCAAGCACATCCATGCCGCCCGTGCCGAAGTACTCGTCGCTCCAGGTGATGCCGTCCGTCGATGTCCGCATCACGCCGTGCGGGCCGCCGGCCACAAACCGGCCGCCGCCGTAGACCACACTGATCAGGTCCACGGTGCCGGACGCGACCCGCACGGTCCAGGTCGTGCCGTTGTCCGAGCTGGCAATGATTCCGCCTTCGCCGACCGCCACAAAGCGGCCGTTGCCGACTGTGACACCCCGCAGCACGCGGTTGAGTGGCGGGGACTGGAAGGCCCAGCCGAACCCGTTGATGGCCGTCACGACATGCGTGGTGGATGGCGAACCCCTGTACATGCCCCCCACCGCCACGAACAGATTCCGCGCCCCGTCGCAGGCCACGCTGTTCAGCCATGCCAAGTACTGAGCGCTGGTGACCCAATTGCCGGGGGACACCGTCGGGCCGGTAACGATGATGTCGTTGCCCACGGCCACCCCGTGGCCGGTCGGCCCGATGCACACTCCCCAATACAGGTAGTCCATGATCTCGCCACGGTCATTCCTGGCCGCATTGGCGGTCCACGGATCGGCGCCGCCGGGCGAGGACAGAAGCATCCCGGCATCGCCGACCGCGATGTACAAGCCGGTGGGCGCATACGCGATACCGGTGAGCGTGACTGTGGTCCCCGACGTGAGCTTGGTCCAGCTGTCCACTCCGGCGCCCCGTGTCACGACTGTCAGGGCCAGCCAAGCCGCCGCCATGGCCACCAGCATGGGCGCGCCACGGACTGCGGACCAGGCCCGCAATCCACGCGCCCTATGGAATCGCAACATGGGAAGTCCTCTCGTCTCTGTCGGCATTCGCTACCTCTCTTCTCCGCGGGGTCCTGAGGCGCGCCCGGGCCGCGCCGACAGGCACTCGAGACATGGACCTGCGCACGGGCCAGCCATCCTGCGACGGAAGCCCACAGCTAACGCCCTGCCATCTGCAACGTGCCGGGTAGTCTACCCGCCCCCCGCGGGTTTCCCAGCCGCTTGCCGGGAATCGCAGTGCCGACGGAGCCAGCGGCACGTTGCGCGCGCCTGTCGGAACCCTGCCCTGCCCTGCCCTGCCCTGCCGTGCCGTGCACGAGCACGAGTGCGAGTGCAAGTGCGATTACGAAGAGGCCGACGCCTCGCGCACAAGATCGGCGTAGTGCCGAACGCGGGCCACCGACGTCTGCGGTGTGATCGGGCTGCCGGTGCTCATCACAAAGCGGTTGCCGTTGAGCCGCCCGGCGGCAAACTGCCGGCGCACAGCCGCGCGAAGCTCTTCGTCGAAGCCCTTCTCCAGGATGCCGATCGCGTCGAGATTGCCGAAGACGACGCAGCGACGGTCGACTTTCGTGACGATGTCGGCGATGTCGATCCGGAAGCCTTTCTTGCTTTCCTCGAAGTGCAGGGCATCGGCGCCGGTCGCCAGGATCGCGTCCAGGCGGTCGTGCGGATTGCCGCAGTAGTAGTAGATGCTCTTCAGGCCGCAGGCGCGGATCTCGTGCACGCACTCCCGCACCAGCGGCTCGTTGAGCGCGCGGAACAGGTCGGGCCGGATCTGGTCGGTCAGGCATTCCTCGATCCAGACCGCGTCCACGCCCAGGGCGGCGATCATGCGGATCTGCTGCACGGTGTTCGCCAGGATGCGGCGTCCGGCGTACAGAGCCAGGTCGCGATCCTGGGCCATGAACACCATCATCCCTTCGTAGCCGAGCAGGCCATAGAGCGACCACAGCGGCGATGCGATGTGGCTGTAGAGGAAGAGATCGACAGCTCCGCGGATCGCGACAACGCCTTCGTGTCTGCCCTCCGCCAGGAACGCGTTCCGGTCGAAGTCGGGCTGGCGCGGGATCAGCGCGTCGATGTCCTTCTCCGTCACGGGCAGCGCATCGAGGTCGGTGTGCCGCGAGGTGGCGCACTCGGTGTTGGTGCCGCCGGAGGTCGGCGGCTGCAGGTGCGTTTCGCGGCCGGTTCTGGAATCGATGCACCACACGCCGTCGGCGCGCTGTTCATAGCGCTGCCGCGCCCGTTCCTCGCGCGAGGCGCACGGCCCCACGGCGAACCATTCCAGCCCGCTGGCTCGCGCGAAGTCCGCAGCCAGTTCGGCCGCGCGCGAGCGGTCCCACCACGGAACCTGGGTCAGGGCCGCGTAATGGTCGCGGATGAAGATGCCGTCGTACGAGGCGACGGCGCCGATCTCGGCTGTGCCGTCCGGCGCGAATGCCGCCAGGATCTTGTCGCGTGCGGTCATGATATCCTCCAGCGCAACGCGTGAAAGATATCCTGCCGCGTTGACGGCGCGAGCCGCGCTGTTGCCGACTGGAGGGCGAGCGGCCTCGCGAGCCGAGAAGCTACCCCGGCGGCGCGGGGACCGCACCGCGTACTGTCGGCAACCGCGGGCCCAGCCGGTCCGCTTCCCATGATTCTGCCGCCAATGATTCTGTCGCATCTGCCGGCCGGCCCAGACGAGCTAAAGCTCGAACACCAACCAGTGGCAGCGCGGAGACGCGTTGGTGTGCGCGCTTCAGCGCGTTGCCTGACGTCACGGGGCGTTCGAACC
>CAZZCT010000386.1:0-3000 GCA_964652365.1 uncultured Lentisphaerales bacterium
CCCAACTTACCACGCGAACCCATTCCTAATGCAGGAAACCTCTTGTCTCGCGGCGAAGTACTGGGGCATCGCATGGTGTTCAGCGTTGCTGCAGGAGGTGCAGGCCGTGGCTGTTGACCTTCGGAGCGAGACGTGCAGGCTGGTGGTCTGCGGCGGACTTGTGGCCGGCTGCAGCGGGCGCCAGGGGCCTGAAAAGGCGATCACGGCCACTGCACGGAAGCTGGCCGTGCTGCTTTACCGGATGATCCGCTTCGGGAAAAGCTATGTGGACAAGGGCGAGGAGGCCTACGAGCGGCAGCTGGCGGACAGCCGCCTGGAGTGGCTCGAGCGCCAGGCCCCTCAGGCCGGTTACATCCTCGTGGCCGACCGGACAGGCGAAGTGGTTTCTTAGGACGCTAGCGGCGGCGGCGGGGGTGGGTGTCACTGCACTGGCGGGCTCTGTTGTGGCATACTTGATTCGGGCAGTACATGCTCGTTCAGGCACGACCGACAAGGAGGCTCCCCGATGGATCCTACTCTGAAGGCAGCACGGAATAACTGCAAGTGGAACGAACCGCTTCCTGCAGGTGACGATAAATATGTTGACTTCGGCAATCTCGGATTGCGCGGCTCCGACGGCAATGTCATGTCCCGCATCGAGATGGAGTTTCAGAGCGCGGATGAGCCCGTTAGGATCCTGATGTCGGGCCACATCGGGAGCGGCAAGAGTACGGAGTTGGTGCGCCTGGCCAAGCGGCTTGCCGAACACGGTTGCATATGCATCTATATTGATGTCGATGAGTACCTCAACTTGCGCTTGCCCGCAACGACCTTGGATCTCTGGGTGGCCATTGCAGCCGGTGTCGATAGGTTCCTTCACCAAGGAAAGGCAAGCAGCGCGCCGACGCAATCGCTCGCGGAACGTCTGGGGCGCCTCCTGCGGCAGGATGTCACCGCAGCGGTAACCTTGAAGGTGCCGGCTGTTGGCGACATAGCGCTGTCCCTGAAGGAGGACCCGGACTTCCACCAGTTGCTCAACGCCGAGCTCGCCGGAAGGCGTCCCAGCTTCATCGCGGAGTGCCGGGCGTTCGTCGAGGAGGCGCTCAGCGACCTGCAAAGCCCCGACAGTGTCAAGGTGATCTTGCTGGTAGACAGCTTCGAGAAGCTCAGGGGCGACACGCGCAACGCGATGGAGGTGCGGGAGAGCGCCGAGACGATCCTGGTGCGTGAGCACTACATGCTGAAGATGCCCTGCCACTCCCTGCTCATGGTCCCGCCGTGGCTTGCGTTCATGGAAGCTGGGGCCGATAACCCGATTGGGCGCACCTACATGCTCCCGATGCCCAAGGTTGCAGAGCAGTCAGGCCAGCCCTATCCTGCTGGCATCGACGCAATGGTCCAGATGCTGGCAAAGCGGATGCCTCTCAATCGCGTCTTCCAGGATGCCAGCATCGTGAGAGACCTGGCATGCAAGAGTGGTGGCTATCCTCGTGACCTGCTGCGCATGACCCAGGACCTCCTCCTGCGTGCCATGACTGAACGGAAAGCGCCGCCCATCGAGGCCGCGTGGACGAGACAGACTCTGGACCGTGTCCTAGCCGAGCACAGAAGCCAGTACGCTGCCGCGCTCGACGCGAACGACGCTGACCTGTACGCCCGGGTCGCAGAACAGAAGCCCTCGGTTGGGATGACTAGGCCGCAGCACTACCGTCTCGCGCAACTGTACGATCATCACTTCGTGATGTCGTACCAGAACGGCGAGCAGTGGATTGACCTGCATCCCCTGATTCGCGAGACCGCCCTTGCCCTTAAGGCGCCGAGAGACGACTGCGATGGGTCCTGCGCAACTGCCTGATCTTGGGCCTGTCGGGGAAGGCCAGTTCGCCCTCATGTTGACGGCGCTACGGTCGGGTGCAGGCTTCGAGTTGGGCTTTGTCTGTTCGAACTCCCGGAACAGCCTTCAGGAAGTACGCCGCCGTCTCGTGGAAGGTCTCTACGCGGGGTTCGCCATTGTCGACCTCAAAGTGAACAGACCGCCCGACCTTGAGCGCCTCCTTGAGCGCCTGCTATCCCTCGAAGTGCAGGCCCCGCCCGAAGCCGCCGTGATCGTCTATCCCGTTGGGCGGGACGGGGAGCTGACTGCCACCTGGTCGCGAGCACTCGTCCTCCTGAACCAACAGCGCAACCGCCTCATGGCCGCCTGTCCGCACTACCTCCTGTTCTTTGGCAGTACCGACCTCATCGTCACGGCCCAGCACGTAGCGCCCGACCTGTGGTCGGTGCGATCCATGGTCTTCACCTTCCCTGACCCCCCGGCCGGTACCGGCATGCTCTCTAGCAACGACACGCGGTCGGACTACAGCGATCCAGGGGCGCTGCTTGCCCACCAACTCCAGAGCGGCGAGTACTACCGCAGGTTGGCCGATCTCTTGTCTGGCAACAGCCATCGGTCAGCGCGCCGGAACCGCATGGAGCTGCTGGTTAATGCAGGGAGGGCGTGGATTCTTCGTGCGAAGCTCACGGAGGCTGAGCAGGCCCTGAGAGATGCTGGCGCCGAGGCTATGAGCCTCGGCGCTGAGCGCGAAGCCGCCATCGCCGCCGGGTTGATGGCGGACATCCTCCAATCCCGTGGCGAGTTGGACGAGGCGTTGCGCATCCGTCGTGAGGAGCAACTGCCGGTCTTCGAGCGGCTCGGGGACGTGCGCGAGCGCGCGGTGACCCTGGGCAGGATCGCGGACATCCTGCAATCGCGTGGCGAGTTGGACGAGGCTCTGCGCATCCGTCGTGAAGAGGAACTGCCGGTCTACGAGCGTCTCGGGGACGTGCGCTCGCGCGCCGTGACTATGGGCCAGATCGCGGACATCCTCGGATCCCGTGGGGAGTTGGACGAGGCGCTGCGCATCCGTCGTGAAGAGGAACTGCCGGTCTACGAGCGTCTCGGGGACGTGCGCTCGCGCGCCGTGACTATGGGCCAGATCGCGGACATCCTCGGATCCCGTGGGGAGTTGGACGAGGCGCTGC
>CAZZCT010000387.1:0-2966 GCA_964652365.1 uncultured Lentisphaerales bacterium
ACAGACGCCCGGCCGCAAACCATGCCTATCTTAGCGCCATTCAGGTCTGACCCTGCGAAGCGCAGCCAGTTTCACGCCGCACCTGACACTTTATCGAGAATCACGCCGTTGTACTTCATGATGCAAGCGTAGCAGGGCCGCCCATCCGGATCAAACACGCGCGCAACGACGGGAATGGAAAGCGTGAATTCTGAACCCTTGCCCGGTGCGGGGCGATCCCAGACGTCCCGCTCTACCGGTGCAGCGCGCGCGGCCGGATGCCCAGCATCACCGGCACTGGCCGCGTCTCGCCACCCGAGGGGCGGTTGCACAGACCGACACGCGCGCCGGGCGTACGTGCCGCGAACAGGGCCGAACTGCCGCCGCCATCGAGATTGGCGGCGGTCGCGCAGCCCAAGTCGCGCATCAGTTCGGCCAGTTCGTAGGTACTGACGCCCTCACTGTAGCCGGACTGGCGTCCATCTACCACCACCAGCCAGACAAAACGACCGCCCGGCTCGAAGCCGACCGCGCTACGCGGGTGCAGTACCCGGTCCTGCGGGCTGCAGAGGTTGCGGCCGTCGGCCAGCACACGCGAAAACCCGGCCGCGGCCTCGCGGCAGTTCGGAATCTCCCGGACATTATCCACCTGCAGACGGCCGCTGGGATCGGTCCAGACCGAGGTGTAGCGCGCATCAGGCGGGCTGCGGGTCTGCCCACCGGTCGTGGCCGCGCCGATGATGCGCACCGGCTGCGCGTTGGACCACCCGCTGGGAGTCCGTCCCGCGGCGTCCGGGAGTGCGGCAAAGGCGTTGGCGTTGACCGCCGCGACCAGTCCGGCGTTGGCCACGATCTGCTCCGGCCGCGCCAGGCGCACGTGCGCCGGACCTGGGCCGTCCGGATCCTCGGAGGACAGCACGGACACCAGTTCGTAGTCGGGATTGCTGCGGTCAAAGCGCACGGCGTGAAGTCGGAGCAGCCGGGGTTGTGTCAGGCGCTGCTGTAGATAGGTGAAAGGCGGCGCCGACAGCGGACTGGCCGGTGGGACCGCGAGGTGGGTGGTGCACCCGGGCAGCCCGACGGCCAAGGCGACGGCCGCAAGCAGCCCCAGCGAGGCATGGAGCCAGGCCGGCAATCTGCGCGGATGGCTGGGGTCGGGCGGTATCGGTTGGGGCGCCCTCACAGCAACACACCTTTGGGCGAGTTCTGGTCGTCTTCCCACCATTTTGGTTTCTCGGTCGCGAGGCGCGAGACGTCCTTGGACGTCATCTGGATGCCACGGGCCGCCACGCCTTTGACCATGACTTCGGCCGGGTCAAACACCTGCTGGTGGATGCGTTGCCCCTTGGCCGGTTTGTACTTGAGGTAGATCGCGGGGGGGGCGCCCTCCTGCAGGTGCAGCACCCGGCTCTTCTCGGGCGCCAGGCGGTAGTCCTTGTTCTGGATGGCTCCGCCGAAGGTGAAGCGTTTGATGTAGGTGAACCCGTAGCTCGGCTCGATATAGACGCAGGTCATCGGCCGGTCGCGGTCGAAGAGGGCGCAGTAGAGCATGTTCTGGTCGACGAAGAACTTGTCCGGCGGCGGCAGCATCCGGTAGCGGCCGTCGTCCCACACCACGATCAGTTTGTCCATCGACGAGCAGTGGAAGAATGGCTCGCCGCCGCGGATCTCGTGCCCGATGTAGCCGTTCTCGCGGTCGATCTTGATGAGCAGCTCGCGGGCGGTGAGCGTGCGCAGTTCGATCTCGCTGAAGGTGGTCACCTCAGTCAGACGCGGGAACCGGTCGCGATACTCCTTGACCAGGCGCTTCAGATACTTGACGGCATAGGCGCGCAGCGACTTGAGGTTGGCCTCGACCTCGGCGAGTTCCTTGAGGATACCCTCGATCTCCTCGCGGTTGCGGTTGATGTCGTAGAGCGAGATCCGGCGGATGCGGATCTGCAGCAGCCGTTCCACGTCATCGTCGGTCACGTCGCGGCGGAGCTGGTCCCGGAAGGGCTTGAAGCCATCCAGCACGGCGATCCGCACCTGGTCGACCGTGGGCATCTCCTCGATGCGCTTGTAGATTCGCTCCTCGATGAAGATCCGCTCCAGGGTCTTCTGGTGGAATCCCTCCTGCAACTCACCCTGCCGGATCTCCAGCTCGCGCTTCAGCAGGTCCAGCAGCAGTTCGGTGTTGGCGCGCAGGATGTCCGAGACCGACATCTCCACCGGCCGGTTGTGGAACAGCACCACCGGCCGGCTGACGATACCCGATTCGCAGGCCGTGAAGGCATACAGCGCCTTGGTCGTCGCCTCCTGGGAGGCTCCGACGTTGAGCACGAGCTCGATCTCGACCCGCTCGGCCGTGTAGTCGTTGATCTGGCGCACCGGCACCTTCTTGCGCCGGATCGCCTCCTCGATCGACTGGATCAGCGACTCGGTGGTCTGCCCGAACGGCAGGGCGGTCACCGCCAGGCGGTTGTTCTGGCGCGGCTCGATGTGGGCGCGCACCTTGACGCGGCCAACCCCGTCCTGGTATTCGCTGACGTCCATCGTGCCGCCGGAGATGAAGTCCGGCAGCACCTGGAACGGCTTGCGCTGGATGATGTTGATCTGCGCTTCCAGCAGCTCGATGAAGTTGTGGGGCAGGAGCACGGTCGACAGCCCCACCGCGATGCCTTCCGCGCCCAGCATCAGCAGCAGCAGCAGCTTGCAGGGCAGCAGCACCGGCTCCTCGTTGCGGCCGTCGTAGCTCGGTATGAACCGGGTGGTCTTGGGGTTGAAGACCTCGCGGCACGCCAGTTACGTCAGCCGGCACTCGATGTAGCGCGGCGCCGCGGCGCTGTCGCCGGTGAAGACGTTGCCGAAGTTGCCCTGGCCCTCGATCAGGTAGCGCTTGTTCGTCAGGTTGACGAGCGCGTCGCCGATCGAGGCGTCGCCGTGCGGGTGGTACTGCATGGTGTGGCCGACCACGTTGGCGACCTTGATGAAGCGGCCGTCGTCCT
>CAZZCT010000388.1:0-244 GCA_964652365.1 uncultured Lentisphaerales bacterium
CCGTGAGGGGTGGGGGCGGGTAGGAGCCCCACTTTCAACCTTAGATATGCGCTGCCGCCGCCGCCCGGTTTTCGAGCGTTTTTCTGCTTTTGATTTTTCCGTTTTGTTTTGATTCGGCGGGGTCCAAACCCCTGAATTCATTGGACATGGCCACTGAGTTAGCGGGTGTCAACGCCGGAGTAAAATTAGACCACTGGGCGGCGCAAAAGTCGACCACTTGGCCCTTGGAATAAGGACGCCGGCA
>CAZZCT010000388.1:254-2917 GCA_964652365.1 uncultured Lentisphaerales bacterium
CCAACGGTTGTCCCAGCTGCAACTTCTGTAGTCCTTGTTCTGTCGCATTAGCAGTTTGCGGGTGACTCTGTAGAAAATGACGCTGCCGCACCCAACCATCACATCCGAAACACCGTTACCGACGCATCCAGAGCGACCCACAGATTGCCTATGTTGTCAACGCCGGAGTAAAATTGGGCCATGCGGCGGCGCAAAAGTCGACCACCTGGCCCATGGGGAAAGGTGCCGGCAAGAGGGACAGCGGCCAGTCAGCCGCGCCCACAGGAGGCTGGCGGGTGACTGGCCGCTGTGGCCCGCGAGGGCCAATCCGGGAGGATGCGGGTTACTCGGCTTGCGGTGATTTTCTCGCCCGGCTCTGGGCAAGACGGTAGCTGTCGCCGTTCATCTCGAGGATGCTGACATGGTGCGTCAGGCGGTCCAGAAGGGCACCAGTGAGCCGCTCGGTGCCGAAGGTCTCGGTCCACTCGTCGAAGGGCAGATTGCTGGTGATGAGTGTTGAGCCCCGCTCGTAGCGCAGGGAGATCGTCTCGAACAGCAGCTCGGCCCCGGTCTTGGAGAGGGGCACGAAGCCGAGCTCGTCGATGATCAGCAGCTTGTAGCCGGCGATCTGCTTCTGCAGGCGGAGCAGGCGCCGCTCGTCGCGGGCCTCCATCAGCGCATTGACCAGCGCGGCGGCCGTCGTGAATCCGACAGAGAGGCCTTTCTGGCAGGCGTGCAGCCCCAGGCCCAAAGCGACGTGGGTCTTGCCTGTGCCGCTGGGACCAAGTGCGATGACGTTCTCGCGCCGTTCGATCCATTCACAGCGGGCAAGTTCCAGAACCTGCATCTTGTTGAGCTTCGGGATTGCCTTGAAGTCGAAGCTGTCGAGGCTCTTCACGGCCGGGAAGTTGGCGGCCTTGATGCGGCGCTCGATCGTCCGGCGCTCCCGGTCGATCAGTTCGAGCTCGACGAGGCGTGCGAGGAACTGAATGTGGTCGAGGCCCTCGGCGGCGCATTGCCGGGCCAGTTTTTCGTATTCCCGGAGGAAGGTCGGGAGCTTCAGCAGCTTGAGCTGATGGGCCAGCAGGATCTTCGGGGCCTCGCTCATGACTGGCCCTCCGTCATCAGGCTCATGTAGCTGGCAGGCGAGGTCGTGGCCACATTGGCGCGGGGCAGGAAGGGGTAGATGTCGAGATCGAGCTTGGGCGGCCGCTTCTCGATCCGGCAGAGCAGCAGGTGCTTGACGGCGTCGAAGCTCACCGCTCCCAGCCGCAGGGCGTGCTTGACGGCGGCATGGAGGTCCTCGAAGCCGAAGGTTTCCAGAAGCCGGAGCACCTGGACATATTCGCGCCGGCCCATCTTCAGCATGCGCACTTCCATCAGGCGGCGGAGGCTGTCGAACTCCTCGGGAAGATGCCATTCCGCCAGCGGGGCAGCCTGGTCGAGGGCATTGATCTTCTGTTCGATCAGGGGAAGGTAGTGGATCGGGTTGTAGATCACGTCCTCGCGGCCGTAGCAGCGGGGGTGACGGGCGATCACCTCACCGCGGCAGCCGACCACCACCTCCTCGACATAGCCACGGATCCACACGTCCTGATGGCCATGGGCTACGGGAACCGAGTAGTCGTTCGTGTCATAGCGCACCAGGGCCTGTGAGCTCACCTTGCCCGAGGCCTGATCGCAGGCATCGAACGGCGCGCCCGGCAAGGGCTTCATCGCCGCCAGGTCGTGCTGCAGCCGCCCACCGATGTTCTCCTTGTGGCCGCGCAGGACATCGTTCTGGCGCTTCCGGCACTGGGCCTCGAGATGGACATTGAACTCAGCCCAGGTCTCGAACCGCGGAACCGGCACCATGAAGTTCCGCCGGGCGAAGCCGACCAGCCCCTCGACACCACCCTTGTCATTGCCCTTGCCGGGGCGGCCATAACGGTCGTGGAACAGGTAATGCGACTGCAGGGCGCTGAACAGCCGTGCCCGCTTGCGCGTGCCGTCCGGCAGGATCTTCGTTACGAGGCAGCGGTCGTTGTCGTAGAGAATCGACAGCGGAACGCCCCCAAAGAACCCGAAGGCATGGACATGGCCGTCGGTCCACGCCTCCGCCGTCGCCGCCGGGTAGGCCCTGACGAAACAGGCATCGCTGTGTGGCAGGTCCATCACAAAGAAATGGGCCTTCTGCTCCACGCCTCCAATGATCACCACCGCCTCGCCAAAATCCGCCTGCGCATGACCAGGAGGGTGGGCAAGCGGTACGAACATCTCGCGTTTGCGCTGTTCGCGCTCCCGGATGTAGTCCTTCACGATGGTGTAGCCGCCGGTGAAGCCATGCTCATCCCGCAGCCGGTCAAATATCCGCTTTGCGGTGTGGTGCTGCTTGGCCAGCACCTTCTTGTCGTCCTCAAGCCAGCCCTCGATAATCTCGATGAAGCCTTCCAGCTTCGGCCGCCGCACCGGTTTCTGGCGCCGGTAACCCGGCGGAACCGAAAACTCCAGCATCTTGTGCACGCTCTCGCGCGAAATGTTGAAATGCCGTGCCGCCGCACGCTTGCTCATGCCGCCGGCACACGCCAGACGGACCTTCCTGTACAATTCCACGGTGTAGATCTCCGAGCCCTCCCTGCTCACACAGAAAGGACATAGATAGTGGGCGACTTTTACTCCGCCCGCAGCGGGCCAATCCCGCCGCT
>CAZZCT010000389.1:0-2913 GCA_964652365.1 uncultured Lentisphaerales bacterium
GTGGTACCAGGTGGCAAAGCCGCTGATCCGCTTGACCCGCTCGAACGGATTGATTGTCAGCCATTGCGGATTCGTAATGTCGATAGCCTGCCACTCGTCGATGTAGGTCGTGAGAAAGTCGCGGTCCTCCGTGCTGCAGCCGCGGGGATTGACGTAGGGGATCACATAGCTGTACTTGGTCGTCTCGGGAGTGACGGCCGGCGTGTAACTGGACCACTGGAAGCCGGCTTGCATGGCGGGAACGACCTGCGCCTTCTGATCGGCCGGCAGGCCGTCGTACTTGGCCAGCCACTGATCGAAATAGGCCTGGTCCAGCTTGCCCGTGCGGCGCTGCTCGGCGAGCTTCTCCCAATAGCCGAAATCTTTGCCGTCCGGATAGACCGAGGTGGCGAAGTTGCGGCCGCCCCAATACATGTTGCCGCCCCAAAAGGCGATCTGGACGTCGTCGATCTCCTTTGCGGTGCGCGTGGCCCACCAGCGCCGCCAGGTGTAGGGGGTTTCGGGCATTGGCTTGGCAGGAGTCGCCTGCAGGGCGAAGCGCAGGGTGCGTTCGCGCGTCAGCCGGGTCGGCATGCCGATCAGGTTGAGACGAAGGTTTACCACCTCCCCGGCGCGATCGATCTCCATCATGGGGACGCCTTTGCCGCGGACCCAGTCGCGGTCGTTGTCGGCGGCGAAACAGATGCCGCGCTCCGGACCGCCGAGGTACATGTACGGAACAAAATGTCCGGCGATCCGCGCCGTGACACTGGCCGAGTCCCAAACCCTGTTTGAGCCGTCTGGGATCCGTCCGGCATAGTGGTGGCGGAGCGTAGTGGTGACCGGATGGATCAGCCAGGCCTCGGCGGCCTTCATCGGAATGATCAGCTGCAACCGTTCGACTTCGGTTTCGCTCTTGTCGAGGCGCAGGGCAAGCTGCATGAAGCCATCATAGTCGTAGGTGAAGCTGGTGCTGCCTGTCAGCAAGCCGCCCTTCCAGTCAGCGGTGCCGGCCACGCGGGTGTCCTTGCGCTCGGTGAAACGAGAGGCGTCACCCTGGATCACCACGGTCTTGCCGCCCACTGTCGCCTCCAGCCGCACCGGCCCGGCCAGCAGCTCGACATCGCGGCTCGTGACCTGCTCCCACAGGCCGGCGGCGCCGTGCCGGTGTTGGCGCAGCACACACGCCACTGTCCGCTTTGCGGGGTCGACGGCCAAGGGCGTGAACGGCGGGATGACTACCTCGTCGAGCCCGAGGTTCTGACCCTCCCACTCGTAGTGATGGCGCTGGAAGCCGCGCTCCTCGATGACCGTCGGCTGCTCGCCGCCGGAGAGGGTCAGCGTCACCGTATAGTGCCCATCCGCCAGATCGGGCAGTCTCAGCGCTTCGGCAGCGGGGCACATCGGCAGGTCGCCGTCGCGTTCGGCAAGGATCGTATCGCTGTCCTTGCCGCGGACCGCCACATGCCACCGCTTGGCGTCAGCCGGCGGCGTGGGCGCCAGCACGCGCAGCAGGCTATGGGACGGATAGTAGGCGTAACGGAAATCGAACGAGAAGTCCGTGAACCGGCAGAGCAGCTCCGTCTGCTCTGGCGGCGCGGTGAAAACCTGCACCTCGGAGGCACCGGGATTGCCGCCGTTGGCCGAGAGGATCTTGAGCGTCAGCTTCGCCGCCCGAGCGCCCTCAGGCAGTTCGACCACCTGCGGCCCGTGCCCCTGCCGGAACGCGCCCTTGGCTACGGCCTCGGCCGCGTCGTCAAGGATGATCTCATAATCCTTGAAGCATTCGAACCCCCACGTGGTTTTGCCGTAGTAGACAAGTGTGCGGATCGGTTGCGGCTTGTCCCAGGTGAAGACCAGCGATGCGGGCAGATCGCTTTTCTTGGCATCCCAGATCTGGTTGGCGGAGTCGCGGCTGCCGGCGGCAGGCACCCCGCCGTCGACTGCGCGGGACGCATGCTCGCTGTTGGCGCTGGCGGTCACGGCGGCCTGTGGTGCGATATTACGGACCGTCTCTGCGGCTACAGGCCGGGCGACAGGCGCAAGTCCCAACAGAATCAGCGTTACTGCGGTCGTGCGTTGCATCGGCAGCTACCCCCTTGTTTTTGCTCACGCGCTTTAGGCGCTCAGCGTCAGGCGGACCACCCAGACGCTGTTGGTTTCATCGGACTCGTCTGGAATGGCGTGCCAGCCGAGGCCCACCCGGTCGTAGATCAGCAGCAAGGTGTGGTCGTCCAAGCGAGCCAGTTCGGTATAGCAGGAGCTGAACCCGCGCGGTCCGCGAGTCACTATCTCCTCACGTGGTTTCCAGGCCAGGGCCGATTCGGGGCAGATCCGGTCCTGCGGCGCACAGCAGGCATTGTGGTGGGCCACGATGTCGACACGCTCCCAGGACCGTCCGCCGCCATCGGCATTCAACCAGACGTGGATGCCGTTGCGTCCGCCGGAGAGCGCCACCGTGCCATCCCCCATGACCTGCAGGCTCGGCTCCACCGAATGGGCCTGCATCGCCACCGGCGACGTCCACGTCTTGCCGTCATCGTCGCTCCAGCACTGGCCGTAAGGCACGAAGGAGGAGAGGCGGAAGACACACATGAGCCGGCCGTCCGCCAGGCGGCAGATCGCCGATTCGCATGGGCCTTCCTGGCCATCGAGCGGGCAGTCCGGCCCGGCGATGAGGCTGCGCACCCGCCAGGCTTGGCCATCCGCTGACGCCACCAGCACCAGGGAGTAGCGCGCGTTCCCCTCGAAGGTGCCGTACAGAGTGGCCAGATAGCCGCCGTCCTCCGAGCGCACGCTCTGCCCGTTGAAAACGAAGCCGCAGATGCCGAGTTCGGGGCGGTGCAGGGCGGAAGGCTTGGGCCAACCTTCGACCGACACGCCCTCCACCCGGTAGCTCAGCTCCCCGGAAGGGCTCACGCGGTTGCAGGGCGC
>CAZZCT010000390.1:0-2896 GCA_964652365.1 uncultured Lentisphaerales bacterium
GGCGCCACCGCCACCCGCGCCCAGCTCACGGCCTGGGTCGAGTATGCCCGCGCCAACCGCGCCCTGATTCTCTTCGATGCCGCCTACGAGGCGTTCATCCGCGACGACTCCATTCCGCATAGCATCTACGAGATCCCGGGCGCCCGCGACGTGGCGATCGAGTTCCGCAGCTTCTCCAAGACCGCCGGCTTCACCGGCACGCGCTGCGCGTTCACGGTCGTGCCGAGCTCCTGCCTGGCCTACACGCGCAAGGGCGTCGCGGCCCCCCTCCACCCGCTCTGGACCCGCCGCCACACCACCAAGTTCAACGGCGTCTCCTATCCCGTGCAGCGCGCCGCCGAGGCGGTCTATTCGGAAGCCGGCCGCCAGCAGACCCGCGCGATCAACGACCTCTACCTCGAGAATGCTCGCATCGTGCGCGCGACCCTGACCCCCATGGGCTACCACCTCACGGGCGGCGTGAACGGTCCCTACGTCTGGGTGCGCACCGGCCAGGACTCCTGGAAGTTCTTCGACCGGCTGCTGCAGGAGGCCCAGGTGGTGACCACCCCCGGCAGCGGGTTCGGCCGCTGCGGCCAGGGCTACATCCGCATCAGCGCCTTCAACAACCGCGCGCAGGTCGAGGAGGCCATGGCGCGCTGGCAGCGGCTGGCGCCAGGCTGACATTCGCCTGCCAAGCTCGAAAGGCCTCCTGAGACCATGTCCGAGAACGCTCAGACCATCGCCGACCTCAATCGCCAGTTCGGCACGCCCGGCCGCGTCGCCTTCCGCGAGGGCCCGGGTGGTTTCACGGTGGCCGCGCTCGCCAACCCCCGCGGCGGTTGTGAGGTCGCCCTCTACGGCGCCCACGTGCTGAGTTACCGGCCGGTCGGCCACACGCCCGTGCTCTGGCTCGGGAAGGAAGCCGTCTTCAAGCCCGGACTTCCCATCCGGGGCGGCATCCCGGTCTGCTGGCCCTGGTTCGGTCCGCACCCGGACGACCCAGCGCGCCCGATCCACGGTTTCGCGCGTACCCGGACCTGGCAGGTTCTCGCCACCGAGTACTCCGGCGAACAGACCGAGATGCGCCTGGGACTCGCCTGCGACGAAGCCACCCGCGCGCTCTGGCCGCACGCCTTCGAACTCAGCCTGCGCGTGGTGCTCGCGGATGCTCTGCGACTCGAACTGACCACCCGCAACTGCGACACCCACCCCTTCACCTTCACCCAGGCCCTGCACAGCTACTTCCTCGTGCGCCAGGTGATGGACGTGACGGTCCGCGGACTGGAGCAGACGCGCTACCGCGACTGCCTCGCGCCGCGGGCCGGCCTGCAGCTCCAGGAGGGTCCGATCGTCATCCGCAGCGAGGTCGACCGCGTCTACCAGTCCACCGAGTCCGAGTGCGTCATCAGCGACCCGGGCATCGGACGCCAGATCATCCTCACCAAGCGCGGCAGCCGCACCACCGTGGTCTGGAACCCGTGGATCGAGAAGTCCAAGCGCCTGACCGACTTCGGCGACTTGGACTACCTGCGCATGCTGTGCGTGGAAACCGCCAACGCCGACGACGACGACGTCACGCTGGCACCCGGCGCCCACCACACCCTGGCGCTGACCCTGCGGGCCGACCTGAAGTCCGACGCCGCCCGCGCACCATAGCCCCGCCCGCGCGGCCGCATGCCACACGCGAACCAGAGCCCCACGCACCGGCCCGGCCGCGCCTGCCGTCCTCCTCCCCTGCCCTTCGACCGTGCCCGGCTGCTAACCTGGTACCGTCGCAACCGCCGGGCCATGCCGTGGCGCGGGCACCCGGACCCGTATGCCGTGTGGATCAGCGAGATCATGCTGCAACAGACGCAAGTGGTTACGGCCGGACCCTACTTCGAGCGGTTCGTCGCCCGCTTCCCCTCGATCGCTGCGCTGGCCGCCGCCCCGGCCGAGGCGGTCCTGAAGCTCTGGGAGGGACTGGGCTACTATGCCCGCGCCCGCAACCTGCAGCGCGCCGCCAGGCGCATCCTGGCAGATCACGGCGGCCAGCTCCCCCACACCGCGGCCGAACTCGGCACACTGCCGGGCATTGGCCCCTACACGGCCGCCGCGATCGCCAGCATCTGCTTCGGCGAATGCATACCGGTGGTGGATGGCAACGTGGCGCGCGTCTTTGCGCGCCACCTGGGCTGGACCGACGACTTCCGCAAGCTCCCGGCACGGCGCAAACTGGCGGAGTGCCTGAGCGCGGCATTTGTCGACTGCCGTGCACCCGGCGATCTGAACCAGGCCATGATGGAACTGGGCGCGCTGATCTGCACCCCGACCCAGCCGAACTGCCCGCACTGCCCGCTGGCCACGCACTGCGTCGCCCGCCGCACCGGTCGCCAGACCGAACTGCCCCTGCGCCCACGCAAAGCGCCCGTTCCCGAGCGGCAGGCGTTTGCCGCCGTGATTCGGCGCGGCGACGCCGTCCTGATGGCGCGACGCGCGTCCGAGGGACTGATGGGCGGACTCTGGGAGCTTCCCGGCGGGTTCCTGACCCCCGGCGACCCGCTCTCTGAGGCCGTCGCGCGGGACCTGCTAGCGCGTACCGGGCTGACGGTACAAGTCAGCCAGACGCTTGGCCTGGTGCAGCACACCTTCTCGCACTTCCGCCTGCGCCTGCACGTCCTGCGATGCACCTGCCGCAGCCGATGCCACTCGACCCTCGGCGACAGCGAACTGCGCTGGGTGACGCCTGCCGAACTCGCCGCCCTGCCCTGCGCCACCGCGCAGCGCAAAGCGCTGGCTCTTTGTCGCCACCCGTAGTCGACGGCTTGTACCGCGCCCCGTGGCCTGGCTCACCGCCTGCAGTGGACCAACGGTCGGACAGTCCTCAAACTGCGAGAGTTGGAACGGTGGAATGCGGGAATAGTGGACGGCTGTG
>CAZZCT010000391.1:0-2892 GCA_964652365.1 uncultured Lentisphaerales bacterium
ACACGTTCATCGTCGGCGCCGGACCGGTCGGACCGAATGCGGTGCGGTGCGCCTACCTGTCGGCCGGCACGCTCGCGGGCTTCACGCTGACCAACGGCAATACGCTCGCGTCATCGTCTTCGGTCGCGTATGAACTGTCCGGCGGCGGCGCAATGCTGGATCGTGGCGGAACCCTTTCCAACTGCGTCCTGACCGGCTGTTCCGCCGCCGACGGCGGCGGCGGCGCTCTCTGCTATTATGACGGGACACTGAACGCCTGCACGCTCCGCGGCAACGCGTCGAGCGGGGTTATGCAGGGAGATGGCGGCGGCGGGGTCTTCTGCTACATGGGCGGCACGTTGAACAATTGCACGATCAGCGGCAACACTTCCCATACCAGCACGGCCGGCGGCGGCATCGGCGGCGGCGCGTGGTGCACTGCGGGCGGGACCCTGAACGACTGTACCATTGTCGGCAACATCTCAGAAGCCCACGGCGGCGGCGCGGCGATGGGAAGCGGCGCCACGCTGTACAACTGCGTTATCAGCAGCAATTCGGCCGCCAGTTACGGCGGCGGCGCGTTCTGCTTCCGGGGCGGTGTCGTGAACAACACGCTGCTCCATGGCAACACGGCAGGGAGCGGCGGCGGGGTGTACGCCTGGCAGGGCGGCACGCTGAACAACTGCACGGTCGCAGGCAATGCGGCCAGCGACAGTGCGGGCGGCGTCTTCTGCTACAAAGGCGGGACGATGCTCAACGCCGTCGTCTTCTCGAACCTCGCCGCGGGCGCGACCGGCAACTGGGCCACCAACGCGGGCGGCGCGTTCGCGTACTGCTGTACGGCACCCAACCCCGGCGGGAGCGGCAACGTAACCAACAACCCGCTGTTTGCCAACGCCGCGGCAGGCAACTACCGGCTCGCCTCTGGCTCGCCCTGCATCAATGCCGGCAACAACGCCTATGCGCCAGGCGCGACGGATCTCGACGGCAACCCGCGCATCATCGGCGGCGTGGTGGACATGGGGTCATACGAGTGCACCAGCGGGTCGACCGCCAACGGGATTCCCTGGTCCTGGCTGCTTCGGTACGGGCTGGCAACGGATGGCTCGGCCGACCATCAGCAAGCGGACACCGACACCTTCGACAACGGGCAGGAGCACGTCGCCGACACCGACCCGACCAACGCGGCGTCATACTTCCGCATCGCGGCCATCAGCAACAGCCCTGCGACAACCGTCCATTTCGAGTCCAGCGCGAGCCGCGCCTACACGCTCATCGGCGTCAGCAACCTCTCGTCCGGCGCGGGGTCGCCCGTCCCCGGCGCGGGACCGCGCCTCGGCACCGGCGGTGCAGATGCGCTGAGCGACACCAACGATCCGCCGAAGGGACCGTTCTACCGGTTGAAGGTGGAACTGCCGTAATGCTTATGCATGGCCCAGAGGACTGTGCTACCGTTGTATGTATTTAGGATCAGGAACAAGAGAGATCATTCATCAGGAGGTTGACTATGCAGGAATCTGAGATGCGCTTCAATAGGCGGCTGATGCGGAGTATCGCGGCGGTCGTGATCGGCCTGGCCGCATCGCGCGATTTCGCGCTGGCCGCTGCGAACCATCCGCCATCGGCTGGCTTTGGCATGGCGCTGCCGTTCAACGGGGCAAACCAATACATCCAGATCGCCGACACCGACGATCTGGACATGACGAATAATTACACTCTTGAGTGCTGGTTCAAGGCCGACAGTTTCAACTGGCTGCGCGGCCTGATTGGCAAATACCAGACCGGGGGCGCCAACGGCTGGTTCCTGCGTCTCAACGGCACGGACCTGGACTTCGACCAAGTGACCACCAGCGGCCTGAACCTTCAAACCGGACGTTGGTATCACGTCGCCGCAGTCAACAGCAACGGCACGCGCACCCTGTATCTCAACGGCGTCGTACAAACACTCAGCGGCGAACCGCAGACCGCGCAGGCCAATGGCGATCCAGTTTGTCTCGGCGTTGACTTTCTCGTTGAAAACGATCGTTTCTTCGCTGGAAGCCTGGACGAAGTGCGCATCTGGACGCAGGCGTTGTCGGGAACGGTCGTCTCGAACTGGATGTGCCGCTCGGCCGACCCGACGCACCCGTCTTGGTCGAAACTGGTGGCCTACTACAGACTGGACGATGGGACGGGCCTCACGGCGGCTGATAGCGCAGGCGCTTATTCCGGCACGCTGCACAACATGTCCGGTTCGGAATGGGCCGCGTCGACCATCGGCAGGCAGTACGCGGTCATTGCCGGCCAATCGGTCAGCGGCCAACTGCCGGGCAGCGACGAGGACGGGGCCAGCGGCAATGGCGCGGACTGGGCGTTGACCTTCGAGATCGTGAACCCCGCCACGGTTGGCACGGCGACGGTCGTGTCCGCCAACGCCTTCACCTATTCCGTCCCGCTCGTTGCCGACACGGTGGATCATTTCACCTATCGCGTCCGCGATCCTTCCAACGCGGTCTCCCTCGTATCCACCGTGACCGTCTCCGTGGCATCGCCGCGCCCGATCGTGGACATCACCAATGCCAACGATTCCGTCTCTGCATACACCACGACGTATTCCATCGGAGGCACGAACAACAACTGGGTCGTGGGGACGATGTCATGGACCAATGCCGCCACGGGCGGCACAAGCGCCTTCACAGCGACCTCCCCCTGGTCCATCGCCGGCATCGCGCTGGCAGTCGGCGACAACACGATCACGGTTTCCGGCACGAACTATGCGGGAGTGCTTGCAAGCGACAGCGTCACCATTGCGCGGAGTCGCGAGGCAGGCCCCGGTTCGCCGACACACTTCGTCTGGACGGACAGCCCGACCCCGACGTGGCCGTACACGAACTGGGCGACGGCCGCGCATACGATCCAGGATGCCGTGGACAC
>CAZZCT010000392.1:0-2844 GCA_964652365.1 uncultured Lentisphaerales bacterium
GCCACCGGGGGGGGCGGGGGGGGTGGGGCGCGCGCCGCCGGCTGTTACCACAAATCGGTTGACCCAGCCGCCGGCAGAGTAGCGGGCCGGGTGGTGTCCGTGTGGCCGGCGTGTGGTAGGTTGTGTGGTATTTCAAGCGCCCAGTTTCCGCCCGTTTCGCGTGGTTGCGCACAACCGGCCAACAGGGGCGGAAAAGCAAGAAGCCCCGAATTTCCTAGGAATTTCGAGGCTTCTAGCGGGGGAAGATGGTCGGGGCGTGGGGATTTGAACCCCAGACCTTTTGCACCCCAAGCAAACGCGCTACCAGTCTGCGCTACGCCCCGAGAAGGTCAAAAGCAAGGGCACGATACCAGCGGCGCGCGGAGGCGTCAAGGAAAGCCGCGGGAAAGCCGCGGGCGCGAACGCTACGGCGCGGCCAGCAGGTTGGCCTTGGTCAGAGGTTGCTCCTGGCTGCCGGGCGGTGTCCAGTTCACGTTGATATAGCTTCCGCCCACGCCTTGCTGGAACTCGATCACCAGTTCGTGCAGGCCAGGCTTCAAGTCGACCGTGGCCCGGTGTTCGGCTGGGGAGCCCCAGTGGTCGAACAGCTTCACGCTATCCAGCCACATCCGGTTGCCATCGTCCGAGGCGATCCGAAAGCCGTAGGATCCGGGCTGCGTAACCACCAGCTTGCCCTGCCAGCGCACCGAGATGCCGTCCTGCCGTCCGTCCGGGTAGGGCATGGTGCGGTCCGCGAACTGGATCTGGGGCTCGATCCGTTCGCGGACCAGCTTCTCGAAGGCCTCGCCTTCGTAGTAGTAGCCGCGGATGCCGGGCTGCAGGATGCCCAGGCCGGCGGCCGACTTGCCGGCCCACGCCGACAGCACCGCGTTGTGGTTCGTGAGTGCGGATTCCACGTATCCCTGCAAGGCGGCGAAAGCATTGGTCACACCCAGAGCGGCGTCGAACTCGGCGGCGCGTGCCGGACCGCGGCTGAGCGCGGGCACGAGCAACACGTCGGCCACGTCGCGCCGGGCATGTTGCGGGTCGCCCGTGATCAACGGTAGCAGCGGTGCCAACACGGCGGGCGGAACCGATTTGCCGAGGCTGGCGAGCGACTTCAGCAGGGCGCCGCTCATGGCGTCGTCGGACTTGGCCAGGAAGCGGGCCAGGATCTCGGCCGCCGCCTTGGCGTCGCCGGAGCTCGCGAGCAGGGCCGCGGCATGGGCCGCCGCGGGATCGCTGCCCTGGCGGACCGTGCGGCGCAGCAGGATGCGGCCGACGTCCCCGGCGTCGATCAACTGCGCACCGGCCACGCGCATGGCGGCCGAGTCGGTGCCGGCCAGCTGCTGGAGGGCGTAGTCGAGTTCGGTGGCTTCCCGCCGCAGCGCGCGCAGGCCGGCGGCCATGGCATCCAAGCGGTCGGCATCCGCCGGGAAGGCCGCCCGCAACGCGGCGAGCTGCCGGCCGGCGGCTACAAAGTCGCCGGCATCCTGCAGGGCCTCGACGGCGGTCACGCCGGCCTCGAGGTCGGCGGGCGGCTGTGCGTTCTCGGCCGGGAGCGCCGGGGCCACGGCGGCGGTGGGCGCGACCGCGGTCACGGCCGGTGGCGGCGCGGCGACGGGGGCGGCAGACGTGGGCCTGCGGCCACACCCGATGCAGGCGATACAGGCGCCGAGTGCGACCATCCAAAGCAATCTGATCACGATGCGACCTCCCTGAGGCTCTTGCAGAACCCCTGCAAGAGCCGGGAAACAGGGTTCAGGGTGTCAGGGTTCAGGCGGAAATCACATCCTGAACCCCGAACCCTGAACCCTCCGCTTGCACAAACCGGAGGTTTCGCAGGTACCGCATTCAACAATAACGCAGTTGGCCTGGCGGTGCAATGCGTGGCCGTCATTTCCCATGCACAGGCGCCGACTCCGCGCTATAATGCAACCTTTTAAAGCAACGGGACTGCGTGCACGTCACGGCGCGCACCCGTGTGAAGGGAACCTGCCATGTCCAGTTTCGAATTCTGGAACGACGCCGACAGCCCGGTCCACCCGGCCAGCGCGCCCGACTACCTGCCGCGTGCCCAGCTGCGCGCGGTGCAGCTGCATCGCCTGCAGGTGATCGTGACGCGGGCCTACACCCACGTGCCGCTCTTCCGGCAGCGCATGGACGAGCGCGGCCTGCGGCCGGAGCATCTGCAGACGCTGGCGGACCTGGGGCGGCTGCCATTCTGCGTGAAGACCGACCTGCGCGACACCTATCCGTTCGGTCTCTTTGCCAGTCCCATGAGTGACATTGTGCGCCTGCACGCCTCCAGCGGCACCACCGGCAAGCCGATCGTGGTGGCCTACACGCAGAATGACATGGAGGTCTGGAAGAACGTCATCGTGCGGACCCTCACGGCGGCGGGCGTGCGGCGCGGCGACGTGATTCAGAACGCCTACGGCTATGGCCTGTTCACGGGCGGACTCGGCCTGCACTGCGGCGCCGAGGCGCTCGGGGCCACGGTGATTCCGATCTCGGGCGGCAATACTGACCGCCAGTTGATGGTGATGAAGGACTTCGGCGTGACCGTCTTCTGCAGCACGCCCAGCTACTTCCTGCACATCGCGGACGAAGCCCAGAAGCAGGGTTTGGACCTGCGGACCCTCAGCCTGCGCGTCGGCGTCTTCGGCGCCGAGCCCTGGACCGAGGAGATGCGCCAGCGCATCCAGCAGATGACCGGCATCCGCGCGCAGGACATCTACGGCCTGTCGGAGATCATCGGTCCCGGCGTGGCGGCCGAGTGCACTGGGCGGTGCGGTCTGCACATCTTCGACGACCACTTCTACCCCGAGATCAGCGGCCCCGAGACCGGGGCCGGTCTGCCGG
>CAZZCT010000393.1:0-2840 GCA_964652365.1 uncultured Lentisphaerales bacterium
GAATCCCGGCTGGGTACCGCAGGACATTGACGACCTCTTTGTCGCTCCGGACGGCACCATCCTCACCCACGTTGGCTGGGAGGAAGGAGGCGGCAACGTGACGCGCTTCGATCGCGAAGGCGCCTGGGGCGGCATCGCCGGACACACGCATGGCTGGGGCTATACCGGTGGCGAGGCCGTCACGGCAAACAGCGCCTATTGCTTCATCGCCATCCAGGGCGATAACGAGGGCGGCGGCCTGAAGGACCCCGACACCTGGCCACCCAAAGGCTTTTCCTGGCGCGGCGTGTCGCGGCGCCTGCGCACTGACATCCGGCAGCCGGCGCCATTCCCCGGCGGCAAAGGCGGCAGCGGCGATACGCTGCGCGGCTGCTATCTGGTGGTCGCCGAGGTCGCGGGACACACCAGCGAATCCCTCCGCGGTCTCGTGGCCACCGAGAAGGAGCTGTTTGTCAGCCTCCGCACCCGAGGCCGTATCCTGGTCTACGACGCTGAGAGCATGCAGCCGCTGCGCGGCTTCGACCTGCCCCGCGCGGATCGCCTGGCGTTGGCACCGGATGGGCGCCTCTGGGCACTGCAGGCGCCGGAAGCAGACGGCCCCTGGCAGATCGTCGGCCTTGATGCCGCCACGGGAGTCCAGGTCGCGAGCTTCCGCTGCGACGCCGGCTGGCTGCCGACCGATCTTGCCTTCGGCCCCGGAGGCCGGCTCTACGTCACCGACACCGGCCCGGACCAGCAGATCAAGGTGCTGGACGGCCTCGCCGCCGGGAAGCCGCGGATCGCCGAGGCGATCGGTGTCAAGGGCGGGATCTTCGCCGGACCGGTGTCCGGCGCGACCGGCCCCCTGCGCTTCCACGGCCCTCGCGGCGTGGGTCTCGATGCGGCCGGGAACCTCTACGTCGCCAACGACGGCGGGGGCACGGTTCTGGAGTCCTACGACCCGAAGCGCGCGCTGCGCTGGCGCCGCCTGGGACTCCACTTCATCGACCTGCCCGACATTGATGCGCTCGGCAAGACGGTCTATACCAAGGATGCCGTTTACGATCTCGACCTGTCCAAGCCAGCCGGAGAACAGTGGTCCTACCGGAGCTACACGCTTGATACAAGACGCTTCCCGGACGACCACCGCCAAGGCGCCAACGCCTGGTTCCGCGAACTGGCTGGGCAGCCCTTCCTTTTCACCATCGGCATGAGCACGCCCAACCTCGCCGTCTGCCGTTTCGACCGCAAGACCGCCGGCGAGATCGCCATCCCCTGCGCCTATTTCACCCGGGCCGCCAAGGGGAAGGGCGGATGGCCGGCCAAAGCGCCGGAAAAGGGCGGTTGGCGCTGGCAGGACCTGGACGGCGACGGCGCAATGCAGGCCGGCGAGTTCGCCGCCAATGACCGCGACGGCAACAATGTGCAGGGCATGTTTCCCATCTATCCCGACCTCAGCGGGCGAATCTGGTGGGGGTTCGGCGACGAGATCCGCGCCTACGCCTTCATCGGCCTCAGCAAGGCAGGCGTGCCGCAATGGGACTGGGCCAGGCCCTTTGTTTTCCCGCGCCCCGCCGAGTTCGACGAGATGCGGCGCGTTGTGTACGATCCGGCGAGCGATACCATGGCGATCGGCGGCGGCAAAGGCGCAGACAAGCATCGGCACTGGAAGCCGATGGGGCCGGTGGTAAGTGTGTACGCGAACGCTTTGCGCGGAACGCCGACCCTGCGCTGGACGCGGATTCTCCCGGTCGACGAGCCAGTCGGTGTTCGCGATTGGTCGTCGCACGAGCCGCAGGGCTTCGACATCGCCGGCGACTACCTTTTCGTTCCCTACACTCTGGGCCTGAAAGCGGATGGCCTCAGAAACGCCTTCGTCAAGGTGCTCCGCTTGGCCGATGGCGAAGCCGTCGGAAACCTCGTTTGCGAGGACGTGACCGGCGATATCGGCCTGCTGGACATCGAGTTCGCTGCCACCGCCCGTCGCCTGCCGGACGGGCGCTACGTGGTCATGCTCGAGGACGATTACAAGGCCAAGACAGTCATGTTCGTGTGGCGGCCGGCTGGGACCTCGCCCGGCATCAGCCCGCGATAAGGAGCGAATGCGATGAGCGATGCCCTGCATTTGCAGTGGACCGGCCAGGGTCTCGGAATTGACGTTGACGGCCAAGCCCTGCTGCGCGACGGACTGCCGACGCTGGCCTGGCGACACGTCGGCGAAACGGCCTGGCGATGGGACACGGCGACCGTGCGGAGCGTGGTCACCAACGAGCCGGATCGCATCGCCTTCACGCTACGCCTGGGACCGGTGTCGGCGACGATGGCGGCCGTTCAAGGCGCCGAGGGCGGCTGGACACTCTCGGGTGAACTGTGCAGCGAGGCGGAGCGGCCCGTCGAGTTGGCGCGCTTCCACTATCTGCAAGGCGCCCTGGCGCAGGACGATAACCTGCTGGCGCTCACGGAGAGCCGGCTCTTTCGTCGAGGGGAATCGGTCGCCCCGCACCGGGAGCGCCTGGAGAAGACTTGGGCGGGCATGCATGTCGCCTGGCCGCGCCTGGCCGACCCGATCCATGACGAACCCGACTGGGCGGTGGCCACTGATGTCGCCGTCCTGCTCGGCGCCTGGAATGCCCCCGGGCTGGTCGTCGGCTTTACCGGACCCGGCACGGCCTTTGGCGAAATCGGGTTGCGCACCACCGGCGAACGCGCGTTTTACATCGGCGTCCGGTTGGACAACATTCTGGTCAACCCCGGTGAGCGCCGGACGCTGGAACGGGTGAGTTTGAGGTGGGGCGACTGGCAGGCCGGACTGCGCCAGTGGGCGGAGCAGTGCGCGCGCGAACTCGGGGCGCGACCGGTCC
>CAZZCT010000394.1:0-2818 GCA_964652365.1 uncultured Lentisphaerales bacterium
CCGCCTGAACGACGCGATCCCGAACCGTTGGGATACCCAACGGACGTTCCTCGTCTGTCTACCGACAACTAGGATTGCCGGTCGACGACAATTAGCTTTGCCGGTTTGAGATGGTCGTACGAGCGACGAAAAAGAGCTCCTGTCGGGGCTGTTTTCCGTCGGGAAAACTGACCCGACAGGAGCCGGCAAGCGAAGCGCGACAGGAGCAGGGACGAACAGCTATCGTGCGCGAGCGGTGGACCCTCGCGGCTCAGAGCGCCGACCGGTTGCCGTCGGCGATGGGTCAGCGGCTGGCAGTGGGGTTTGGGACCGCGCTGCAGCGGCTCGCTTTCGGTAGCTTTCTGCGCCGAATTCCAGGATTGTGGCGTGGTGGACGAGGCGGTCGATGGCGGCCACGGTCATGGTCTGGTCGGCAAAGATCTCGGTCCAGCCGGCGAAGGGGCGGTCGCAGGTGATGATCAGGCTCCGGTGCTCGTAGCGCTCGGCGATGAGTTCGAAGAGGATGGAGGTTTCGGACTGGTCCTTGCGCACATATCCGAGGTCATCGAGGATCAGGCAATCGATGCGGTCGAGCTTGGCGAGGAGCGCCGGCAGGGCGAGGTCGCGCCGGGCAGCCTGGAGACGCTGAACCAGGTCGTTGGTGCGCAGGTAGAGGACGTTGTGCCCGGCCTCAATCAGGCCGTAGCCCAGGGCAGCAGCGATGTGGCTCTTGCCGGTGCCGCTGCCACCAAAGAGCAGGCAATTGCCGTGCGATTTTACCCAGTCGCCGGCGCAGAGGGCTTCGACTCGAACCCGGGAGAGGCCTGGAACGAGGCCGAATTCGAAGCTGTCGAGGCGCTTGCCTGGCGGCAGCCTGGCGGCTAGCAGGCGGGCGCTGAGCCGGCGATTGCCACGCTCGGTGAGTTCCAGGTCGCACAGCGCCCCCAGGAAGCGTTCGTGCGTCCAGGCGTGCTCGGCGGCCTCCCTGGCGATTTCCTGCCAGGAATGGGCCATGGAGGGCAGCCGTAGCGCCTTGAGGGCCAGGGCGACGGATGAGGCGGGGGAGGTTGTAGTCATGAGGTGGCGATCCGGGGTGGCAGGGTGAGAGGCAGGCAGCGGAGGGCGTCGTAGCCGGCGGGGTCGGCCGTACGGAAATCCAGGCTCGGCACCGCTGCTGGCGCAGGCGTGGCGAAGACGCGACGCAACTCTTCGGCGTCGGGCAGCACGTCGTCCTGGAGCATTCGCTCCAGAACGACGCCCAGGGCCGCCTCGCACGCATGCTGGTGCGCCAGGTACAGCAGGCGCACGTAGGTCCGGCAGGCGACGTACTCGCCGAGGCGCTCGCGCAGCCGTTCCCAGGTGCGGGCGAAGGTCAGGCTGGGGTGCAGGTCATCGCGGTAGACCAGGCGAGCGAAGGCCCCCGGCTTCTGGATCAGGGAGGCGACGCAGAGGCGGTAATGCACCACCCGGGTGCGGGTGGGATCGTGCTGGCGCGGGCAGGTGAAGACTCGATCCATTCCAGCGAAGAATTCCAGCCGATCGTCATAGACCCGCACCACCAGCCGGAGCCGCATGAGCCGCGACGGGACCATGTACGAGCAGTGCAGCACGCGGATCAGGCTGAAGCGCGAGACCGTGCCCAGGCATTCGCTCCAGGTGACGCCCTGGAAGCGCGGCAGCGGCTGCAAGGCCGCGCGTTCGGCGACCAGCCCCGGCTGGCGCGGGGCATTGGCTGCGGCCACGACCTCGACCACGAACATGCGGTAGTCCTCCAGGTTGGCGAAATCACGGCTGCTGCGCAGTCGCAGCGCCTGGTCGAGCCGCTTCTTGAGGTGCCCGTTGGGCGACTCCACGGCCCCGTTCTCGTGCGCGACCCCCAGCGTGTTGCGCGTCGGCGAGCAGCCGTAATGCCGGCACAGCGCAGCGAAACGGACCGTGAGGTCCTCCTGCTGCCGCAGGTTCTTGTACGCCGCCGACAGGCTGTCGGTGCGCAGGGTCTGCGGCACCCCGCCGAGCTCCACCAGGGCCAGGCGCAACGTTTCAGCCAGCGCCGGATAGCTCTCCCCGCCCAGGATCACCTGGGCGAATTCCCAGCCGCTGTGCGGGCAGCAGACGTGCCCCAGGCGATGCGGCAGCGCCCTGCCGGCGACCGTCACCAGCAGTTCGTTGCAGTCGGTGAAATCCAGCAGGGCCTGCCAACCCGGCGGGTGCTCCTGCGGGAACATCACCGGCCGAGCCGGGCCCGAGACGGCGCGCCACTGGCGCACGCGGCGCTCCAGTGTCCGCAGCTGGCCGTCCATATAGACCCCTGGGTGCCGCCGCTGCAGATCAGCAAACAGCGTGACCGCCTGCAACTGCGCGTCGCGTACCAGCAACGGCTCGATTTCCTCGGCCCACACCGTCGAAAATGGATCTGCCCGCGTGCGGTACTCGCGCGGAGGTCGAGCCGTGCGGCCATGGCGGTCGAGAGAACGTCCAGTCCGCTCGCTGATGCTCGCGGCATCGGCGGACTGGGTTTGCGTGCGGCCGGCTTGGCGTGCGTTCATATAGCGCGCGACCTGCCGATCGGTGGTGTGTCTGCCTGGCATCGGAATCCCCCACCGCAGCTACGCTGGCGGCGGGATTCCGGCAATGGCACGACCGGCAATCCTAATTGTCGCTAACCGGCAATCCTAATTGTCGGGAGACACTGGTCGCCACGCATGGTTGTGCTGGCGCTGATCGTCGCCGCGTCGTTCGGCTCCGGTCGCAATCGCCTGGCCTGGCAGCCATTGCTGATGCGATTGCATCGCGAGTACGGCAGCGATCTGGAGTGGGAAGGCGTGCCCGATCCCAGTGG
>CAZZCT010000395.1:0-2810 GCA_964652365.1 uncultured Lentisphaerales bacterium
CGAATACCCCCACGGGGAACAACCCCACCCCCCGACTTTATTGGTCGGCCGATGCTGCGCGAGTCCCACGACCGCCTCGCACCCTCGCCTCATCCACGGCCAGCCACGCCCTCGACTGCTGCACCCAGGCCGGGCGCTCGGCGGGCAAGCCGAAGGCCGGCTGATGCCTACGCCGAAACCCGAGAGATGTGACGCCAAGGAGTCCGCAACGCGCGCATGACTATCATCAGGTACCAACGACG
Source organism: uncultured Lentisphaerales bacterium (assembly GCA_964652365.1). Taxonomy (GTDB): domain Bacteria; phylum Verrucomicrobiota; class Kiritimatiellia; order RFP12; family CAZZCT01; genus CAZZCT01. Next base: position 243 of record CAZZCT010000395.1, read on the forward strand.
TATGGCGAGTGCCCGCGCGCGTATCGCCGCGATCACGGCAGCCGGCCAGGAGATCGGGCCGCTGCCGCCGGTACTTAACCACGGACGCCGGCAGGCTGCCGACGACAGCTTCCGCGCGTTTTGCGAGACCTACTTCCCGCTGATCTTCAACCTGCCTTGGAGCCGTGATCATGTGCGGGTGATTGACAAGATCGAGCGCGCGGTGATCGACGGCGACCAGTTCGCCGTGGCCATGCCCCGCGGCTTTGGCAAGACCACCCTCTGCCAAGCCGCCGCGCTCTGGGCGCTGCTGACCGGCCGGCACCGTTTCGTATTCCTGATCTCCGCGACGGCAGAGTTCGCCCTGTCTGCTCTCGAAAACCTGAAGACGCATCTGTCCGGGAACGAGCTGCTGCTGCAGGACTATCCCGAGGCCGTGTTCCCGATCCGGGCGATCGAGGGCGAGAGCCGGCGCTGCGGCGGGCAGCGGTACTACGGCCGACTGACGCACATCGAGTGGGCGACCAACCAGATCGTGTTGCCGACCATCCCTGGCAGCCGATGCTCCGGTGCGATCGTCCGGACGTCGGGTCTCCTGGAAAGCGTCCGCGGGTCACTGCACGTCCTGCCCAACGGCGAGTCGGTACGCCCGTCGCTGGCTATTATCGACGATCCACAGACCGACCAGTCCGCCAAGTCGTTCTGCCAGGTCCAGGAACGCCTGGGCGTGATCAACGGCGCCGTGCTCGGCCTGGCGGGGCCCAGCAAGAAGATCGCGGTCGTGATCCCGTGCACCGTGATTCAGTGCGGCGACCTGGCCGACCAGCTCCTCGACCGAACCCTGCACCCGGAATGGCATGGCGACCGCACCAAGCTCGTGTACCAGTTCCCGACGAACGAGCGGCTGTGGACGCAGTACGCGAGGCTGCGCAACGAGTCCCTGCGCGCGGACGGCAAGGGCGAGGAGGCGACGGAGCTCTACCGAGCCAACCGCGCCGCCATGGACGATGGCGCGGTGGTCGCCTGGCCAGCGCGCTTCAACCCCGGCGAAATCTCAGCGCTGCAGCACGCGATGAACTTGAAACTGCGCAACGAAGCTGCGTTCCATGCCGAGTATCAGAACGACCCGGTCGCTGCCGTGGCCGGTGTCGACGAGACTGTGTCGCTCGAGCAGATCCGAGCGAAGGTGAACCTGCTTGCCAGGGGGACCGCACCACTCAAGGCCGAACACCTGACCGCCGCCATCGACGTCCATGACGAGATTCTGTACTGGGTGGTGTGCGCGTGGGGCGATGGGTTCTCAGGCTGGGTCATCGACTATGGCGCCTGGCCGGACCAGCACCGGCCGTTCTGGCAGCACGACAAACCGCCCGTGCCGCTCTCACGCCAGTACGCGGGCCTGGGCTCGGAGGCCACCGTGCGGCACGCCCTCCTGGACCTGACCGATGGCTTGTGCGCGAGAACTTGGGTTCGGGAGGACCAAGGCGAGATGCGCGTGGAACGGGTCCTGATCGACGCCGGCTTCAAGCCGGACCAGGTCTGCGACGTGTGCCGCAACTCGCCCCATGCCGCCGTGCTCCTGCCGTCACGCGGGCTCGGCATCACCGCGGCCCGCAAGCCGATGGCGGAGTACAACCGCCGGCCCGGCGATCGGCTCGGCTGGCACTGGTACCTGACCCCGCCGCAGAAGGGGCTCCGCTTCGCGCACCTCGACACCAACTACTGGAAGACGTTTCTGCAGGCCCGCTGGCGCATCGCCGTCGGCGATGTCGGCGCGCTCAGCCTGTTCGGTCGGGAGCCGCACGTGCACGAGATGTTCGCGTCACACCTGACGGCGGAAATCCCAACGCGGGTGACCGCCAACGGCCGCAGCCTCGATGAGTGGCACGCCCGCCCCGGCGTGGCCGCCAACCACTGGCTCGACTGCGTGGCCATGAGCGCTGCCGCGGCCAGCCTGTGCGGCGCAGCCTTGGCCGGCACCACCGGCGCCGCGGTTCCGGTCCGCAAGCCCCGGATCAGACTCAGTGACTTACAGAGGATGTACCCATGATGGAAGATGCCAAGCCGCCTACCCGCAAGAGACTATCCTTGTCAGCACTGCAGTCAGGGAAACGTGCTCCGGGCGAGTGCATCGTCTGCGGCTGCTGCCACACGCCGACGTACCGCACCCGCCCTCGCAACGGGTACACCCTGCACTACAGGCAGTGTCGGTACTGTGGCCACCGTTTCATGACCCGCGAGCCGGATGCCCAACCGGCCTGACCCGTGCTCGCGCATCGTGCCCGCTTCGGCGGCGCCGGCGGCAACGCCTCGAACCGCTCGTCGGAGCGCCACGCCCGGGAGATCGCGTACCTCGAGCGGAAGTGGGGGCCGTACCTGGAGCACGTGATGGCGAAGGGCACGACCCGGCTCGTGGTCAAGGTGCGGCGCTGACGGGGGCGGCGTCCCGCGGCCACAAACGCCCCAAACGGGATTTCCGCGGGGGGCGTGAACTGGCCCTACAACGCTCCCAAACGCACCGGAAACGCCCTGGCCCGTTCCGCCCATACCCATATACCCCGCGGGGAGTCTTCGCAATTTCGCCATTCC
>CAZZCT010000396.1:0-2807 GCA_964652365.1 uncultured Lentisphaerales bacterium
CCTTTCCTACCAAATGCATCTTCCCGTACTTCCGAGCCCAGTACGACACCATGCCTGGATTTCTGACCCCGTACGCCCGCGCTGCCCCTGCCGGCGACGCGAACTTCCCTTCCTCCAAATCCCTCAGGACCTGCAGCTTGAACGCCTCACTATACCTTACTACGACACGCACGGACACCCACCTCTCGTTTGTGAAGTGTCAATGTACAGCCGGACGGGACATGAACGTCCAACATCGAGCATTCAACATCGAACGTCGACTTCCGGAGCCTCTTTCGACGTTCGATGTTCTGTCACCTTTGCGCGCACCACTCCAGTCCAAACTTCGCCAGGCGCAGGCAGCCGGTGTCGTACATGTGGCCGCCGGCACCACACTCGTAGAGGCACAGGATCGTGCCGTCGGGTCGCACCACCAGGTCGCTGTAGCCGGCCGGCCCCTCCTCGATCACCTTGGAGACCGGCCAGGTTGCGCCATCGTCGGTGCTCAACTTCACGGCCAGCCGCTTGCGGTCAAACGCGTGTTGCGACATGGTCTGTTCAAGGTTGTCGGGATTGGCGAACAGCAACCGCCCCGGGCGGTTGCCGTCCGGCCAGTCCTGGCGGACCAGGCTGGCCATGCAGATCGGCTCAAGCAGCGCCGCATCCCAGCGCGGGCTGCGCCAGTCCGACAGGCCGTCGCGGCTCGTCAGGACCAGGCGCCGGTGGATGGCCGATTCGCTGCGCAGGTTGAACATCACGCGGCCATCCGCCAGTTCGACCGCGATGGTCTCGCTGGGGTTGACGACCGTCACGCCGGCAACCTCCTCGCCATGCCGGCAGACAATTGCGCCCCGCTCCCAAGTGCGGCCGGCGTCGTCGCTGTAGACCAGCGTCACCAGCGACGGCCGGTGCCCGCGATGCTTGCCCATCTCGGTGCCGCTGCCATCGGAGAGCCAGACCGGGACGATCATCCGCCCCGAGCGCAGCTGCAGTCCATGACCCGGTCCGGTGGCGCACACCCGCCAGGGGTAGTCGGCGCGGAAGCGCGCGAACACCTCCGTGATCTCGACGGGCGTGCTCCACGTCGCGCCGTCGTCAGCGCTGTGCAGCGTGAACGCGCGGGCATAGTCGTGGCAGAAAAGCGCCACGATGCGGCCGCTTTCGCGGTCGGGAATCATCACGAAGTTGCTGGCCGGGCCGTCACCGTAGGTCGTATGGTCGACCAGTTTGACGATCGGCCCGAACGTCGTGCCGCCATCCGTGCTGCGCCGCAGCAGGATGTCGTTGAAATCATAGTCGCCACCCTGTCCGGGGCGCGCCTCGGCCGTGGCCAGCACCACGTTGTTCCGTGTGACTGCCAGGCCGGGAATCCGGCAGGTCCAGTAGCCGTTCTGGCGGGCTTGGAAGAGATCCTGTTTGTCGAGCATGGCGACTTCCTCATGATTCGTCAATCTGCGGGGCTGCGCAGCACCGCCTGTACGGCCGCCGCGACCGATGCGACACGTTCCGCCGCAAGGGGCATCAGCGGGCTGCGCACGCGGCTCGCGATCGGCACGCCCTGGGCGTGCAGCACGGCCTTCAGCGCCGCGAAGAAGTTGCCGCTCGCGACGAGGAGGTTGATGGCCCCAATTGCCCGGGCCTGGACGGCGCGGGCCTTGGGCAGGTCGCCGGCCTCGAACGCGCCGATCAGTGCGCGGAAGAGCGGCGCCATCACATTGTACGTCGATCCCACGGCCCCCTTGGCTCCCGTGGCCAGGGCTCCCAACAGCATCTCGTCACGTCCCCACAGCACATCGAAACGACCATTCGCCAACTCCAATGCCTCCTGGTAGTCGGCCATGGCCTCGAACGTGAACTTGGCGCCGCCGAGATTCGGGATGCAGCTTGCAGCCCGGTCGAGGAAGCGGGCGACGCTCAACGTGACGCCGCTCATCGACGGCATATGGTAGTAGTAAAACGGTATGGCGGGGGCGGCGGCAGCCACCGGCAGACACCACTCAACGGCCGCCTCGACACCGGCCGGCTTGAAGAACGACGGCGCCACTGCAGCCACCGCATCGGCTCCGATCGCCTGGGCGTGTCGCGCCAGCCGGGCGGCGTCGGCCTGGCAGTCGTGACCCGCGTGGATGAAGAGCTTCATTCCGGCTGGCAGGGTACGCCGCCATTCGGCCGCCAGTTGCTCGCGCTCCTCGATCGTCAGGGAGAGGCCTTCGCCAGTCGTGCCGTTCACAAAGACGCCGGCCACGCCCTGCTGCCGCAGGTGGGCGGCCAAGGGGGCGACGGCGTGCAGATCGACTGCGCCGGTCTCACGGAACGCGGTGGGGGGAGCGGCAATCAAGCCTTGGGTTCGGGTCGTATTCAATTGGAGTCTCCTTCTTGTCATGCAGCATAAACGCGGCACGGCGCCGCACGTCACTCAGCCAGAAAGTGGTTGCGGAAGGCCCGCCGGACCGCCTCGGCCTCGCCGCTGCGCAAGGCCTGTAGCACCGCCGCGTGGTTGCGCAGGAATCTGGTCGGCGCCATCCGCGTGCCGCCGCGCGGTTCGTCCGCCACCTTGCGGTCCAAGTCGTAACGCAGCAGGCCGCCCAGACGGATCAGCACGTCGCTGCGGGTCATGGCCAGCAGGCGTTCGTGGAACCGGATGTCCAGGGCGACCCGCCGCTTCGTGGTCCGCGCGATGCAGATGGCCGTGACGGTCCGATCAAGGTCATCGAGATCGTAGATATGTCGTACAATATGACATTCGCGGGGGGGGCGTCAACCGCGACCGCCAGACCCTAAACTGCGAGAGTTGATGAGCGAGGGGGAGCGGAAGGCCCCCGCAGACG
>CAZZCT010000397.1:0-2790 GCA_964652365.1 uncultured Lentisphaerales bacterium
GCGGCGGCGGCGGGGGCGGCGGGCAAAGCGGCGCCGGCGGCAAAGGCGGGTCGGGTATTGTGATTGTACGGTATAAGGCGGGCGGGAAGTGAAAGACATGCCATGACCTACCGTGAATTGGAACTGTCCGGACGGACCGGCGAGGCGCTGCAACTGTTCGGCGTGCCGTTTCGCGTAGCCCGCGAAGCGGGGCGCGTCACGCCACTTCCCTACGGGCAACCGCTGCCGGTCAACACCCGGGCGCGGGCGCTCTTTTTTCTCGGCATGGTGACACAGTCCGCGTCGGGGGAAACCGGCTGGATCGGAGAAAGGCACCATGCCTTCCAGAACAAGCTCTATCTGGGCGACCTGATCGGCCGCATCAACCTGCTGTACGGGGGGAACCAGCAGGACGTCATCCCGCTGATCTTCGGCGTCAACGTCTGGAACTACGAGACGTTCACCGCCATCCAGCCTCACGAGGGGAGCGTCTTCCCGATGTTCGCCCCGTATCGCGAGCCTTTCGACTCCGATCCGGCGGCGTGCGCGTTGCTTGACGAGTCGCTCTGGCTGCGGGAAAACCCCTCCGGCGAGAAGTTCACCCGCTACGTGTTGGCGGTGCGGACGCGTGATCGCCGCCTGGAGCAGGTGACCATCGCGCCCTGGGGGAGTCGCTCGGCGGGCGTGGGGATCTCCGCCGTGACCGTGCTGACCGGTGCGGAAGATGTCCCGGACGAGGGGTGGCGGTTCACGGACGAGCGCTTCTACCTGCACAAGCGCTACTATCCGGCTGTGGACCGGCTGGCGCGGCGGCTCTACCAGTTCCTCGACGAGATCCCCGCCACGTTCCCGCCCGATCTGCCGGCAGGCTATACGGGCCCCCGAGTCGAGTTGGGAGGTGCGCCGGAGGCCGAACTGCTGGCCAACGTCTACCATCACAACATCCACGACATGGCCACGCAGAAAATCGAGGCGGATGGAACCATTCACACCTCGACCCGGGATGCGCCATGCTATGGCTTCTACTGCGGCATCGGCACCTTCCGGCGGCTTGGCGTCTATCACACCCAGATCTGGAGCCGCGACATCGGCCGCCTGCTGTGCGAGCTGATCGAGCACGGCGAGCGCGAGCGCTGCGTCAAGGCCGCGGACAAGCTGCTGCGGTGTCTGTATGCCCCTTCGCCCATCTTCAAGCGGCCGCACTGGAAGCGCATCGTCAACGCCTCGGATCTCGGCGTCTGGCCGGAGAGCTACGAGGGGATCACCTTCGACGAGTATGTCAAGGGGCGCGAGAACGACGGGCACGCTTCGCTGATGCTGATGCTCTATCGCCTCTACCACCATGGCGTCGTGGATCTGGCCTGGCTGCAAGCGCACCGGCGCGAATTGGAGGATGCGGCCGAGTGGCTTTGCTGGCAGATGGATGCGCCGGTGGAGTCCGGTTTTGACGGGGTGTTCTGCTCGGAGTCGGAATCCACCTACGAGCGGCAGGCCGGCTACGATCTCTACTCCAACGCCTACGTCCTCGCCGCCCTGCGCGCGTTCGTCCGGCTGGGGCAGGCTATGGGCGATGAGCGCCTGACCCGGCACTGGCGGGAGCATGCCGACCGGCTGCAGTCTGGAATCCAGCAGCGGTTTATCGCCACGCATCCGCGCCATGGCCAGATCTGGTGCGAGCCTGAGACAAACAACTGGCCGTCTGAGTTGAAGCGGCTGGCCAGCCTGCTGCTCATGGCGGAGATGGACGGCTACGATCCGGCGCAGACGGCGCCGGATGCGCTGCCCCTGTGGGCCAATACCTACGAGGCTCAGAAAGAGACCTTCTTCTCGCCCATGATGGGCGGTTCCATGGGGTACGGGCAGGGGTTCGTCACGCAGACAGCGCTCTTGCTGGATCAGGTGGAGGACTACTCCGAGTGCCTGAAGTGGGCGGCGCGTTTCTCGTACCACCACAGCGAGCAAAGCTATCTCGTGCCCGAAGGCGTCACCTATCACCCGTCGGGCCGGTTCTGGTACCGGCACACGGACCTGGGCAACGCGTTCCAGCAGACGGAGATCGTCAAGTGCGTGCGCCTTGTGCTCGGTCTGGATGACCTGCGGCCCGATCTCGGGCTGCGGCTGGTTCCGCGGCTGCCCGACGGCTGGCAGCGTCTCGGCGTGCGCGGCTATCCGATTGCCGTGGCGACGGCCAACGGCACGGAAACGGTACGCGTGAACTGGATCTATCAACGGATGGACGGCGGATATGAACTGGAGTTGACGGCGGAACGTCCGGTCCGGGTGGCCGGTATTCGCGTGGGTCCGTTCCCGTTGCAGACACGCGCCGTGCGTGTGGAGGGCGGCCCTGCCGGGGCTGTGCTGCGCCGCGGTGGCTCGCGTCTGTTTGCCGATATCGCGCTGAACCGGGAAACCGACGACATCAATCTTCGCGTGATGATCGATTAGAATGGGCGCAGAGATCAGGTGAAATACAAGAAACGTCACGGCTCAGGAGGCAGGAGGCAGGAGGCAGGAGACCAGAATAAACGTTAGTCATGTGGCCGTGTACGGCTGTCTTTTCCTTGCCCTGCGAGAGATGATTCTTGCATTTGTTGTTCTGATTCTGTCTCCTGAACACCTGAGTAGTTTTGTGTGGAGCATGCTTAACATGAGAGGGCCGGAGCGGAATTGGTGACAATTCCGGAACGAGCCCGTTGGGAGTCGGAGTTCGTGTGGGAAACAGGAAAGGCGAGGATACTAGCATGGCCATGAAACCGTTTGTTCCGGCGTTCAGAATCAACGTACTGACCGATGATCAGGTGCAGCAAATCC
>CAZZCT010000398.1:0-2772 GCA_964652365.1 uncultured Lentisphaerales bacterium
GACGGTGCTCCCAGAAGTCGGGCATGCCATCGCCGTCCTTGTCCCAGGTGGTGCCCGAGACGTCAAAGTGCACGGCACAGAGGTGGCTGGTTACGTTGACCGTCTGCGAGATGAAGGCTTCCTCGGCGTCGAGCACGGAGTTGCTGTTGGCGTCGTCGTAGAGATGAACCATTAACGTGCCGGCCGCGGCGACGCGCACGTGCGGAAGCTCAAAGCAGCCGCCGACCGTCACGTTGGTCACGGCCAGCAGCGCCGAGGCGTCGGCGGTCAACGAGCAGCCGGCCCGGAAGGCGCCTGCGTATGGCGTGCGGTTGGTCATGCTGCCTGAGATTGTAGCACTCACGAGATCAGGAAGGCCCGATGTGTAATTGACGACGCCGTCGCCAGCGTCGGCCGACCGCCAGGACCGCTACACCAGTCAGCGCCAGGCCGGCCGTGTCCGGCTCGGGGATGGGCGTGTAGGTGCCGGCATAGAGCCCGACACCTCTGGTCTCGGCCGCGCTGTCCACCAGCGTGAGCGTCGTGCCGTCGTAGACCAGCGCCACCCAGCCGTAGATGCTGTCAACGCCACCTGGCGTGTCCCCCAGCCAGAAGCCCAGGTAGAAGATCTGGTCCACGACCATGTCGAGCGATCCCATCGTGTAGGTGAGATTCTCCGCGAACGGGTCGGCGGCAATTACAGCATCGCCGTCCACGGGCTCTCCTAGATCGGTCTCGTAGAAGATGAGGCCGACGGCAATCGTGGCGTCTTCGGCGACGAGAGTAGGATCAGAAGCGTCACCTTCGATGTGCAACCACACGCCGGCTCCCCCGGCGTCGCCTGCGGCATCCGAAGAGATCACGTAGGCATCCGGCGTGAGCTGTGAAAGGTGTGCTCCAGGCCAGATAACACTCGCTGCTGATGCATAGTCTGCCATGGCGAGCAACGTCCAAACGATACACCGCACCACGGATGACGAGTTCATAGACGGTCCATGGCTCGCGAGATCAGGAAGATGTCAATGCGCGCGGTGCACGGCGTCGTGACCAGCGCCGGCCGGCCGCCAGGCCCGCCAGTCCGGTCAGCGACAGGCAGGTCGTCGTTGGCTCGGGGATGGGCGAATAGGTGCCGGCATAGAGCCCGACCCCGCTGGTCTCGGCCGCGCTGTCCACCATCGTGAGCGTCGTGCCGTCGTAAAGCAGCGCCACCCAGCCGTACGTGATGGTGTCCAATGGATAGGGGTCGTTGAGCGCGAATGCCAAGTAGAAGACATCATCATACGCTATGTCGAACGCACTCAGTTCCCCCGTGCTTGAGTCTGAAAACGGCTCCGAACTCGATAGGGTGGCCGCGTGGATTAGCCCCCCAGGTTGAACTTGGTACCAAACACAACCATCCCCAGTCGTGTATCCCTCGGCCGCCAACACAGCGCCATCACCACTTTCGGTGATCGACATGAGCACAGCCGCGCCGCCATCAGGGGACAAGTCAGTATAGACCATTTCGTAGCCACCAAAACTGCTGAGGCCAGCAGCCGGCCACACAACGGTAGCGGCGCACAGCAACGATGAAGTTGCTAACCAAATGATGCTAGTGCAGAAACACTTTGTAAACGCGCTCATGTCACCCCTCTTGGATAGAACCGTGAGTGTACCTTTCACTCGCCAGCCGAAGTGTATGCCGACAGATTCGCTTCGGTTAGCGTGTGCCCGCCTCCCAGAAACAACATGAGTTGGTTGATGTCGTGAGTAAACACGGTCACTGCCGTGCCAATTCCTGAGCCACCGCCGGTTGCAACCGTAAGCAGAATAACTTGATCGCCTACAATAAGGAATGCCGGATTTCCAGAGTCGCCGTCTTGCAGCAGTTCCCCGAAGTCCGAACGAGCCGAACCAACAGGCATGTCAAAAGAAGCAAGCTTCTCATCTGTTGACAACGACGCAACTGACTCAACCTCCGCTACGAGAGCCTTCTCCTCCTGGTCAGTACGCAAGATCGGCAACTGCTGGCCGTCGCCAAAGTGAGCTGCGTAACCGGATGGCAGGACGAGCGCGTGTGATATTACGTTGGTAGGCACGCTTGAATCGAGCAGGCCGACTGTCAGGTCGGGGTAGTAATGTTCGTAGTCCTCGTGCTGCTTCTTCGCGATCAACCGACGCTCGATCACGTTGTTCTGGCGGTCTACGAACTTCAGAATGCTGTTGGTGGGAATCTGGTCAAAGTGGGCGGCGAAGAGGACATGGCGCGGGCTGATCAGCGTGCCGGCGCGGTACTGGCCTGAGAAGCTATTCCACGGGCTGCAGCAGGTCAGGTCGATGTCGGCGGCCCAGCAGTTGGTGTTGCGGATGAAGACACCATTGGCAGCGTTGGCCAGGTAGTCCACGAAGATCGGCAGGGCGTTGGTCGGGTTGCGGCCGGCAATGCGGCTGTCGATCGCCAGGACAGCACTGGCGAGCGCCGTGTTGGTGCCGTCGGCGGTCCAGGGGTCGGTGCCGGCCCAGGACTCGTGCAGGTTGATCAGGGCGTCGGCATCGGGGTTCTCGATGGCGTCGGCGGCATTGGTCCAGGAGAGTCCCTGACGGTGCTCCCAGAAGTCGGGCATGCCATCGCCGTCCTTGTCCCAGGTGGTGCCTGAGACATCGAAGTGCACTGCGCAGAGGTGGTTGGTGACGTTGACCGTCTGCGAGATGAAGGCCTCCTCGGCGTCGAGCACGGCGTTGCTGTTGGCGTCGTCGTAGAGATGGACCTTCAGGGTGCCGAGTGAGGCGACGCGCACGTGCGGAAGCTCAAAG
>CAZZCT010000399.1:0-2762 GCA_964652365.1 uncultured Lentisphaerales bacterium
GACCAACGTCACGCTGAGTGGCGGATACCAGTCAGACCCCCTGGATGGAAATCTGCCGGGCACGCGCGATTCCTCTCTCTACCCCACAGCCCTTCGCAGGACGGCCGGCAGTTTCCGCGTCCTCAAGATGACCTCCGTGTCGAACGCGGTTATCGAGCAGGTGACGATCCGGGACGGCAGCAACCAGCACGGCGTCGGCGTGTACCTGACGAACTGCTGGAATGTGACGTTCTCCGGCTGCCTGTTGACCAACAATGTCAACACCGCCGGTGTCATTGGCGGGGCCATGACAGTACATGGCGGTTCCGTCGTGGTGACGAACACGACTTTCGCCAACAATCAGGGCACTGGCAGTTTTGATCCTGGGCACAGGGGCGGCGCCCTCTATCTCCTGGGCAACAGTTCGGTGACCGTCGTGCGGTCGGTGTTGCGGAAGAACCGGGCAGACGGTTCAGCCTGGAACGCCGGCGGCGGCGGCGGCTTCTGGGTTGCCGGCGGCAGCACGCTCGATCTGATCGAAACCGTGTTGGACAGTAACGAGAACCCCAGCACTAGCGGTTCGACCGGCGGCGGAGCGGGCGTCAACCAGGGCACGCTGCGGATGCGCAACTGCCTGGCAATCCGGAACACAGACTATAGGGGCACGGGCGACGGCATCGAATTGCGAGGCGGCTCCGCAAGTTTTGTCAACTGCACGATCGCCACGAACAACAAAGTGGCTATTTGGTATGTCAGCGGCACGGTCGCGATGACCAACTGCATCGTGCGGGGGCACAGCGTCAACGACCTGGTGTCCGTGCCGCTGGGGAACGTCTGGTACTCGGGCATCGGGGACGGGCAGAACAACGGCGTGCAGGGCTGCACATCCGTTGACCCTCTGTTCGCGGATACGACGTACTACCACCTGAAGTCCTCCATCAGCAACTACACCGGCGGGTATTTCTCCGGCGGGACGTGGGCCTCCAACACTGTGGACAGCCCGTTGATTGACGCGGGGGATCCGAATTCGCCCTACAGCCGGGAGCCGGCGCCGAACGGCAGCCGGATCAACATGGGTTACGACGGGAACACGGAAGTGGCGTCCATGACGCTCGTTCCGGACGACAGGGCGCCGGCGGTGACGAATCTCGGGGCGACTGTGGTTGGACACCGGTCGGCCCTGCTCAACGGACAGGTGATCGATACCGGCTACCCGAAGGCGCTGGCCTGCTTCCGTTACTGGGCGGTTGGTAGCGCGACCACGAGCGAGACCGCGCGGGCCGAACAGAACGGCGCGTTCAGCGTGACCGTCGCCGGTCTGACCCCCGGCACAGACTACCAGTACCTCGTGGTGGCATCGAACCGGGTGCAGGAGGTGCTGTCCGACGTGGCGAGTTTCAGCACACATCCGACCCCATCGTATCTCTACGTGGCCACGAACGGCGACAACACGGCCGGCACGAACTGGATCACGGCCTACACGGCGGTGCATACCGCCCTGGACCGTGCCGAGCCGGGCGACACGATCTACCTGGCGGGGCACACGTTCGCGGGCGGCATCGGCGGGACCGTGCCAGGGCATCCGACCAATGCCTTCCTCATCTGGCAGAACGCCACGAATATCGCGATCAGGGGCGGCTATGATGCCCAGGCCGGAACCGGCGGCAGCAATCCGGGCACGCGCAACGCGGTGACGGAACTGAAACGGACAGTGGGGAATGTCCGCGTCCTGACAATGTCCGGCATCACGAACTGCACACTTGAGCAGGTCACAATTCGGGACGGCCTCAACGCCGCAAGCGGAGGCAATGGCGTGTACCTGACCAACTGCTGGAGTGTGACATTCGCAGGTTGTACGATCACCAACAACACCGGTGGCGGTGGCGCCGGCGGCGGCATTCGCCTCGACTGGGGCGATGTGGTGGTGACGAACACGGCGATCGCGAACAACTCGTTACCCGGTGCCGGTGATCTTGGCGGTGGTATCTATGTCTCCCGGTCCGGCCGTCTGCGGTTGAGCCGATCGTTCCTGGTGCAGAATTCGATCGGCGCCGGGGGCACAGGCGATGCCCGCTCTGGCGCCGGATTCCACAACGCCGGCACACTCGAGTTCATGGAGACCGTGATCAGAGGGAACACGAGTGACAGGGCTTGCACAGGAGGCGGGGGGAATAACGCGGGAAAACTGTCGTTGATCAACTGCCTGGTGGTTTCGAACCGGAACAGTGCCGGGAATATCGGAGACGGTCTCTACCTGGCCTCCGGGACGGCAACGCTTGTGAACTGCACCATCGTCAACAACTACACGAACGGGATCGGTTACTTCGCCGGCACGGCGGCCATCACCAACTGCATCATCTGGGGGCATGCGAACGCCGACCTAGTGTCGTTCCCGGGCTCTCCGGGGACCATGCCCAACGTCTGGTACTCGAGTATCGGAACGACGCCGAACAACGACAGCGTGCAGGGTTGCGTCACGCCGGCAACCGGTCCGCGGTTCGTGGACTCGACCTACTATCACCTGCAGTCCACCGTGGGCAACTATACCAATGGCTACTTCACGGGCGGAGGTTGGGGCACGAGCGCCGTGCATAGCGCGCTGATCGACGTGGGCGACACGAATTCGCCGTATGGCCGCGAACCCGCGCCGAACGGCGACCGGGTCAACCTGGGCTACGACGGCAACACGGAAGAGGCGTCCCTGTCGCAGACGCTGGCGGCGACGGCGCCGACGGTGACCAATCTCGGCGCGCTCACCTGGGGACACCGCACCGCGCTGTTGC
>CAZZCT010000400.1:0-2750 GCA_964652365.1 uncultured Lentisphaerales bacterium
CCAGCCGATCGCCACAATCGCGATCAGGAGGGCGAGGCAGGCCAAGCTGTACCTTGCGGTGGGCGAAGGTCCGCCCTTGCGTTGTGCTCGTGTCCGCATCTCCATCCCATTCGTGCGCTGCGAGCGCCCAGCGATGCAGGCAGGCTTAGAGTGCTGCGAGGCGCTTGGCGCGCTTCTTCTCAACAAGCTGAACAAGCCCGATGCTGGCCACGTAAAGGACGATCACAGGAATGATCATCACAAGCATGGTGAACACATCATTGCTGGGGGTGACGAGCATGCCGACGAAGGAAATCCCTACGATGGCGTGTCGCCACGACTTCTTCATGCCCGCGGAGGTGAGTATACCGACCCAGGCAAGGAACATCAAGATCACGGGCAACTGGAACACCAGGCCGAACGCGCCCATCAGCTTCACCATGAAGAGGACTAGCTGTTGTGGGTCTTGGTAGAGCACAGTGCCCTTGGGGAACCACCGGACGTAGCCGAGGAACCAGTACATGGCGTAGCGCGCCACCCAGTAGCCGAGGCAGACGCCGGCGACGAACAGGACTACCGACAGCGGGCTGACATAGCGAAGGGGCTTCCGCTCGGAAGGCGTCAACGCCGGGGCCACGAAGCCCCACAGTTCCATGGTAACGAGAGGCGACATCACGATGAGGCCGGCCACCACCGATATCTGGAGAACCACGAAGAAGGGCTGCGTGAATCGCGTGAACATGATCCGAACATCGACTCCGGATGCCTTCAGCGCGACTTCCATGGGGAAGTAGAGCAGCGAGTAGATCGGCTTGAACAGGAAGTAGCAGGCCGTGGCGCCGATGGTGAGATAGAGCAGCGCACGCATAATTCGGCTTCGGAGCTCCGTGAGGTGCTCCGTGAGCTCCATTCGCTTCTCGTCGTAGTGCTCGGTCTCGGTTGGCGTAGTGGACATATACAGGTGTTGTTCCGATCAGAAGGCTGGGCAGATAGACATCGGGCGACACAGCATGCTGACACCTGTGCCGCCCGACACGATCATGCCCCTGGGGGGCGACGATGCTCTGGCTACTTCGGCATCTGAAGCTCGGTCACAGTGACCGACTTCAGGGTGACCTGCTTGGATGTCTCCGCCGAGCCCATGCCCATGCTGCCGCCGGTCATGCCGTATAGGCCACCGGGAGCGCCGGAGCCGCCCATGCCGGGCATGCCGCCCATTCCGCGGCGCCCCATGCCGGGCATGCCGCCGGAGCCCATCATGCCGCCCATCCGGCTTCGGCCGCGACCGCCGCCCATGCCGGGCATGCCCGGAGCGCCTGCGGCCAGTCCACCGCCGCCGGGCATCATCGGTCCGCCGGCCCCGCCCATCGTGGGCATCGGGGGAGCGCTCATGCCGCCCATCATACTGGACGGCATTCCCGCCGCCCCGCCCATACCAGGCGGCATGCCGGCCGCACCACCCATGGCGCCGCCCATTTCGCCGCCCATCTCGCCGCCGCTCATAAGGCCGGTGGACGAGACGGCCTGCGAGGTCTTGCCGGATATCTCAAGATTGCGGACGGTCTTGATGAGCGTGCCGGTCTTGTACGCAACGTACACGTCGCAGTCGAACTTGATTTCGGGACTATCGATCTGCATCGAGCCGATCACGACGTGGCTGTCCTTGGGCAGGGTGCCCTTGTAGGTCTGCTTGATGACCGCGGTCTCGCGGCCGGACTGCCACTCTAGCCGGGTCAACGTACTCTCGACCGTGACCTTGGGGCGCTTGTCGGGTGCCACGCCGGGAACGTCAATCTCAACGCCTGGGGTGTTCCATTTGTCGCCTACCCGAACCTGCTGCGCGGGAAGGATCGGAAGCACCAGATTGGCGCTGACCGGAACACCGAGGGTCCAGAACGGATCCTTCGCCTTGTTCTCTTTCGGGTAGAGGACGACGCCCTGGCCATCGACTTCCTGATAGATGGACTTCGGAAGCGTCTCCTTCGGGTACGTGGTCTCCTGCCCGTTGTTCCGGACCGCCAGCTTGGTCATGCGGTTCCGGACGATGGCCCGGCCAGTGCCCTGGTACACGTCCTCGACAGCCAGTAGCAACTCGCTATTCTGTGAGGCAACTTCGATGTCGCCGGTGCCCGTCGTGCCCTGCGAAAGGCCCGCCAGGATCGACGTGGTACCCGTGCGCTCATAGGTCCGGTTGGAGCCGTCCTCAAACCGGTAGCGCAGCGCGATGCCGTCGTTGCCGGCGGGGATCGCATTGGCCAGGGTGACCGAAACGGAGCTTGTCTCCACCATGCTGGAGCCGCCCGCGTTCCCCGGCTTGGGGATAAAAAGGGTGGCCGACAGGGTGTGCTGGCCATCTTCAGGCAACGTGGTCTTCGGCTTCCTCGGCGACTTGACGAGCACCTTGGTATCCCAGATGTACTCGAACATCTCGCCGGCCTTGGCCTTGTCACGCTGCTCCGAAGTCGGCGTCAGGGCCACGCGGAACTCACCATCCACGGCGTAGGCCACGTATCCGCCGGCAGGGATACTGGCGAGCGGCACCCGAATGGGCACCTTCTCGCGCACGGTGGCGCCGTCCGGCGGGAAGCGGATCGTGAACGGGGGGCTGTTCTGCCCGGAGGCGGGCGTATGGGCCGTACCGGCAAACGCCAGGGCGCCCAGCACGAAGGGCATCCATCGCAGGCTCATCGACGACTCCTTCTTGGTATCTCTGCGCATCGCGGCCGAAGTGTAGCATAGGCTCCCGGTAATGTCAACGACCGGGTGTACGC
>CAZZCT010000401.1:0-2733 GCA_964652365.1 uncultured Lentisphaerales bacterium
AGCCCGATCGCCACCGCGTGTTGTCGTCGGCTACGCCGCCCATCCAAGTTACCCTCCTCGAACATTCGCGGCGCAGCCGCGCGGCCGCCTCGGGTGTCATTGACTGGACCGCATGACTCGACAAAATTGGATTCGCCCTCAGACTTTTTGCAACAGTTTTGTCGTTTTCTTGCGTGATCCGGTGCTTAGACGCACCTGGTTATCGCAGAAACACTGCTTCTATCGTTTTGGCACGCGCAGTGCTAGACTCTTCACCAATGTCTCGGCCATTTGGTCGATGCAGGCACTTTGCGAAAGGAAACAGCGACCATGAACAACGCAGCCAACCAACCGAGCGGCGCCTGCAAGGATGTCCAGTTCGGCGAGAATGTCTTCAGCATCAAGACGATGCGGAACTACCTGTCGGAGAACGCCTACCAGTCGCTGGTTTCGACCATCGTGCGCGGGCAGCCGCTCAACCCGGCCATCGCGGACGAGGTGGCCGATGCGATGAAGACCTGGGCGCTCGAGAAGGGCGCCACGCATTTCACGCACTGGTTTCAGCCGCTGACCGGCATGACGGCCGAGAAGCACGACTCCTTCTTCATGCCGGACCGCGAGGGCGGCATGGTGGCGCAGTTCTCGGGCCGCGAGCTCAGCCAGGGCGAGCCGGACGCATCCAGCTTCCCCTCCGGCGGTCTGCGCGCCACGTTTGAGGCCCGCGGCTACACGGCCTGGGATCCGACCAGCCCGGCGTTCATCAAGGAGTCGCCGAGCGGCGCGGTGCTCTGCATCCCAACGGTATTCTGCGGCTACCACGGCGAGGCGCTGGACAAGAAGACCCCGCTGCTGCGGTCGCAGCATGCCCTCTCCGCGCAACTGGAGCGACTGGCCAAGCTCTTCGGCGTGGACACCTCCAAGCGTGCTTACGCCACGCTCGGCCCGGAGCAGGAGTATTTCCTGGTCGACCGGAAGTTCTTCGAAGCGCGCCCCGACCTGGTCCAGACCGGCCGCACCCTGGTGGGACGGCGTCCGGCCCGCCATCAGCAGCTCGAAGACCACTATTTTGGCCGGATCCGCCCGCGCATCCTGGCGTTCATGAATGAGCTGGACCACGAGCTGTGGCGGCTGGGCGTGCCGGCCAAGACGCGTCACAACGAGGTCTCGCCGGCCCAGTTCGAGCTCGCTCCCGTGTTCGAGGAGCAGAACCTGGCCATCGATCACAACATGGTCACCATGCAGGTGATGCTGGAAGTGGCTGAGCGACACGGCTTCGCCTGCCTGCTGCACGAGAAGCCCTTTGCCGGCGTGAACGGCTCCGGCAAGCACAACAACTGGTCGCTGTGCGGCCCGGACGGCAAGAACTGGCTCACGCCCGGCTCGACGCCGCACGACAACGCCAAGTTCCTGACCGTGCTCTGCGCCATCATCAAGGCGGTTGACACGCACGCCTCGCTGCTGCGGGCGACCGTGGCCAGCGCGCAGAACGACCACCGTCTGGGAGCCAACGAAGCCCCGCCCGCCATCATCTCGATCTTCCTGGGCGACCAGCTCACGGATATCGTCACCCAGATCGGTGCCGGCGGCGCCAAGAGCTCCAGGGCCGGCGGCCACATCGAAATCGGGGTCGACACGCTGCCCAAGCTGCCGCGCGACGCGACGGACCGCAACCGCACCTCGCCGATGGCCTTCACCGGCAACAAGTTCGAGTTCCGCGCCGTCGGCTCGAGCATGAGCTGCAGCGGCGCCAACGTCGCGCTCAACACGATTACCGCCTGGGCGCTGGACCAGCTCTGCACCGACCTGGAGGCCCGCCTGGCCAAGAAGGAGGAGTTCAACGCCGCCTTGCAGAGCGTACTCCAGGCCACCGTGCGCAAGCACACGCGGGTGTTGTTCGACGGCGATAACTACAGCGCCGAGTGGAAGAAGGAGGCGGCCAAACGCGGCCTGCCCAACCTGACCAAGACACCCGAGGCGCTCGAAGTGCTGGCGAAGCCGGAAACGGCCGCGCTGTTCGGCAAGTACGGAGTGTTCACGGAGCGCGAACTGCACTCGCGCTACGAGGTCTACCTCGAAGCGTATCACAAGACGGTCGCACTGGAATCGGAGTGCCTGCTACGCATGGCCCGCACCATGATCGCTCCCGCAGCCTTCAGCTACCTGAGCGACCTGGGCGGAACCCTGGCGGGTCTGCCGAAGGGCTCGGCGACGTCCGTCGCCAAGCTGGCGAAGCGCGTGGCGGCCGCCGGCGAGGCGCTGCTCAAGGCCAGCGACAAGCTGGAAGCCGCCGCCAGCGGCCACCAGGCGGACGACCAGTTGTCCGCGATGCTCGCGGTACGCGCGGCGTCGGATGAGTTGGAAGGCCTGCTGCCAGCCGACGCCTGGCCGCTGCCGGGCTACGGCGAGATGTTCTTCCTGATGTAAGCGGCCACGCGCAAGCGCGAGGTTGATGACGGGGTGCGCGGGTACGATGGTATTCGCGCACCCTTTTTCTTGCCTATAACTTCACCCCGCCGCGGGCGACACAGGGTCGCCCCTCCAAGGGCGGCGGCCGGCCGATGGAGGGCCGGGCCTGTCCCGGCCGCGGTGGGGAAACCGCTATCGAACTCGGGATCGTCATCGGCCACGCCGCCCATCGAAGTTACCCACCTCGATCATTCGCGGCGCAGCCGCGCGGCCGGCTTATAACTTGAAGTTGGTGTCCGCAGATTTCGCAGATTACGGTTCAGACTGCGGCTGGGCGTTGGCCGACCG
>CAZZCT010000402.1:0-2699 GCA_964652365.1 uncultured Lentisphaerales bacterium
CTCCCGTTTCCGGGATGAACCAAGGTCTGCGAAATCTGCGGACAACAACTTCAAGCTATAGGCAAGCCCGCCGCGCGGCTGCGCCGCGAATGATCGCGGGGGTAACTTGCACGCGCAGTGCGCAAGTACAGGCTAACGCAGGTGCGTCGGCTGTTGCCACCCCAAAGGGGTGGTTGAACATAGCCCAGGGCATCGCCCTGGGAATCGAGTTCCCAACCGAAAATTGCAGCCTGTATGGCTGCTTGAACCCGAGACAAACCCCATGTCCCAACCGCTCGCTTCCGGTCGTCGCGTACCGATGCGATATCGACGGTGGCCGCAATGGTCAAACGCGAGTGAAGGTTCAAGCAGGCCTTCAGCCTGCGGAGTCACGGCGGGTAGGCGGTGATCCCAGGGCGTTGCCCTGGGCTATGTTCAAGCAGGCCGTTGGCCTGCGGGAGACGGTGCGCGTTTCCCGATCATCGGCGACCAAGTTACGGACGAGGGCGACTCACCCCAGGCGTGTCGGCAGGCGGCTGCCGCGAATGCGATAGGTGTGCTGCGCCTCGAGCGGATAGACGGCACGCCGGGCCAGGGCTTGACCGGTCGTCAGGTCAAGTACCCGTCCCGGCAACGCCAGGTTCCGCCGGGTGAAGTTGAACAGCGTGGCCTGCCGGCCGGCGGCATCGTGCCAGAGCACCGCACCGCCATCCTCCTGCAGGTAGCGCCGGCCCAGGTTCGGCACCGCCGCATGGTAGTCCGCCAGGGCCTGGCGGTACGGCTGGCCCCAGACCGTGTCAATCCGCTGGCCCTCGATGTGCAGCGGAATGCCCGTGCAGGCGCGGTGCGCCAACTGGTAGTAGAGACCGTCCGCGCCACGCGGGTTGATCCGCTTGACCGCCTGGGCCCCGGGCACTGTGGTGTAGTCGTTGCCCATGCCCACGCGGTAGCAGGCGAAGAGGCTGGCCATGTTGTAGCTCGACGGGTGGCCGTGCATCGGCTGCGCCCAGGGGCCGAACGACTCCATCAGCAGGTGCATACCGGCATCCTGCATGGCCTTGAAGGCCCGCACCAGACCGCGCCACATGGTGCGCGGCTGCAGGCCGGTGTAGCTGATCGGCATGAAGCCCAGGTTGTAGAAACTGTCGAAGAAGAAGTGGGTGCCGGCCTCCCGGAGCGCGCGGATGTGCGACTCGACGAAGTACTTCCGGGCCGCGGGCACACTGAAGTCGAGCACGCTCATGCAGCCCATGTAGGCCCCGCCGTACTTCTGCCGCGCGTCTTCCAACAGGACGTACCAGCAGTCCGGGCCGGTAGCGCGCTCGGCCCTGTTCAGCGGACTCGACAGAGCCTGATCGTTGTTGGTCCAGCTCAGCACGTGGATGTCGTGCCGGGCGCAGGTGTCGGTGAAGGCCTTGACCCTCGCCACGCCGCCCAGCTTGTCCGAAATCTCGTACTCGTGGTTGCAGCACATGTTCCAGTTGAACACCCCCGGCAAGGGGCCCCGCTCGGTCATGGCCGACTTCTTGAGGTTGTCCACGAACACGTTCTTGACGCCCAAGGCGACGGCCGCGGGCAGCAGGTCGCGGTAGTAGCTGTCGACCGTGAAGTTGTCCCAGTAGTTCACGGAGAGCAGCGGCAGGGTGGGCTCCTCCTGCATGCCGAACTCGGCGCGGGCGCGGCGGTCCACCTCGTCCGAGACCCAGGTCCACAGGTTCTGCTGGTCGGTTTCCGAGCGCGGTGCGACGGTCAGCAGGATCTTCTTGGCCGAAGTGGCATAGCGCCCGGCCTGGTCGAACAGATGCTTGTCAAAGCACTTGAGCTCAGGCTTGCCGGCTTCGCGCACCAGCACCGAGCGGATCAGTTCCACGCGCTCGAACACGCCGATCAGGGTGCGGTCGCCCTTGAACTGGTAGTCGAACGATCCGTGCGAGGCCCACCGCGGCAGGTTGTGGGTCATGATCGGGTTTTCGTTGCCCTTCTCGGTCAGGAAGAAGAGCACGCCCTCGGTCGTCCACGCGGTCTGGCGGCCGAAGGTGACGACGGGGGCCGAGCAGGAGGACTGCGAGTAGGCCGTGGCCCCCACGATGTCGCCGTCGAGCTCCCAGCTGGCCATGTCGAGCAGCCAGTAGAGCGGCGTGTTCGGGCTGCGGTATTCCCAGTGGTAGGCGAAGCCCGCGCAGGCGACGCCATTGAAGCTGTCGCTCGCCGGTCGGAGCACCAGGTCGAGCCGGCCGGTGCCGGCGACGGTGTCACGGTCCCAGTCGCCCAGTTCGTGGATCGGGTCGAAGCTGTGGTCGCGCATCACCTTGACGGGCATGGCCCGGAAGGAGGCCTCCAGGCGAATGCGCACCTCGTCGGCCTGCACGTCGATCCGCCGCAGGCGCAGCGACGCCAGCTCGCAGCCGGCGAAGCTCTGGGTGTGGACCCGCAGCGGCAGGCGGCCGGACCGCACCAGGTCGTCGCCGATCCAGACCCGGCCCAGGCCGCGGAACTCGGTCCCATCGGCGAGCACTTCGAAACGGCAGTTCTTCAATGTGATCAGCTTGGCATCCATTTGCACATACTCCGGTTGCGGTCGCCCCATTCACCTGACGATTCGCGTCAGGAACTCAGGAAGGCAGGCGTCCTGCCCGCCCTTTCCTGTTTTCGAGAGTTCCAGATTCCTCGCGCCCAATCTTATCAATCCTGTTGGTCCTGTCAAAGAGGTTGGCATAGTA
>CAZZCT010000403.1:0-2689 GCA_964652365.1 uncultured Lentisphaerales bacterium
CCCGCGCCGCCGATCGTGTGTCCGGTCATCGACTTCTGCGAGCTGACCGCCAGCTTGCGGGCGTGGTCGCCGAACAGCAGCTTGATGGCTTGGGTCTCCGCGACGTCGTTGTGGTGGGTGGATGTGCCATGGGCGCTAATGTAGTTCACGCCGCTAAGCGGAACCCCGGCCGACTGGCAGGCCATCTCCATGCACTTGGCCATGCCGGCCCCCGTGGGGTCCGGCGCCACGATGTTGTAGGCCTCCGACGTGCTGCCCACGCCCCGCAGCCAACCATAGATGCGGGCGCCGCGGCGGAGGGCGAGCTCGGCGGATTCAAGCACGAGCGCGCCGCCGCCATTGGCCATCACGAACCCGTCGCGATCGCGGTCAAAGGGACGGCTGGCCTGTTGCGGCTGGTCGTTGCGCTCGCTGAGCGCGTGCAACTGCGTGAAGCCGTAGATACTGTCCGGCGTCAACATGACATCAACGCCAACGGCGATCATGGCATCACAGCGGCCGGAGACGATCTCGCCGAACGCCGCGGTGATGGCATGCGCGCCAGAGGCGCAGGCCGTGGCCACGTTGAAGGTGGGGCCGCGGAAGCCCTGCCGGATCGACACCCAGGCCGCGATGGCGTTGGTCATCTGCCGGATGATGACAAACTGGCTCTCGGGCCGGTTAACGATGTCCTGTTCCTCACGGTCGGAGGAGCGGCCGGAGCCCGAGATCACGCCGAAGCGGTAGGGATCGCCCCCCACCCCGTCGATCGTCAGGCCGGAGTCCTTGAGCGCTTCGTCAGCGATCACGCAACCGACACGCGTGGTGGCCACCGTCTGCTTCTCAAGGCGCTTCGAGAACAACCGGCGCTCGTGTTCGTAGTAGTCGCCCGGCAACTCTCCGCCGAAACGGACGGAGAGTCCCGAGGCGTCAAAATGCTTGATCGGCCCGATCCCGGTACGTCCCGCGACCATCCCGGCCCAGCAGGCCGGTGCGGTGGCACCCAGGCAACAGGCCGCACCGACGCCGGTGATGGCCACTCCACGGCTATGACTGGCCTGCATGACTAATCCTTGACCAGGTCATCGCCCTTTTCGACGATGTCGTAGACGGACTGGGCCACCTCGCCAACAGTATAGACCGGATGCTGCTGGAAGTAGCGTCCCACGATCCGCACCTCGACCTGGATCTGGAAGCGCTTCTTGAACTTCTCGACCAGCTCCAGGAAGATCATCGAGTCGCCGCCCAGATCATCAATGATCTTGCTCTCGGACGTCACCTTTTCAAGCGGAACGTCGAGCTCCTCGGCCAGAAACTCGCGAATTTCCTTCAGGATATCGACCTTCTCTTCTGCTGTCAGCGGTCTGCCTGCACCCATGATCCACACTCCTCTTTGTGCTTGTGATGTTCCTTGTTCGCCTGCCGTCAACCGGCGGAAGGCGCCTCGCGCGCCGCGGGAGACCCGGCCGGCTGTCGCTGCAGCCACGGCGCCACGTCGCGAAACGCTTCCCAGCCGTTCCAGACATTGTCTTCGTCGCCCGCGGGCCACGCCTGACGGCACACGGCAATCAGCCGTTCCATGGCGACGGGGGGGATCGTGGCGATCGACTGGGCGAAGGCCTTGGATTCGGCCTCGAAGGACGCCTTCGGGAAGACGCGATTGACCAGCCCGAGGCGCAGCGCGTCCTCGCTGGTGAGCAGTTCGCCGAACGCGATCAACTCGAGCGCCTTGGCGCTGCCGATCAGGCGGCAGAGTCGGTGGATGCCGCCCAAGCCCGGCACCATACCGCCCCAGATCTCGGGCAGTCCCAGGCGGGTCTTCTCGCGAACGACCCGAAAATGGCAGCACAGGGCGAGTTCCAGACCGCCGCCGAAGCAGTAGCCGTTGATTGCCGCCACCGTCGGCTTGGGGCTGCGGGCGATGCGTGAGAAGACGGCATTGGTGAGGACCAATTCGCGCTGCATCTCCACGCGGTTCGGGCAGGCCTGCAGCACCTGCAAGTCGGCGCCCTTGGAAAAGGCCGTGCCTTCGCCCGTGAAGACAAGCACGCGCTCGGAGCCGGTCTCGAACGCTTCCATGGCCGCCTGCAAGCCTTCGAAGATGCCCGCCACAAGGGTGTTCCCCGGCGGCCGCGCAAGCGTCAGCCAGAGCTGTCCGCCAGTCCGCTCCAACCGTGTCACATCGTTCTGAAAAACCACATCCATGCCGCGTCGTCCCTTCGTACGCCCACCCGCACCGCGGCGCGCAAGAGGAGCGCGCTGGTAGATCGTTATGTATACCAGAATCCCGGCCGCCGGACAAGGGCATTGTGCGCCATCGGCCACCGCCCGGCACTAGAGCACTAGACTCCTCGTTTTGAGGAATCTAATGTTTCGTGGTCGCATTTCGTCGCGACAGGTGCCGCCCTTGCGATGGCCGCCGAGGTCCATCAACTCGCCAGCAAGGAACAAGGTCTTTCCGAAGCGTCTGCCGGTACAAACAACGCGGAAACGGCGATTTGCGGCGGAGTGGATGATGGCTTGCGCGGAGTGGGGCGTGTAGTACGGTTTCATGGTTAAACTCCTTTTATGCAACGTGTTACGAAGTGCCCAAACAGCCTGATGCGGCGGTCCCGGACGGGGCGGCGCATTGTTAATAACAATGAAAACAGGTCTTCGAGGAGCTCCTTCTGGTTGTGCTTCTTGGACAGAAGCTGGTCGATGAGCGCGA
>CAZZCT010000404.1:0-2684 GCA_964652365.1 uncultured Lentisphaerales bacterium
GGCCACACGGCGTGAGGCGAGTGATGAGCATCCGCGAAGGTCCGATCTCTGACGACGCGCCGCTCCAATTTGGGCTGCGGTCGCTGTTCCTTCTGATGACGGCTGTCGCCACCGTAAGCGCCCTCGGCCACTATTTCGGTGAAATCGTCCTGCGTTGCGTTGCGATCGGTGCCTTCCTGATGATCGCCGTTGCCTTCGTGGCGCTCGGCCCCGCGCTCGTCACGGAGGTCCTGACCTTAATTGTTGACAAGTCGATGGTCGTCATTGGCGTCACAAAACGGGCTTTACACAATCGTCTGACAGTTGACGCCAACTCGGCGGGACAGCACGACGTGGCCGCGGATCCTGGTCAATGATCGGCTCAAGGTGCTTTGACTTCGGGGAGGCTGGTGCATGCCGCGTTTCCTTCGATACAGCCTTCGAACCCTTTTCGTGGTCGTCACGCTTTTGTGCGTGTGGTTCGCGTGGGAGAATCAAAGAGAACGAACCGCCGTTTACGCAAACGTGATTGATTACGCACTCGTCAAGGTACATTGGCTTGCGTCGGAGACAGATCCTGTGAAGAAAGAGGTGATTGGCGAACTTTCAAGAACACTGCAGACTCGTTCTCGTCTGAGATACCAGTTCCTTAGGCCCGATGGATCATTCGCCGATGGATCATCCGGGGACCAATTCGAAAAGAGCCTCCTTGCAAGATTTTCGGACATGAAGACCAATGCACGGCAAACCGCCAATCGTCGAGTTGGTGGTCGGTACATATACTATCAGGCAATTCGCGCAGAGGCGAGTTGCACGAATTGTCACAGTAACGCGACAGGTGGCTCATCCGCTCCTGGAGACCTCGTGGCGATCATCAAAGTTGACTAGCGACCCTGATCGACTTTGAGGACCTGGTGGCGAACGTTCGCGCCGAGGTTCGGGGCAGCATCGAGTCGCATTCGCGGCACGAACCGAAGAAGGCCAGCAAGAGCCGAATCAAGCGACTGCGAGGCTACTCCCGACCCCAGTATCGGATGCGGGTAGGCGACGAGATTCGTGTCTTCTACGACGTAACGGAGCACGCGGTGGAGATCTTGGGGATCATCCCCAAGTCCCAAGCCCTCGAATGGTGCGGAAACCGAGATCTCGCGGACAGCCAGTAAAACAGGGGAAATCCTTCCCCGTTTGCCGCCGCTAGTGTATAGGTGGAGGCTGGGGCGGTGATCGCAGTGGTACCTTTGCGGGGGGAACCATCATGTTCGGGAAGAGACGACCGACGGCGTTGGCCATGGCGTGCGCGATTGGGGTTTGGGCGGGGAGCCTGCTGGCAGCGGTCCCCAAGGTACCGGAGCAGGTCCAGCAGCTGCTGCAGGACCGCAAGTACGCCGAAGCCGTCGCGGCGATCGACGCGGCCGCGCAGGACAAGGCACTGGACCAGGACTACCTGGCGTACTTGAAAGGCCGGGCGCTGCATTTCGACAAGAAATACGACGAGGCGGTCGCCGCGTTTGACCAGCTGAACACGGCGTTCCCCGCGAGTCCCTGGGCGCGGCAGGCGCGGTTTGCTAAAGGGCTGGCCTACGCGCGGAAAGGCGACTTTCGTAACGCCGAATTGACGTACCGCGCCGAGGCGGCGTTCCTGCTGTCCGAGGACCGCAAGCAGGAAATCGCCGACATCTACGTCGAGTATGCCGACACCTATTTCAAGCCGCCCAAGGAGGATCAGGAGCCCGACTACGAAAAGGCTCTGGATTTCTACGGCCGGGCGTTGGCCGTCGGTCCCAAGCTGGAGAGCCGCGTGCGGCTCGAGTTGCTGATTGCCCAGTGCCAGCAGAAGCTGGACAAGTTCGCCGAGGCCGTCGAGCTGTACCGAAAATTCCTCCGCGAGCACGTCGATCATGCGCTGGTCGTCGAGGCCCGCTTTCGGCTGGGCGAAACCTTGCTGGCCAACGACCAGGCCGCCGAGGCTCGCGAGGCCTGGCAGGACCTGCAGGACCTGCACAAAGGGTCGGCTTCCGACCTGCTGCCCCAGGCCGCGTTCCGCATGGCCGAGACCTACCAGCTGCCGGCGCCCGCGGATGAGGAGCAGTTGTCGCTAGGCGTGGCCGCGCTGCGCCGCTTTCTGGAGAATTATCCCCAGCACGCACTGGCGCCCAAGGCCCAGCTATGGATCGGGCAGAGCTATCTGGCCGTGGGGCATTTTTCCGACGCCGCGGCGACGCTGACGCAATTCCTGGCCGATGAACGATACGCCAAAGCCGAGGAGATCCCCGACGCGTGGAACCTGCTGGGCGTGTCCTATAAGATGCAGGGCAAGTTCGACCAGGCCCTGGAGGCGTGGAAGAACTTCCTGGCCAAGCACCCCACGCATCCGGCCGGGAATGCCGTCCAGCGGGAGATCGTCAATACCGAGTACGCCAAGGCGGTCGATCGCTTCCAACGCAAGGACTATGCCGCGGCCCGGCAGCTGTGGTCCGAGTTCCTCGCCAAGTACCCCCTGGACCCCAGGGGACGAGCCGTGTCCTTCCTGCTCGGGCAGATGAGCTTTGCCGAGGGACAATGGGACGCCGCGATCAGCCAGTGGCGGCAATTGATGACCAAGTACCCGAAGACCGAGGAAGCCTCCCGCGCCCAACTGATGGTCGCCCGGACGCTGGAAGAGAAGCTCGGCAAGCTGGACGAGGCGCTGGCCGAGTACCGCAAGC
>CAZZCT010000405.1:0-2676 GCA_964652365.1 uncultured Lentisphaerales bacterium
CGGTCATCGGCACGCGGCCGGACTTCATGGGCATCAACTACTACAGCCGGGTGGTCGCCGCGCCGACGCGCCGTCCTGACGGCGGCATTGGCTGGCGCTGGGTCGGCCCCGCCGAGCGCGGCGCGCCGCACACGACCATGGGTTGGGAGATCTACCCCGAGGGACTGCACGAGATCATCATGACCGTGCACCGCGACTACGCCGCGCCGGAGATCGTCATCACCGAGAACGGCATCGCCCGGGAGGATCAAGTGGAAACCGACGGCCGCATCCGCGACACCTACCGCATCGAATACCTGCAGACGCATCTGGAACAGGTTGCCCGCGCCCTGGCCGACGGCGCCAAGGTCCGCGGTTACTGCTGCTGGTCGCTGCTCGATAATCTCGAATGGGACATGGGCTGGGGCCAGCGCTTCGGGTTGATCTACGTGGACTACCAGACCCTCAATCGGACAGTGAAGGATAGCGGCTGGTGGTACCGGGAGTGGATTGGGGGGGAAGAGGAAATGGACAACGGTAGAAGCCGACGAGAAACTACGCGCACAAGACGGAGAGCTGAGATCATCAAAAACCTGGAACCTGACATTCTGGACCCCCGGCCACGCGCCGGTGGATAATGAACAAACCTTTGGTTGCACCTCGCACGGGACCGCCGCGGCGGATCTCTGCGTGGGCCGGAGGAAGCGGCGGCAACCGTCTGGTCGGACAACGGATTAGAAAGCGAGGTGCTGGCTGGCGCCTATGATGCCGTGCTGTCGCGGCTGGGTCAGCTTGCCTGGAAACCCGCCGCCGCCATCGTCCTCTTCGCGCAGGGGGCCGGTGTTGAGGCGTTCCTGGAGGGCTGGCACGAACGGCTGCCGGGTGTGCCGGTGGCGGGCGGCGGGGCGGCGCTTGGGGCCGCACAGGGCGTCGGCGACCTGCTGCCGGCGGCGGCGGATGTGGTGGTGCTGCTGCTCGCGGACGGCGTCTGGCGGGTTGAGACGCTCAACGCGCATGATCGCACCGTGCGGAAGTTTGAATTTCGCGCCGAGGGTCCGCGCACGATCACGCACCTGCGCGAGCATGGCGATTGGATACCGGCAGCTAACGCATTCCGCGCCTTGCAGGCCGCCCATGCGCGCGCAGAGACCGACTGTGAATCGCTGACTCTTTGCGATGCCGCCGGGCGCAACATCCACTGCCGGCTCGACGGCGAGGTGCTTCACACCGGTGCCGATCTGCCGACGGATGGGCGGCTCGAGTGCCGGGCTGTGTCCCGCGCCGATGCGGCCAAACGCCTGGCCGAGTTCTGCGCAGAGCCCAATGCCCTGGTCTTCGGCTGCGCCGGGTTGCGCGGGCTGCTCGATGTGCCGCTGCCGGTGGCGCCCGGCACGCTGGTCGGGTTCATGTTCGGCGAGTTGGTCACACTGGACGGACGTCCGCAGTTCGGCAATCTTATGGCGGTGCGGTTGGTCTCGCTATCCCGGAAAGGAGAGGCTCTTCGATGAACGCAAAGCAATTCCAGAACGTGTTTCCCTTCGGTTCCCACCTCTGTCGCGAGCCCATGCCGCCCATGTCCGAGATGAAGCACGACATGGAGTTGCTGAAGAAGCAGGGGTTCAACCTGATCAAGCTCCAGGAAAACTGGATGATCGATGAGCCGTCTGAGGGCCGGTACGACTTCTCGCGGTACGAGGAGCTGATCGCCCACGCCGCGACGCTCGACCTGGGAGTCTACCTCGGGCTCACCTGCGAGCAGGCGCCACACTGGCTCTACGAGAAGCATCCCGACTGCCGCATGGTTGGCCGTGATGGGCGGACGATCGTGTACGAGGCAACCAGCACACTGCCGGCTGACGGCAAACCAGGCCCGTGTTACGACCATCCCGGCGCCATGGCCGACCAGCTTCGGTTTGTCACGCATCTCGTGCGGACGCTGGGCCGGTTCGAGAACGTCGTGGTTTGGAATACCTGGCAGGAAATCGGCTACTGGGCCGACTGGCTGGTCGGCAACGCGGTCTGCTCTTGCCCGAACACACTTGCCGCCTGGCGCGCGTGGCTGAAGGAGCGCTACGGCGACCTGGATGCGCTCAATCGCGCCTGGAACACCCGGTATCCCTCCTGGTCGGCGATCCAGCCCAGCCGCGCCTCGCGCCAGCCGCAGGCGGTGGACCTGGCCTGGCAGACCTTCATGGACAACGCGCAGATCGCCTATGTCCTCCGGCGGCGGGCGGAGGCGATTCGCGCCGCCGATCCGCTGAAGCGCCCCGTGTTTGCCCACAAAGCCGGCCCGGCGTGGGCTTCGGGGCAGGACTGGGTCTATGCCCGCTGCCAGGATTTCCTGGGGTCTTCGTGCTATCCGCCATGGTTCTGCATGAACGGCTGGGACGACGGCGGAACCCGCCCTTTCGCCCGGGAAACAGCGCTCCTTGCCGAAGCGGCCGCGGCGGCGTACGCCTTCGACCACATCCGCTCCGCCAATCCCGGCCAGGGACGTTCCGGCGGTGTGCCGGTGTGGGCCGCCGAATTTCAGGGTGGTCCGGTCAGCACGGGGTTTCATAAGGGTCGTGTGCCCACAGCCGACGACATCCGCCGCTGGATGCTAAGCGCGGTCAGTTCCGGCGTGACCGCCATCTCCTTCTGGGTCACCCGCGCCGAGATCATGGCCGCCGAGACCAACGGTTTCAGCCTGCTCGA
>CAZZCT010000406.1:0-2670 GCA_964652365.1 uncultured Lentisphaerales bacterium
TGTCGATTGGTCGGTAGGGCGGTTGACGCAGGCCATGAGCGGAGAGTTTCGCGAGCATCCCGTCCGACTGCGTGACATCATGGCCGTTCTGCACGGACGCGCCTGGGCCCTGGTGCTGGTGATCCTGGCCCTGCCATTCTGCACGCCGCTCCCCTTGCCAGGACTGTCCAGGCTGCCGCCACCATTACCGGGCCTGACTCCATCACCAACGCGTCGGTACTCTGCCTTTGGCTAATAGGTGTGCGGTCTCCTTGGATATTCGCATTGTTACTGGGGCATAGGGAGGGATCGGTCGAGAGTGTGAGTCCGGGCGGTTGATGATGCCAAGAAACGGTGCGGATCTGCCAACCGACGGGTTGCCGCCTGACGAGGCGGGACACAGCCTGTAAATGTGAACACCTGTCGCTGGCTTGCTGGTCTGGTCCTCGCTGGGGCCGTCGGAACCTCCACCGCTGCTTTCGCTGCCACCCAAACGCTGCTGGGATGGAACGATCTTGGCATGCACTGCATGGATGCCGACTACTCCGTGTTCTCCATCCTGCCGCCGTTCAACACCATCCATGCACAACTGATCTCGCAGGGCCAGTTGCTGACCGGGGCCGACTGCGTCACGGTGACTTACGAAGCCGTTGCGGATCCCGCCGGTTCGATCAACCGGACGAGCGCGGGCAAGACTACGTTCTGGCAGCACGCCGGCAGCCTGTACCTGCCTCCCGGCGCGCCGGCGCTGGGTGTCGATACCGGCCTGGCCGGCTTCGCCATGCCGGGGGCGCAGAACGTGCCACAGCCGATGCGGTTTGACGTGGTCGAGGGGTGGTTCTCGGCCGAGGGCATTCCGATCACGCCATTCGATGACGGCGGGCAGCACAATGCCTATCCGATGATGCGCCTGGTGGCGCGGAACCAGATCACCGGCGTGGTGCTGGCGAGCGCTGACGTGGTGCTGCCGGTGTCGGACGAGATGGACTGCCGCGCCTGCCATGCGTCCGGCACGGAGGCGGGCGCGAGGCCTGCCGCCGGTTGGGCCTGGGATTGCGATTCGCAGCGGGATTACCGCTGGAACATCCTGCGGCTGCACGACGAACTGCGGGGCGGTTCCGCGGAGTATCTCAAAGCCCTCAAGACGGCTGGCTATGCGACCACCGGGCTGTATGACACCGCCCGGGCCGGAGGCACGCCGGTGCTCTGCGCTCGTTGTCACGCCTCGAACGCGCTCCCGGGCACCGGGCAGGCCGGCCTCCCCCCGCTCACCCAGGCCGTTCACGGCTTGCATGCCTACGTCTCCGACCCGGTGACCGGACAACCGCTCAACGACGCCAGCAGCCGCGCGGCCTGCTACCGCTGCCACCCGGGTTCGGAAACCCGGTGTCTGCGCGGCGCCATGGGGAGCGCCGTGGATGCTGCGGGCGCGCTGGCGATGGACTGTCAGTCGTGCCACGGCAACATGGAAAGGGTGGGGGCCGACAACCGGCGCGGCTGGCTGGACCAGCCCAACTGCCAGAACTGCCATACCGGCACCGCCACGAAGAACAGCGGAGCCATCCGGTTCGACTCGGCTCTCGACGGCCAGGGCAACCCGCGGCTGGCGGCGGATCCGACGTTTGCCACCGACGCGAATGTGCCGGTTGCGGGTGCCTCGCTGTTCCGATTCTCCCGCGGGCACGGCGGCCTGTACTGCTCCGCCTGCCATGGCTCAACCCACGCGGAGTTTCCCAGCGCCGACGCCAACGACAACGTGTACAGCCAGCGGATCCAGGGTCACGTCGGGATGATCGCCGAATGCACTGCCTGCCACACGAGCCAACCGACCGCCATCGCCGGTGGCCCACACGGCCTGCATCCCATCGGGTCGAGCTGGATCGCACGCCACGACAATGCCGCGGAGGCGAATCTCAACGGCTGCAAGTCCTGTCACGGCGCCGACCTGCGTGGGAGCGTCCTGTCCCGCATGCTCGCTGACCGCACCCTGTCGGCCTTCGGCAGCAAGAGTTGGTGGCGCGGGTTTCAGGTCGGGTGCTACAACTGCCATCCCGGCCCGGACAACGACGACGCCACGTCGAACCGGCCGGCGGCGGTCACCAGCGCCAGCCTGACGACCCCCGCCGGGCAGTCCGCATCACGAACGCTGACGGCCACCGACGCCGACAACAATCCCCTGACCCTCCGAATCGTGTCGCAACCGCCGCACGGCACCGTGGCGTTGAGCAACCGGGTCGCCACCTACCATCCGAACCCCGGCTACGTCGGAACTGACCGGTTCACGTTCGCAGCCTGGGATGGATCCACCGATTCGAACCTGGGGGTGGTGGATGTCACCGTGACCGCAGGCGATTGCCTCCTCACGCTGGGCGCCGTGGCGCCAGCGGAGATTGAGGCCGGAGTGTCGGTGCCGTTCCGGGCCCACGCCGTGCTTGGTGGCTGCAACCAGCCGGTGACCTTCGAATGGCCCTGGGGCGACGGCCAGGGCTCGTCAACGTCTCCCGAAGTCTGCCGGGACTTCGCCGTCGCCGGCAACGTCGCCTGGCAGGTGCGCGCCACGGCCGGGACGACCACCAAGACGCTGTCAGGCGTGGTCACCGTAACGGCGACTCCGGGGGTGTCGGTGCCGCTGACCTTGACCCGCACCGCCGGGGAGGTGCAGATCGCCTGGCCGGCCACCGCCGTGGGTTA
>CAZZCT010000407.1:0-2633 GCA_964652365.1 uncultured Lentisphaerales bacterium
CGTGAACCCCTTTTCACTCCTGATCAAGCCGGCGGGCGCGGACTGCAACCTGCGGTGCCGCTACTGCTTCTACCTGGACCGATGCGAGCTCTACCCGGAGACGCCGCGTCACCGCATGGATGACGTGGTACTGGAACGGGTGGTCCGGTCTTATCTGGCCACCGCCCAGCCGGTCTACACATTCGGCTGGCAGGGCGGCGAGCCCACCTTGATGGGCGAGGGGTTTTTTCGCAGGGCCACGGAGTTGCAGCAGTCCTGCGGACGCCCGGGCGCGCAGGTGGCCAACGGACTGCAGACCAACGGCACACTGATCACGGATGGCCTGGCTGCGCATCTGGCCGCGCGCCATTTTCTGGTTGGTGTCAGCGTGGACGGACCAGCCGCGATCCACGATCTGGGGCGGCCCACGCTTGGCGGCCAGGGATCGCACGCGCTGGCGCTGGACGGCATCGAACGCCTGCGGCGGCACGGGGTGGACTTCAACGTGCTGACGCTAGTCAGCCGCAGCAATGTGGATCGACCGGTTGAGACGTACGAGTACCTGCTTGACCTGGGCGTTCTTTTCCACCAGTACATCGAGTGCGTGGAGTTCGATGCATCGGGTGGGTTGCTGCCGTTCGCGATCACAGCCGACGAATGGGGCCGGTTCCTGTGCGGCGTGTTTGACCGCTGGAGCCGCGGCGACATGCGACGCGTATCGGTCCGGCTGTTTGACACGATCGTCATGCAGCTGGTCGACGGGGTCTCCAATACCTGTGCCGCGGGGCGTGATTGTCGGCAGTATTTTGTGGTCGAGTACAACGGCGATGTCTATCCGTGTGACTTCTACGTGCGGGACGACCTGCGCCTGGGTAACGTCATGACCGACTCGTGGGAGGCGATGCAGGCGTCCCAGGCCTACGCGACCTTCGGGTCGCGGAAGCGTGCCTGGCATGCGGCCTGCGATGCGTGCCCGTACCTGCGGTTCTGCAACGGGGATTGCCCCAAGAACCGCGTGGGCCATGGTCGGGGCGACACCCGAACGCTGAGTCATCTATGCCAGGGATGGCGCACGTTCTATCGGCATGCCTTGCCGCGGCTGACGGAGCTGGCTCAGGATGTGAAGCGGGCGCGCGCCGCTGCTGCGGCCGCGAGGTGCGGGCCGGTGGTGGCTGCCGGCAGCGTGCCGGGACGGAACGGATCATGTCCCTGCGGCAGTGGCCGGAAGTTCAAGAAGTGCTGCGGGGTGGCGGCTGGAGCAGGCAGACTGTGAGCGGAACCCGTGGACCGAAGCAGGACAACGGAAGCCTGTTTGTGCCGCCTTGCGCGCTGTAGGCTACATAACATATATTATGCGACGTTGCCTATACACAAGACAATCACCCTCCTTTCCTCGCATTCCTGCCTTCAGCCGTCGGCCTAACAGCCTTCAGCCTTCTTCAGCGCCTGCTCGAAGTCGGCCTTGATGTCGTCGATGTGCTCCAACCCGACCGCCACGCGGATAAACCCCGGGTTGATTCCACAGGCCAACTGCTGCTGCTCGTCCATCTGCGCATGCGTCGTCGAGGCCGGATGGATCACCAGCGTCTTGGCGTCACCGACATTGGCCAGATGGCTGGCCAGTTTCACCGCATCAATGAACGCCGCGCCGGCGATCCGGCCACCCTTGATGCCGAATCCGAAGACCGCACCAAAGCCGCCCTTCAGGTAGCGGCAAGCCTGCGCGTGCCAGCCGTGCTCCGGCAACCCGACGTAGTTCACCCACTCCACCCGCGGATGACCCTTCAGCCACTCGGCCAGCGCCAGCGTGTTCGCGCACTGCCGTCCCATGCGCAGCGCCAGCGTCTCCATTCCCTGGATGAACAGGAACGCGTTGAATGCGCTCGGACACATGCCGATGTTGCGCATGCCCTGAACGCGCGCCTTGACGATGAAGGCCTGCTCCTTCAGCGCGTGCGCGTAGACCAGCCCGTGGTAGCTCGGATCGGGTGTCGTGAAGTCCGGGAAGCGACCGGACGCCCAGTCGAAGCGGCCGACGTCCACGATGACACCGCCGAGCCCTGTCCCATGCCCGCTGATCCACTTTGTGCACGAATGTATGATTATGTCCGCGCCCGCATCGGCCGGCCGGCAGATCACGGCGCCGAAGGTGTTGTCCACCATGAGCGGAATGCGGGCCGCATGCGCGACGTCCGCAATCGCCCGCATGTCGGGCACATCGCCCTTCGGGTTGCCGATCGTCTCGATGTAGACCGCCTTCGTATTGGGGCGGATCGCCGCACGCACGCGCGCCGCATCAACCGCGTCGACGAACGTCACGTCGATTCCCATGCGCGGGAACGTGTAGCGGAAGAGCGTGTCGGTGCCGCCATAGAGCGAGGCCGACGCGACGATGTGGTCCCCTGCCCCCGCAAGCGTGTGGATCGCCAGGAAAATGGCCGACATGCCGCTCGCCGTCAGCAGCGCGCCGATCCCGCCCTCCATCGCCGCCAGCCGTTGCTCGGCCACATCCACCGTCGGGTTGTGCAGGCGCGAGTAGATGAATCCCGGCACCTCGAGTGCGAATATCCTGGCCGCGTGTTCACTGTTCTTGAACACGTAGCTGCTGCTCATGACGATCGGCACGGCGCGTGCACCCGTGGTCGGGTCCGGCA
>CAZZCT010000408.1:0-2573 GCA_964652365.1 uncultured Lentisphaerales bacterium
CAGCTCGCCAACATCTACTACCTGCCGGGAGGCCCCGGCGATATTGCCGTCCACCCGGGCGGCGGCTCCTGGCAGAATGTGCCGCAGAACCCCATTGCCGTAGATGGCCGCGAATATCTGGTGAACGCCTGGAACAGCCACCCCACCCGCGGCGTCAGGGCGTTGACGATCTGGCAGATGCGCAATGGCATTGCAATGCCGGTAGCAGCCGTGGGGCCGCCCTCACAGCTTGGTGTTCTGCAACAGGAAGAGTTCCAGGCGCGGCGACATCCTGAAGGAAATGACCTTTTTGCGTGGTCAGACCATAACGACGACGGCAAGATCCAGCCGGATGAAGTCAGCTTCACGCCGCCCTTCGACAACCAGGGACCGGTCGGTCTTATCAGCATCGGCCCGGACCTGACGGTGATCAATGCCAACGGTCTGGCCTTCCGGCCCAAGGGCTTCACGGCGGCGGGTGCCCCGATCTACGACGCGGCGAAGGCCGAACTCCTGGTAGAAGGACTAATGTCCGATGTGGGCGCCGCCGGCGGCGGTCAGGCGGTCCTCGCCAAGGACGGGCATTTGGTCGTCACCGGCGGGCCCATGCGGGGCTTCCGGAACGGAAAACTTGTGTGGACCTATCCCAGCCGCTGGCCCTCTCTTGATGCCGCCCACTGGCAGAACCGGCAGGTCATCGCCAGCATCCCGGCGCCCGCGCCGGGCCTGATGGTGGGCACCACCCACCTGATCGGGCCGACCGTCACCCCGACGGAGGGCGAGGCCGAAGAGCTTTGGGCGATCAACGGGAATATGGGCAATCTCTACCTGATGACCGTGGACGGTTTGTTCGTCGCCACCCTCTTCGCCGATGGCCGGGCACCCGGTGCGCGCGATCGTGTGCCACCCTCGGAACGAGGCACCCTGCTTAACGAGGTCACTTGCGGCGGTGAGGAATTCTGGCCGGCCATCGCCCAGACCGCCGACGGTGAGGTGTATGTGGTGTCCGGCGTCGCGGCCGGAGGTCGTCTGGAGCAGTCCAACGTGATTCGCGTCGAGGGTCTGGACAAAGTCCGGCGGATTCCGGCTACGCCCATCACCGTCTCGCCTGAACACCTCGCGGCCTGCCGGCAACGCCTCATCGCTCGCATGGCGCCCTGGCTGGCAGAGGCCGATGCGAAGGCCAAGGGTCGCGCCCGCATGGACGGAAAGGTCATGGTGTTCGCCCATGACCCGCTTCGGGCGGCAAGAATTGACAGCATCCGGATCACTCTGCCGGGAACCGGTCGCACCTTGAACCTGAGCGAGGTGGAAATCCATCAGGATGGCAAGAACATCGCCGGACAGGCCAGACTCAGCCAGTCGTCCATTTACAGCAAGGACTTCCTTGTCGAGCGCCTGGTAGACGGCAACAAACACGATTTTGCCCACACGGCGGAAGGGGAAGACACTCCCTGGTTCCGATTCGATTTCCCTGCGCCGGTCAGCGTGGATGAGGTGCGCATCTGGAATCGCGCCGGCTACGAGGACCGCTTTCAGGGCGGCATCGTCAGCTTCCATGCCGGCGAGACGACGGTGGCCAGCGTCCGGTTTGACGGGCCGAGGGCCGCGCGCCGCACCTACCGCGTCGCACTGACGGAACAGCCGCACGTCGCCGATGGCGATCTCAAGGAGTGGCCGGCGGCCTGGGGGGAGAAGGGCCGGCCGTTGACGGACCCCGCCGCGCCGGGCGGCTGGGTGCAACTCGGGGAACTGCCGTTCCATCACAAGTGGTGGCCGCTGCTGGGCGCCGTGCGCGTCGCGGAGGGGAAGCTGCATCTCGCCTTCACGGTGTATCACCACTGCCTGGCGCTGGACAGACTGCAGGCCGCGGCGGCTGAACCCGCCCACCTGATGACCGACGAGTCCGTCGTCGAGGTTGCCCTGGCAACCTCGATGGCGGCAGATGAAGAGCGCATGGAACCGAGGGCCGGCGATCTGGGCGTGCTGATCTCCGTGTTCAAGGGCAAGCCGCTTGCCATGCTCTATCGCGCCGTCGACCCACAGGCGAAGGCCCCGCTGGAATTCGCGTCCGCTTGGGGCGCGACGCGAATCGCAAGTGCCACGGACATCAGCGGCGACGTGCAGGTCGGCCAGACCCAGACGAACTACGAAGTCTCCATCCCGTTACGCGTACTCGGCATCGAACCGAAACCCGGAACCACGATGCGGGCCGATTTCGGCATTGTACAACGTCCATATCGCGTGCTTGACGCAAGCGGCTGCAAACTTCGTGTGGCGATGGGCACGACGAATGTGGCCGGACACGACGAGCGGGTGCGGCAACCGTTCTACTGGCATAACAAGGCCACGACGGTTCAAACCGGGCCGGCCGGTGATGCTGCATTCCTGCCGCAGCTCTGGGGCACGTGGGAATTCATTGAGGAAGAATAGCATGACCCCCGAGTCGATCATTACATTCGTTGCGTGGCTCTCCCTGGATCTCGTCCCGCGCTCGTACGCGATACCGACCAACAACACCGTGATCCCTGCGGAGGCGGCGCGTCTGGTGCGCGAAGTCGGACGTCGCATCGCCGCGAAAGGCCTGCCCGGCG
>CAZZCT010000409.1:0-2546 GCA_964652365.1 uncultured Lentisphaerales bacterium
GCGACCATTGGCATTCGTAGTCGCGTTTCGGGTCCGGGTTGCCACGCAGGTAGTTCAACGCAGCTTTGGCCATCGCGGTCAGATCCAGGTCATCCGCGGCTGGCGGCTGGGTCGGCGTCACGAACGACACCTCCCGGATCTGTCCCCGAAAACTGCGGGCCACAGCAGCGGCGACCGCGTCGGTCTCTTGGCCCGCCGCCATCGTCGAGGCGGCCCAGCCAATCGCTGCAAGTGTGAACAGAAAGCGTCCCATTAGCACCTCCGCGGGCATGATTGCCGCATTCAAAAAAGGTGAACAATCGCGTCAGCTCAGAGGATGATACCGTCTCTGCACCAAAGGTGAGGAGGAAGGCAACTTGCGGACCGAGAGGACGATGATCCCCGATGTCGCAGAGATCACAAATGGCCACATTCACGGAGGCGACAGCACGAACGCGTCGAGGCCGAAGTAGTACTTCGGTCCCTTCGACTGCGCGTTGCAGCCGACGACCTCGATGCGCAGGCGGAGCTTGCCGTCCTGCGGTTGGCAGCGTCCGATTTCCAGGGGGCCGCACGCGATTGGGGTGGCGTGATAGCCAAAGAACTCCCTCCCCAACGGATTCCCGTTCACGCTGAAACGCAGGATGCCGTAGTCGTAACTCTGCGTGCCGTACAGCGTGAGCTGGCACGGTCGATTGTCGGCGGTGGGGATCTCCAACTCGACAAAATCGCCGACCTGGGTCGCCTGGACGAACAGTTGCTGCCCGCCGCTCCATTGGCCCTCGCGCAAGCCGGCGTCCTGAGTGCCGATGCGCAGCCCCGGTGAGTGGGCGGCGATGCGGAGCGTTTCGCATTCGACGGCTCCTGCAATGTGGAAATCGGCGGGATTGTCCCGCACGGGAGCGGCAGCCTCCTGGGGTTGCGCCGCACGATTGTGTTGCGCGCCGGGCCGGGCGTACCAGAACGTGCCCACCGCATAGTCCACTCGCGTGTCGGCCCAGTTCCAGATTTCCATATCGTGCCGCAACGCCGTCTGGAACGGGATCGCATCCAGCAGCCGCACGCGCGATGTCGTCGTGTAGCCCAACCAGTTGTCTTGACTGCGGGCGTCGCGCTGGGGCATCGCAATGAACGGCGAACTGAAGTAGCCGGCCATGCCCCAGGCGTAGCCGTAGTAGTCCTCCGTGCCCGTACCGATATGCGCCGGGAACTTCGCGCTGTCGTAATAGATCCGTTCGTCGCCTTCTCCGTACCAGGCCCGCGCGGGACTGAAGACCGTCAAGGTATCGCCCGCGTAGCGGCCTCGGCCTTGAACTTCCAGGTAGTTCCAGTCGCTCATCGGGCGCGTCGGGAGACCGAGCTGGCAGTGCCAGTTGGCGTGGAAGTGCAGCGAACGCTGGTCCCATTGCCACGCGGTGGTGGCGGCGGCGAGGCTGACCGCGACCGGCGCCGCGCCTAAGTTCTTGAGTCCCAGACGCCCAGTGCGTTGGTAGGGCATGATCCAGCGCGCGGTGAATTTCCCGTCGGCGGCCACCGTGCGCCACCAATCCGCGACCGGGTGCAGCCGCACGCCGGCGCCGAAGAACTCGCCGATCGGACACCACACGGTCGCGGCGTCATCGAAGGTGGCTTGCAGGACGAGCGAACGCAAGGCCTGCGGAGCGGCCTGGGGATCGATCTGCACGCGGAGTTCCTGGACTGCAGCCGCGCCGTCGGGCAAGGCGAGCGACAACTCTTCGCCGGACGCCAGCCGGGCTTGCTGCGACGTCGGTGCCGTTGCCTGCGTCACGCTGTGCAGCAGGGCCTGGCTGGTTTTCGCCACCGCCGCTTGGGCGGCCTCATAGCCGGCCATCGTAAAGGTCTGCACCTTCGTGCCGGCATCGTAGCTCCGGTAATTGATCACGTAATAGAAGGGCACCGAGTCGACCGTGATCCGGCAACCCTTGGCGAACGGAATGGGCAGGTACAGATCGCCCGCCACGCCACGCCGTGCTTTGAACTCGACCTTCAACTGCTGAGTCAGGTCGGATTCGTTCCAGGCCATGAAGGCCAGTGGCGGCCGCACAAACGCCTGACCGCAGAGCAGATTGTTCAGTTTGGCAGCGATGGTCGGCGTGGACGAACCATCCAAGTAGAAACGAATCGTCTGTTGGTCCTTTTCGCCCAGCAGGGGCGTCCAGAAACGAACGATCGCGCCGAGGCCTTGGTCCTCCATGATGACCCATTCCTGGCGGCCGGCGTTGGTTTCCGTGCGAAGGAACTGGCCATGATCGACGTTGGAATGCCACGTCGCGGCATTCACTGGGTCGTTTTTTCGGCGGTCGTGGCTGCTGGCCTGCTTGAGTACAAAGGTTGGCTCGGGCAGCCGTGCCGCGGCGGCGCGGTCGAGCATTTCCTCCAGCAGCGATTCCAGCGTGACGGCCGGCGCCGATTCGGCGGCTTGGAGTCGTCGCGTCGGTAAGAGAGAGATGGTCAACAGAACCAAGATGGCGACGATTCGGAGCAGTGACGATTGTCGAGTAGGCATAATATGGTCTCTCATTTAGGTTTGCTTTGTATTCCCTGTT
>CAZZCT010000410.1:0-2490 GCA_964652365.1 uncultured Lentisphaerales bacterium
ACCAGCGCCTTCAACTGAGCCGCTGAATGGGGCTCAGGAACGTGCAACACACGTCCCGGCAGAGCTGCCGAGTGCGTGGCAGCCATGGGCGCCAGGCAACGGTTGTCGCCGACGCGTTCGCGGTAGTCGTGGGGCAACAGCAGCAGGCTCAACGGGTAGGAGGCCCCCAGCGCGGCAAACGCCCTGGCAAGCGTCCCGGCGAGTTCAGTCACCTGTTCCGCAGTTGCATGCCGGATCAGCATGGGATGGACATTGACGGCCAGCACGCGGTCGCCCGCCGCCTGGCGTTGCTGGACCCAGCCGGCCACCTCGCCGTAACGCGGGAAATTCGCATCCGGTTCGAGCAGAAAGGCCGTATCGGCAACCAGGCGGCCGGCGGCCGGTGCAAAGCGGCGAACCCGTTCGAGCGAGAGCGGGTCGCGCACGTTCACGTGCAACCGTTCATCCAACATGCCGAAGGCCGCCCGCAACGAGCGCGCCGGCCTGGCGTTGAAGCTGAAGCCCAGCAAGGACGTGCGCGTGCCACGCCGCGCCAGCAGGTCCGCGGTCGCGAGCAGCACCAGCGAAATCACGGGCGAGTAGTACCCATCCAAGACATCGGCCCCCAGCACCACGGCCAGGGCCGGATTGAACTCGTCGGCGGCCTTGAAGATGTTTTCGATCATCCGCACGCCGCGCCAGGCCTCCAGCGGCTCAAACCCCATGCGGCGCACGGCCGCGCTGCCCTCCGGATCGGCGGTGATAACCGCCACGCGCAACCCCGGCACACGGCGCCGGAAGTGCTGCACGGCCGCGACGATCATCGCCTCGTCGCCACGCGAACCGATGACGCTCCAGGGCTCGCAGGGCACGATCAACAGTCGATCCGTTCCGGAGGCGCGCGCGTCGACAGCCCGTGCCTGCAGCTCGCGCCAGGATGCGTAGAGGCGAAACATCAGGCGCTTCTCCCGCGCCCAGCGACGCGCGCGGAGAGCCCAGACAAAGGGCACGGACTGTTTCAACGCGGTGTTCATGGCCGACGCCAAACCCTGCCGGCCAGCACACCGACCAGTAGCCCGCCGAGGCCGCTGAGCGCCGCCACCATCAACCAGTCGCGAAGCCCCATCCGGTCCAGGCTGCGGCGCAGAGCGACACGATGGGGAAGACGCACGGGTTGCCAGCCGGCAGGGGTCACGGCGCGCGCCAAGCGGCCGCCGAAGACATAGGTCTCTTCGGTGAGCATGCCCGGGTCGCAGTTGCAGGCGTGAAGGCCCAGTTCGGTGTAGCCAAAGCTGCCGCCACGCAAGCCGCGGATGCCGACCCGACGACCATACTGCCACGACTCCAGCCACTCCCACACGTTGCCGCCCTGCTGGAGCGTGCCGAAGAAGCTGACCGCCTCGGGATAGGCGTCAACCTCGGCCAGGTAGTACGGCGGACCGGCGGCCAACCGGACGCCAGGCTGGTAGTTGACGCTGCGTGCACCGCCAGGCGGCGGCGGGTTGTCGGGCAGGTCATCCGAGCGGACGGGAAAGTCCCAGTAGCTACGCATCCCCGTACGTTCCGGGTCATAGTAGGCCGCCTTGTACCATTCATCTTCGTCCGGGATCCAGTAGCGTGCACCGCGATTGCGCCGACCGAACGCGCGCCACGGCTGGCGTTGTCCAGAGCGCAAGGCCTCGAACGCGCGCGTGTCGTAGGCCCCGATCGTGTCGGTGCCCTCGGTGGTGCCGGCCTCGG
Source organism: uncultured Lentisphaerales bacterium (assembly GCA_964652365.1). Lineage (GTDB taxonomy): Bacteria > Verrucomicrobiota > Kiritimatiellia > RFP12 > CAZZCT01 > CAZZCT01. Next base: position 1,720 of record CAZZCT010000410.1, read on the forward strand.
CGCGGCCGGTCCGAGGCTGGCCGAAATGCTGCCAGTTGGTATAGCGGGCCAGGTCGAACCAGGAGATGTAGTTGACCGGCCGTCGCGCCCATTGCGGCTTGGGCGCATAGTGCCAAGGACCATTCTCGGACGAACCCGCGCGCTCGATCCCGCCCAGGGCGCCCGTCGCCATATCCGGATTGTAGAGATCGAACGGATCGGCCTGAACGGCCACGGCATTGAGAAAGTCCGCATACTCGGCGTTGCTGAGCTCGCAGCGCGCGATCTCGAACTCATGGGCCACCGCCCCGTGCCAGCCATAGAACGGGTCGGGCGGATTGCCGGCATGCGCCACGCGCACGTAGGCGCCGGTTGCCGCTGCGGGCGCCGGTCGGGCGGCAGCAACAGGCAAGGATTCCGACCGCGGCTCGGGCCTGACAGGGGCCAACCGGTCCGCGTCGAGCCGCCGGGCCACGCGGAAGCCGATGGTCGAGATCTTCCTATCGGGCCGATCTCCTTCAAGGTAGCCGCGTTCGAGCGAGTTGGCATAGCGGAAGACCGCCCCACCCAGTGCCCGACGGAACCCGCTGGCGTCGGAGACCAGGGTCTCGACCCACTCGAAGGCATTGCCGTTCTGGTCGAATGTGCCGGCCCAGCTTGGACAGGGATAGGCGCCAACCGGGGTCAGATGTGGAAACGGCGCCGCCCAGGAGCGACCGTAGTAGTTAGCGGCGTTGGGCTTCTCGCGGGCTTGCGCCTGCGTCGGCGAGCAGGAGTCAGGAAGCGCATCCG
>CAZZCT010000411.1:0-2476 GCA_964652365.1 uncultured Lentisphaerales bacterium
CCACGGCGTTCTCGACCAGGCGAACGGCACCAACAGTCCTGCGGTGTCTACTGTGAGAATCATCAACTTGGCCAACACCACCAACTCGCCCATCTACTACGCTACGTCCAATAATTGGAATTCCATTCGCAACGTCTTCACGAACTCCTATGACACAAACACGCTCAACAGTATTGATGCTTCCATTACCACGGGCCGTAAGATCCTCTTGCCCGCGAATGGCAAGATCGTTCTCAATCAGTGGACTGGTTGTGGCTACATCGATTACGGCACCAACGCACCGGCGCAAGGTGCTGGGTATTCCACCCTGATGGCTATCAGCGGTGGTCTCAACGGTGGATATGCAAGCAAAGCCGGCGCGCCGCCATCCGCCGATGTCTTTGATGAGAATTTGCCTCGCGTGTTAGGCGATGCTTCGAAGGAGACCCCGATTGGCGCCGACCCGGTCGACATGTTGGCCGGCGCCAACCTGGTCACACGCACCGACCTCGCCATGGCCGGCCCCGTGCCTCTCGCCTGGACCCGCCACTACGACTCCCGCGCGCGCTGGCTGGACGGCTCACTCGGACGTGGCTGGACCCACGGCTATGACGCCAAGGTCACTGTTCACGCGGACCCCGATGCTTTGGTCGGCCGCAGCGCGCCCGCGGCCTGCGCCCCGTCCGCCGTGGCCAGTGCCGTCATCGCGGATCTGCTCGCGGCAGGCGAAAACGCCAAGAATCTGACCACCGCCTGCCTCGTGGCCAAGTGGTGGACCGACCAACTCGTTGACGGTGCCGTCACCGTCAGGACGGACAACGAAGCGCTTTCCTACACGCGCGCACCCAGTGGTTCGTTCGTCCCGTCGCCTGGCGTCACCGCCGCCCTGTCACGCAACGGCAACGGCCCCTTCGTCCTCCAGGAACGCCTGGGCCGCACATGGACCTTCGCCACTAACGGCGTCCTCTCCAGCATCGTGGACCCGTCCGGCAATACCGTGGCGCTCGCCTACAGCAACGCCACCTGCCTCGTGTCCGTCTCCAACTCCTTCGGCCGCAAATTCACTCTCAACTGGTCCAACAACCGCGTTTCAACCGTGAACGACACCGCCGGGCGCAGCGTATCGTACCTGTACAGCACCCCTGCCGGCTGCCTCACGGGCGTCACCGATGCCGCAAGTTACCGTTGGGCCATGACATACGACAACAATGGCGCGTTCCTATCCGAAACCGACCCCTCTGGTATTCCCACCGTCAACAACACCTACAACGCCTTGGCCCAGGTCACCAACCAACTCGCCGCCAACGGCAACCGATGGACTTTCGCTTTCGCCGCCGGCGTACGTGCCTGGGAACGCGACCCGTTCGGCAACCGGATCGTCTATACCTACACGGACGACGGCCGCCTCGCGCAACAGGTGAATCGCGACAACACGACCAACTCGTTCTTCTACGACGGTCAGGGGCAGATCGTCTCAAACCTCGACGCCATCGGCCGTGCCACCCTTTGCCAATACGACGCCAGCAACCGCCTCGTCCGGGTGACCGAGGCCGCCAACACCGACAAAGCGCGCAGCACCGCCTTCCTCTATGACAACCAACACCACCTAGTCGCGATCTCTAACGCTCTCGGGCGCACGACTCGCCTGACGTACGACACCAACCACCGCCTCACGTCGCGCGTCACACCCGACGGCACGGTGGTGACCAACGTCTACGACAGCCATGGACTGCCGACATCCACCAGCGTGCGTGACGCATCCAACCGGCAACTCGCGTCAACGTCACGCGAATACGACAGCCGCGGCTTTGCCACACGCGTCTCGTCCATGGATGCCGGCACCGTCCAGATCGCCTATGACAACGCCGGCAACATGACCAACACGGTCGATGCTCTCGGCCATCCCACTCGCATCGCCTATGACCGGCGCGGCTTCGCCACAAATGCGGTGGACGCGTTGAACGGTCGCATGACCCGTACGTACAACTCCGCGGGGCGGTTGGTCGGCGTAACGGATCCACTGCAACGCACCAACACCTTCCTGTGGTCTGCCAGCGGCCACCCCGCCGGCATCCGCTTCCCGAACGGTGGCCAGACAACCAACGAGTATGACGCCGCCGACCGCCTGTTTGCCGCCAGGGACGCCCGCGGCAACCGAGTTCAACTCGATCTTGACGCCATGGGCCGCGCCACCCGACGCTACACCCCCAACTGGCAGGAACAGACCACATACGACACGGCCGGCCGCCCAGTTGTCCACCTCGACGCACTCTCCGGCCGCACCGACATCAACTACGATTCACTCGACCGTCCGGTCGGCATGATCGATCTCTTGCGCCAGTCATGGACCAACTACTTCAATGTGGTGGGCGCACTTACTGGCACCTTTGATCCCAAGGGCCACATCACATCCTACAGTCTCGACAGCCTGGAACGCCGCACCGGCGTCACATATCCCAGTACCCGGACCGAATCGCTCGGACTGGACGGCCTGGGC
>CAZZCT010000412.1:0-2444 GCA_964652365.1 uncultured Lentisphaerales bacterium
TCCAGGCCCCAGAGCCAGACATAGCTCGCGGGGGCATCGCAGCCAAGCGACAGGGCGCCGTCGAGCGTCACACGCTCTCCCGGACACGCGCGCACCGTGATCGGAGCATCGGGCGCACCGTTCAGGTGGACCGTCCATCCTCTGGCGCCATTGCGCCGGTCGGGGTGGCGAAAAGTTCCACCGCGCAGCCAGATGGTGTCGCCAGGTCGGACGTCGTGCTTGCCTGCGAGGGCCGACTGGATGTCCCAGGGCCGTGCCCGCGTACCCGGGGCACCGGCACGGCCGTGCGGGCTGACATAGAAGCTACGGCCCGGCCGATGAGCAGAGGGCGGGGGGGCGGATTGGCCGGCGCGAGCCACGCTCGCAGGCCTGCCGCAACCCACGGCCACGCAAGCCCATGCGAGGCCGACAAGCAGACCCGACGAACTCCTGCGATGACCCGCGGTTAGTGACAGCATCACGCCTCCATGCCTTCATTACACCACGAACGGCGCGGCGCGGCCACTGCACCGGGCCAACAGGGGTAGACTCGCAGGTACGCTGTCGGGCTGACCCGGATCGGGCGGCGCGACGCCATCCTGACCGTGAGCCGAGAGGGGAATGACCTGTATGGGCCCAGATCTCTGCGCAACACCGCCGGCGCCTTGGGCCGGCTCGATCCGACGGATTCTGGCGGGCGCCGGCCTGGCGACTGCCCTGGCCCTGACCTCGGGCGCCACGCCGACCAGCGCCCAGGAAGCGCCGCGCTGGTCGCCCACCCCGTCGATCACCGGGCTCTCCGGCCTGATCCGAATGCCGACCGCCGATATCATGCGGTCGGACCGGTGGCGCTTCAGCTATACCTCACCGCAGACCAAGTGGGATCCAAACGTGGGGGCCACCGCCGGTCCGGCCCTGGGCATGAGCTTCCTGCCGCGAACGGAAATGGCCTTCGCCATGGGATCGCGGAACCAGGGGTTCTTCGACCTGACGTTCCACGGGAAGCTTCAACTGGCGCCGCCGCGGCTCGGGCGACCGGGCCTTGCCGTGGGAATGGTGGACGCCGGCCGATCAGACCAGACCTCGGGTGGCACCAAGTTCGCCGTGGCCACGCTACCGCTGCTGAGTGGCCGCGCGTCGCTGTCGGCGGGAGTGGCCGGCGGCGAGACGCAGGGCCTCTTCGGCGGCGTGAGCTGGCGGCCGATCCAGGCGCTGGAGCTACAGGCGGAGTATGACACCGAGCGGCTGAACAGCTCACTGGTGCTGCATGCCGGCGATATGGCGTTCGCTCGGGTGGCCGACCTTAACAGCGGCAAGGTCGTGGGCATCGGCGTGGAGCTACCGTTCGAGTACCCGGCCAAGCTGCGGGCGCCGGCCGAGGCCACCGGCCGGGGCACCGGGACGGAGGCCGCAACCGAGGCGCTCGTGGGCCTCGGGTTCGAGGACGTGCGGGTCTGGACCGCGGAGGGCGGCGCAGTCCTCGCGGCCTCCTACGAGAACAGGACGTACACGCTGAGCGAGCAGGACGGCATTCGCGCGGGGATGGCGGCGCTGGCCGGTTGTGCGCCGCGCGGCGCGAGCCGGCTGGCCGTGGAGCTGACCCGTCGCGGCGTCGCCACGGTGCGCGCCACGGCCCCTGTGGGCGGCGCAGAGGGTCCGCTGAGCATAGAGGCGCCGCAGCCCGGCGCCGGGTCGGAGGTTCGGCCCGCCAACCCGAGCTGGGGGCATGCCGACGTCCAGATCGGGCTCGGGCTCAAGACGCAAGTCGGCTCCAACTACGGCGCGCTGCGCGGCGGAGCCCTTGCGCTGCCCGAGGTCGTCCTGCCGGTGGCGCGGGGCCTGGTGCTGAACGCGCGCTACAGCTACCCGGCCGTGGGCGGCGAGGTCTCGGGGATGCCCCGGCGGCTGACCAACGACCGCGCCATCGCTGCATATGCCTTCAGGCCAGGCGGCGGCTGGCTCGCGCAGGTCTCCGGCGGCCGGTACCCCTCGAACTGCGACGGCGCAGTCCTGGAGCTGGCGCGGCCGGTATCTGACCGCGGCCTCCTGCACCTTGTCGGTGGCCGGGCGGACAACAACCGCCTGGGGACCCGGGCCTACCTGCTGGGCGAGTACTGGCACTGGTTCCCGAAGGAGGCGATCCAGGTAAGGCTGCTGGGCGGGCGGTTCATCACCAACGACCGCGGCGTCGGGCTCGACGTGATGCGCTGGTGGGGTGATGTGCGGGTCGGCTTCGGCGTTCGCGATACGTCGCGCACCCGCACGGCGCAGATATCGGCGAGCCTGCCGTTGGGCCCGCGGGCACAGACCAGCCGGCCCGGCACGGCAAGGCTCCGCATTGCCGACAGGCTGGACCACACGGTCCGCACGGTGATTAAAGGCGACCACAACTCGCTCTACCTGCTCGAGGAGACCGGCGGCGAGCTGCAGATCGGGCAGGACCTGGTCACGACGTTCTTCGATCG
>CAZZCT010000413.1:0-2365 GCA_964652365.1 uncultured Lentisphaerales bacterium
CAACACTCGCCACTGTCACTTGATCTTCACCCTCCCCCCGTGCCGCGCGATGCACTCCTCGTAGAACTCGATGTTCCGGAGCAAAAGCGTTTTCCGGTCGAACCGTTCCACGACCCGACGTCGGGCGGCTTGCCCCAGGCGAGTCCCGAGTCCCGGATCCTTCAGCACGGTACAGATCCGGTCTGCGATGTCCGCCGGCGAGCGCGGGTCACACAAGAGCCCCGAGACGCCGTCTTCGATGACTTCCGGGCCGGGGCCAAGCCGAGTGTAGACGACGGGTTTGCCGAGCGCCATGGCCTCCACCGGCGCCAGGCCGAAGGTCTCACACAGCGACGGGTAACAGCACAGATGCGCCCGGCGCAGGGCCGGCAGCACGCCGGTGATGCGGTCCAGGGGGCCGGCGAACACGACGCGCTCACGTACTGCGGGCGGCAGGCCATCTGCGAGGTGCTGCGAGTATGGTGCGCCTGCCACGGACTTCTCCGCGTCCCCGCCAATCAGCAGCAGCCGCGCCTGAGGGCAGGCACGGACCACGAGTTCCATCGCCGCCAGGAGCTGGGGCACGCCCTTGCGCGGGCCGATCGAGTTCGCAAACACGATCAGGCCATTTTCCACGGGCGTATCATCGGGCGCAAAGCGGTCTGCGTCCACCGCATTGTACAGGACGCGAATGGGCCGTGTGCCGCCGCACAAGGCCACCGTGCGCCGCGCCGCGTACTCGGACACCGCCACCCATGCATGGGCCGTACGCAACCAGCGTTTCTCAAACCAATACTCCAAGCTGAGGCCAGGGCGCCCGAGTTCCCGGTCGAACAGGAGGTTGGTGCCGTGCACCCGGGCCAGGAGCGGGACTCCCGAGAGTCGGGTCAGCGCGAGCCAGCCGTCGTAGTCGGGACACTCGATCAGATCGAACGGCGTTTCACGATGCAACGCGCGCACGTGCCGCGCCAGCCTCAGATGATCCTGGATCAACTGGACCTGCCAGGGCCGGCGCCAGGTGCTCCGCGGCCAGCGGTGGATGCAGACCCCATGCCGGTCCACCTCCGGCTCCTGGTGGGAATCGCCCGCTGCATAGAGCCCGGCCACCGTCACCGAATGACCGCCTGCGCTCAGGCTCTCCGCCACGTCCTGAGTGAAAGAGCCAATACCGCCGTGAGGCGCGGGAGCGTATTCATTGCATATGAAGCATACGCGCATGGTGTCAGGAGTGTCGTTCTGTTGGTCGGGGAGTCCTGAATAGATACGACGAACGGCAACAGCGGACAGACTTCTGGCTGGGTGCGGGGCAGTGCCGAGGTTGCGAGAATCCCGGCGCCCCTCGTGCCACCATGCGATCCTAACGCAGGAAGTGATGCAAGGCCGTCTGGGTCTTGCTCTGGTCGTCTCCTCGAGAAACTGCGCCTGTCCCCCGGCGGGAGCGGCCGTGTGCCTTCGCCCGACCGCCACAAGGGCGGTCGAGGCGTGGCGTGCGGCAGTCACCATTCGGTCTGGACAGCGGAACCGCGAAAGCCGCAGGAGAGCGGCCCCAGGAATCATCAGGACCGAAACCGAAGGATCACCATTCACGTCCCCGGCAACTTCTGTCAGCCTGCCTGCCGCCGCGCCGCACAGCGCCCGTACAGTGCCAGGTTGCGTGCCATCCAGTCTTTCCGGTCGAACCGGCGCACGGCGCGCTCGCGAGCGGCGGCACCAAGACGTGCGGCCAGTGCCGGATCGCCCAGGACTGCCAGAAGCTTGGCCGCGATATCCTCCGGACTCGCGGGGTCGCACAGCAGCCCCGACACGCCGTCCTCGATCACTTCCGGGCCGGGGCCGAACTTCGTGTAGATGGTCGCCTTGCCGGTTGCCATCGCCTCCACCGGGGCAATGCCGAAGCACTCCAGGCGCGAAGGATAGCAGCAGACTTGGGCGCGCCGCAAATAGTCGCGGACCTGCTCCCGGGTCTCCAGCCAGCCGATGAACTGCACGCGCTTCCGCGCGGCGTCGGTGAGCAGAGCCTGCAAGTCGCCGATCTTCAGGCCCACGGCCGGCCGGCCGATCATGGCCAGGTGCGCCCGCGGATGCGCTGCCGCGACGATGTTCATGGCCCGGCAGAGCTCGTACACACCCTTGCGGTGCTGGATCGAGTTGACGAACACGATCAGCCCATCCTCCACCGTCACGGCCGGGTCGGGACAGAAGAAGTCCGTATCGACCGCGCAGTAGATGATCTCGACCTGCCGGTTGGGAGCCTCGCTCAGCGCCATTTCCTCGTGCGCCACGTAGTGCGAGATGCCGACCAGGTGGTCGCTGCGGACCAGGGATCGGCGCTCCAGCCAGTGTGTGAAAGGGTCCCCGGTCAACCGCTGCAGGACGTGGTCGAAGA
>CAZZCT010000414.1:0-2342 GCA_964652365.1 uncultured Lentisphaerales bacterium
AATCGAGTACGAGAACGAGGACGAGGACGACCGAACGCACAGAGTCCGGCGGATGAGGATTATCAAAACCCGCGCCATCAACGAGTTAGAACTCAAGTCCGCCCTCGCAGCGGGGTGAAGCTATGGACGAGTTCGGAGGCCGGCGGTCCCATACGTCCCGCGCTCGCGCGCATGACGGAGCCGGTACAAGTAGGGCGGGACGTGCCGGACCGCCCCGTCGCGGAGGCTCGGTCCCGTCGCACCGCCACTTCTCACGCCGGTTGATTGCGCTCGGGAAAGCGGGCGCCGACATCCACCAGCCAGGCGTCCAGTCGCGTGCGCAGCGCCGTCACGCGGGTCGGGTGGTCGGCGGCCACGTTGCGGGTCTCGCCGAGGTCGGTTCGCAGGTTGTAGAGCTCCAGCCGCTCGTCCTCAAAAAAGCGGATCAGTTTCCAGTCCCCCTCACGGATGCTGGCGCCGGGTGTGCCACCCTGGTTGCCGTAGTGCGGGTAGTGCCAGTAGATTGCGCCGCGGTCCGCCTGGATCTCGCCACGCAGGCGTGGCAGGAAGCTCACACCATCGACGTGCTGTTCCGGCCGCGTCGGCAGGCCGGCAGCTTGCAGCAGGGTGGGGAAGATATCCGGTGAGGTGACTGGCGCGGTGCAGACCCGGCCGGCCGGCACGGTGCCGGGCCAGCGGGCGATCAGCGGCTCGCGCACACCGCCTTCGTACATCCACCCCTTGCCCTCGATTAGCGGCAGGTTGGAGGTGGGAGAGCCTTCGGCCGTGGCCAGACCGCCGTTGTCCGAGGTGAAGAGCACGAGCGTGTTGGCATCCAGATCGGCCTCCGCCGACAGTGTGGCCAGCAGCCGGCCGACGCCCGTATCGAGTGTCTCGATCATGGCCGCGTAGGTCGGATCAGACTGGATCACGCGGCGCTGCACCTGCTGGTTGCGCTTGTGCTGGCAGGGAAAGTGTTCGCCCGGCACGATGGCCGGCACCTGATCCAGCTTCAGCCGTTGCGCCTTGAGCCGGTACTTCTCGACCAGTTCGGGTTTGGCCTGGATCGGCGTATGCACGGTGTAGTGCCAGAGATTCAGGAAGAATGGCCGCGTACGGTCGCGTTCGCGGATCAGGCGGCAGGCCCTTTCGGTCAGGTAGTCGGTCAGATCCGTACCGGCCGGCACGTCATTGCCTGGCAGCACCGGGATATGCCAGGGCGCGAAATAACCACGCGAGGGGCAGCCCCATTCGCACCCACCGACGTTGACGTCAAAGCCATGGTGTTCCGGGTAGTTTCCCGGACCCCCGAGGTGCCACTTGCCCACGTGCCAGGTCTGGTAGCCACCCTGTCGCAGCGCGGCAGCCACGGTGGTTTCACCCGGTGGCAGTCCCTTGAGGTAGGGCGCATCCACCAGGACGCCACGCGCCGGATGAACCCAGTTGCCCCAGTCGATCCAGTCGGTCACGCCGACCCGGGCGGGGTACTTGCCGGTCATCAGGCTGGCACGCGTGGGCGAGCAGACCGGGCAGGCGGCATAGGCGTCGGTGAAGCGCATGCCCTCGGCGGCCAGACGGTCGAGGTGTGGCGTCTCGTAGAAGGTGCTGCCGTAGCAGCCGGTATCGCGCCAGCCGTAGTCGTCGAGCAGGATCAGGATGATGTTGGGTTGCGGCATCGTGCGGGGTCTCCCGGGTTCCTCGTAACGGGTATCCTAATCGATTGCCACCTTGACGACGATCTTGCGTACGCGCGACGGTTGCTGCCAGCAGCGGCCGGGCAGGTGCGCATCGTGCGGAAACAGCACGGCGAAATCACCGGCCTGTAACGTCACGAAGGCGGCCGTCCCGTCGAGAAAGGCGATGTCGCGCGCGGCATCGTACGCTTCAGCCACCTGGCCCGCCATCTCCAGCGGGGCATAGCCGAAGGACTCTACGCCGGTCAGCAGGAACTGGATGTCGAGGTAGCGCCGGTGGCACTCCAGGCGTCCGCCGGCCACGGGTTTGGTCTCGTAGGTTTGCAGCAGAGCATAGAGCCGGCTGCCATCGAGGTCCAGGCGGCCATCGGGCAGTGTAGCCAGATCCGGCCGGGCGAGGAAGTCGAAGGCCGCGGGGAAGGCCGGGTGCAGGGCCTGATAGACGCGGGCGTGTGACAATGTGTCGAGGATCATGGGCCTCTCTCCGAAACGGCGCTCCGACCGGGGTGGTGGTGCATGGGAAGCCTTCATACCCAAGTCGGAGGCCAAAGGCCAGAAGGAATTCACGGTCCGCCAGCGGCGTCCGTGGGTGTTGGCGCATGTTGGAAAGCCAGTCCGCGAGCGCGTCAGGGCAAGGGAATGGTGCCGTGGCTCGGGCGGCCCGGGCAA
>CAZZCT010000415.1:0-2330 GCA_964652365.1 uncultured Lentisphaerales bacterium
CGTCCCGATGGGTAGGGGTGCCCCAGGCCCTTGGGGCACCCGGTCGGCCAACGCCATGGTCCGGCGGCTGCGAGGTGCCGCGGTTGCTGACGGTCCGTCGTGGCTATGCGCGGACGCGGTCGAGATACTCGCCGCTGCGGGTGTCGACGCGCACGACGTCGCCCTCGTTCACGAAGAGCGGTACGGACAGCTCGTAACCGCCTTCAAGCGTCGCCGGCTTCAGCACTTTGCCGGAGGCGGTGTTGCCGCGCGCGCCCGGTTCGCACGTGACGATCTTGCGCTCGACGAAGTTGGGCAGCGTGACCTCAATGGCCTGGTTCTGGAAGAAGAGAACTTCGCACTCCATGTCGTCGGCCAGGAACAAGCGGCTCTGGCCCAGCACGTCGCCCGGGATGCCGATCTGCTCGAAATCCTCGTCCGTGAAGATGTAGCGTTCGCCCTCGGCATAAGAATAGCGCAGCATCTTGTTGAGCAGTTCGGGTTTCTCGAAGCGGTCGTTCGAACGGAAACTCCGGCTCATGGTCGAACCATTGATCATGCTGCGCAGTTTGCAGTTGTAGATCGCCTGGCCCTTGCCCGGCTTGCTGAATTCGAAGTCCGTCACGATCCAGGGCTGGCCGTCGATCTGGATCTTGAGTCCCTTACGCAGATCAGAAGCGTCATACATGGCGGCGGATCCTTTGAGCTTCGCCCATCGATACCCGGGGGAAACTCCAGCGGGCTGCAAAGCGGCCAGCAGGATAGCCGACCGGCCTGCGGGGAGGCAAGCCGGAAACTGCGGCCGGCAGCCATTCTGACATCTGAGACGCCACTGAAGCGGTGGAAGAGCTTCAGCCCCCCACGGAAGGAAGGCCGCCAGCATGCGAACTTCTGGATGGCAGGTGAAAGGCGTGCGGCAGGCAGTCGGCGAGCGTCAGGAGCAGTGGCGGACTGTCGGCCGGTTCGCGCGGCGCGCAGATCAGCGGCAGATCGGGCGGGCCGAACTCGGCCAGAACCTGCAGGCAGGCGCCGCAGGGTGTTGCCGGTTGGCCGAGGCCTGCCACGAGCGCCAAAGCCCGGAAGTGGCGAACCCCTTCGGAGATGGCCTTGAGCAAGGCCACCCGCTCGGCGCACACGGTCAACCCGTAGGAGGCGTTCTCGACATTACAGCCGGTGAAAATGCGGCCGTCGGCAGCCAGCAGGGCGGCACCCACCGGGAAACGGGAGTGCGGGCAGTAGGCCTGGCCCGCAGCGCGGCGGGCAATCTCGACCAGAGCGGCCTGGGCGGGGGTGGTCATGCGGGCGGCGGCTCCTCGAGTTGCGTGTCCAGGATGCGGGACTGGACGGGTGAAGGGGTGGCGGTCAGCTGGATCGCGGCGACGGCCGCACCCATGAGCGCCTGCGCCGCACCCGTGCTCGCGGCGTGCAGGACACACAGCGGCTGACCGGCCGTTACGGGTTCGCCGGCTTGCACGAGATCGGCAATGCCGACCGTCAGATCGATGCGCGCATCGGCCCGCTGGCGCCCGGCGCCGAGCTGCAGCGCGATGCGTCCAATGGCCTCGGCGTCGACCTGGGAGACGTAGCCGGCGTACGGCGCCAACACGGGGACACGCGCGGGCGCGGTGGCCAGCCGCGGACCGGCGGGATCGTCGGCCACCGCCGGGTCGCCGCCCTGGGCCGCAACCATCTCCCGGAACTTATCCAATGCCTGACCCTGGTCAAGTGCGCGTTCCAGGCGGCGCGCGGCTTGGTCCGGATTGTCGGCTACACCTGCCAGTTGGAGCATGCGGGCACCCAGCGCGACGGTCAGCGCGCGCACGTCGGCGGGCCCCGCACCGTGAAGCACGGCCACGGCTTCGCGCACCTCGAGGGCATGACCCACGGCCCGCCCGAGCGGCTGATCCATGGCGGTGATCAGGGCGGCCACCCGGCATCCAAGGCGGCGCCCCGACCGCAGCAGGCTGGCGGCCAGCGCGCGGGCGTCATCGGGCGTGCGCATGAAGGCGCCGCGGCCACATTTGACGTCGAAGACCAGGGTTTGCGCGCCTTCGGCCAGTTTTTTCGAGAGGATGCTGGCCGTGATCAGCGGAATGCTGGGCACGGTGCCGGTCACATCGCGCAGGGCATAGAGCTGACGGTCGGCCGGCGCCAGGCGGTCGGTCTGGCCGATGATGGCGCAGCCGACGCGCGCGACCACGCGCCGGAACGCCGGCACGTCCAGGCGCGTGTCAAAGCCCGGGATTGATTCTAACTTGTCGAGCGTCCCGCCGGTCAGTCCCAGCCCGCGGCCCGAGATCATGGGCACTGCCACGCCGGCACACGCCACCAGCGGCGCCAGCACCAGCGAG
>CAZZCT010000416.1:0-2294 GCA_964652365.1 uncultured Lentisphaerales bacterium
CATGCGCGGCCATAGCTACATCACCACCGACTCCATGGGGCTCGACTGGAAGATCCAGGCCCGCTGGCTTCAGTTCGTCGACTTCCTGGCCTTTTCGCGGTCGCACACCGCCAAACCATGGGATGGCGGCATGCCGTCGTGGAATATGGCCGACCTGATTCGGTACGACAAGGTGGTGGAGAAGACGCACGTGATCGACAACCTCGGGCCGAACGACCGCCCGACGGCCGAGGAGAGCATCCGCAAGCACCACCTGCTGCGCTACCGCCTGCTGCCGTATCTCTACTCGCACGCGCACCTGAACTACCTCACCGGCATGCCGATCTGCCGGCCCATGCTCCTGGCGTTCCCGGAAGACCCCAACTGCAATGCCGACCAGTGGCCGTACCAGTACCTCTTCGGCAGCGAACTGCTGGTGGTGCCGGTCTGCGCGGACGTGACCACCCTGCCGATCTACCTGCCGGCGGGCGGGCGCTGGATGGACTGGTGGACCGGCCGCGTGTATGAGGGCGGCCAGGTGATCAACCACGACGTTTCCGATGTCAATGTGCTGCCGCTCTTCCTGCGCGAAGGCGGCGTGCTGCCCATGCAGCAGGAATGCCAGTGGATCGAGAGCGGCGCGGCGCCGGACCGGCTGAGTCTGACCGTGTTCGCTCCCGCGAAAGGGAAAAGCTCCCGGTTCGAACTGCGGGAGGACGACGGCCTTTCGCTGCGCTACCAGCAGGGCGAAGTGGCGATCACGCCGATCACCTGCGCGACTGATGCGGCGGGACTGCGGATCGAGATCGGCCCCACGGCAGGGACGTATCGCGACGCGCCGGCGCAGCGGACCTGGGACCTGGAGGTGCGGGGCCTGGCGGCCGCGCCCAAGCAGGTTCGGTGTGGATCGGAGGAGCTGAAGCGTGTCGAGGGCGGCACAGCGCCTGGCACATGGGCGTGGGAGGCTGTCACGGCGCGCCTGACAGTTCGCGGACGGCCGGCCGCCGCGACGACGGTTTCATTTGGGCCGGACCACGGTAAGGGGGTTGAAGATTAAGTAGATGGCCATGGCTGGATGGCTGAAAAGAGGGTAAGAGTGAGTTTTGAAGTAATTTTTCGAGTGTAGGAGCCGCCGGCCTTTGGTAAACATCAGGGCTATACCTCATGGTGGCGACGGAGAAGCTCCTGAAGCCGCTCGGGGACTGCGCGGCCGAGTCCCTCGCGGCCAGCTACGAGCAGGCGATCAGCGTGGTGCCGAACGTTGCGATCCGGAAGAAGGCGGAATGCTCCGATGGTATCGGGTTGAGCAACAGATGAGCGCAAAACGATTGACGGTTATCGCGGCGCTGCTTGCGACGGCATGCCGGCTTGCGGCTGGCGGTCCTGTCGATACGAACGCGGCGGCCGGCGGTGCGCCGGAACTCGGTCGGCCCTGGCGCAATTCCTTGGGCATGGAGTTTATTCCGATCCCCGGCACGAGTCTGTCTTTCAGCAAGTGGGAAACGCGCGTGCAGGACTATTCGGCGTTCGTGCAGCGCACGGGGCGGAAATGGCCCAAACCCAAGATCGAACAGGAGCCGACGCATCCGGCGGTGAACGTCACCTGGGACGATGCTCAGGCCTTCTGCGCCTGGTTGACTGAAAGAGAGCAGAAGGTCGGGTTCCTGCCAGCCGGATACCAATACCGTCTGCCCAAAGACCTGGAGTGGAGCGCCGCCGCAGGGCTGGGGCCCGAGACGGGGAAGACGCCTTTCAAACGCAACGGAGAAACCAAGGGCGTCTATCCGTGGGACGGCCCGTTTCCACCGCCGACGGGCGCCGGGAATTATGCCTCGGTCCGGGAGACTGACAAGTACGAATACACGGCTCCGGTTGGCAGTTTTTCGACCAACCGGTACGGCATCTGCGACTTAGGCGGAAACGTCTCGGAGTGGTGCCTGGACGGGTGGCTGCACGAATCTTTCGCGCCCGGTCCGGGCGACCGGACGTTGCGCGGAGGGTCATGGTTTCACTCGGCCCCCTGGCATCTGGCCTCGTCGGCCCGCGACAAGGCGGCAAACAACTTCGACGACATCCGGATTGGCTTCAGGGTGGTGCTGGAATTGTCGATCGGGGAAGTCGAGAAGCATACTGAACACTGAACACGTCCCTTTCGAAGGAATCGGAGGTTGGTCATGAAGCATGACAGAAACCTTTTGGGCCGACTGTGCGCGGCGGTCGGCTGCGCCGTACTGCTGGCCACACGCGCGGCTGGAAATTATTCGACGCTGTGGGTTTCCGATGTGTCGGTGGCGCCGCGTGACGAAAAGACCGCG
>CAZZCT010000417.1:0-2257 GCA_964652365.1 uncultured Lentisphaerales bacterium
GCGCGTTGTCCAGGATGGCGCCCGGCACCGCCTGGTCGGGCCACTGGGTCTTGAACCCGTCGCCCTGGAACAGGCGGGTGAGGTAGAAACCGTCCTCGGTCAGCACATGCCACTCGCCGATATTGCCGTTGATGGCCCAGATGCCGCCGACCGGCTTGGGCAGCAGCGCGTTGCCGACCAGCCCAAAGGCGCCGCGGATGAGGCCGACTTCCGGCGGCGGCGCCTTGTGCGAACCGTGCACACCGGCGAAGGTGTTGGGGTATTTCCAGAGCAGGCGGCCGTCGGCCGTGTCGTAGCACTCGAAGTACTGATCCCCCACCACCGCCAGTTTCCGGTTGTCCGGCGTGGGCACCGCGCCACTGCCCATGGAGGCGATCTTGCGGGCGCCGACGACGTCGTAGCGGGGCGCGCCGCATTTGGTGAAGTCCGCGACCTTGAACTGCAGCCCGTTGGCGTAGAGGGTCAGGTCGCCGTTCATGTTGAGCATCCAGCCTAGGTAGCCGGTCATCGTCAGCGCCGCCGGATGCGTCGTGAGTTCCTCGGGCTGCTGCTGTTCGTCGCCGTTGGCGTCGGCCCAGAACTCCGTCGTCTTCTTGCCCGGATCGGACACAACGGTCGCTCGCAGGGCGAATTGCGCGTCCCCGAGCCGTTCGCGGATGGCCAGGCTCGCGACCGGGACGTGGTTCCCGGCTTTGATCGTCACCAGGTAGAGTTTGCCGTTGGCACCTTCGGCATAGAGCGCGGCGCTGTCAACGGTGGTGTCGAACGCCCCCAGGCAGACGTCGCGACCGGTCTTGGGGTCGATCCGCCACTCGCAGCCCTCGCCTGCCATGATGTTCGGATCGCGCGGGTTGATGGCGGCGCCGCTGGCGCCGTAGTGGGCGGGACCGAAGAATTCCTTCAGGAAGACGCCTTCCTTCTTGTCCGCCGTCGCGCGGGTCTGCCAGACGCTGAAGCGTTTCGGCGTCTCGTTCGCTTCCGCCACCCAGAGCTTGCCTTCCTTGTCCACCACCAGGCCGGCCGGATTGAGCACGCCGTCCTGGACCCAGGCCCCGAGCGCCGGGCGTCCGCCCTGGCGGCCGATGGCGCCCGCAGGCTTGCCGTCGGCCGTGAACAGCAGCACCTGCTGGACCTTGCCCTGCACGCTCACGTACAGCCGGCCCTGCTCGTCGGCGGTCACGCCGCCCACGCCATCCAGCCCCTTCAGGACCGGCTTGACAGCGCCGGACTGCGGGTTGACCGCGACCACGTTGCGCCGATCCTGAACCACGTACACGAGTTCGTCGCTCACAGCGCGTATGAAGCCCGGCTTCTCGATGTCGATGAGTTTCACGACCGCGCCGGTGGCGCCGTCCAAAACCGCCACAAAGCCGACGCGCACGGGGACAATGTCCTCCGACAGGGTCTTCTCGATGAACCGGCGGTTCGCCAGGGCGAGGTCCGCAGCGGACAGTTCCGCGGCATTGGGCACCAAGTCCGTGGCTTTCAGCAGCCCGTTCAGGGCATTGACCACGTCGTCGCGGATGTCTGGCGTGTAGTAGTTGGGGGCCTTGCACAACTCGTCGAGATCCAGGGCCGGACCGTCCTTGAGCTTCTTGATCTTGGGCTGGGAATTCGAATTCAACTTGCCGAAGAGCGTGCCGTAGAAGCCCTCGCCTGAAGCGAGCCGCAGGAGGAACGCCTTCGTGTCCCGGATGTCGAAACGGCGGAAGCTCCCGGACGCGCAACTGATGTAGACCTTGCCATTGCGGGCATCCATACCTTCGATGCGGTCGGGCATGCCTGCGGGTTTCTCCCAGATGGCGCCGATGGGCAAGGTCTCCGAGTCCTTGCCCTTCCAGGAGCTGTAGGTGCCGGTCTTGGCGTCGAGCCGGTAGATCATCTGGCCCCACTTGTTGACGTAGACGATGCCATTGTCCGCGGCCACCACCTCGGCGCCGCCCATGCCGCCGTGGGTGTGCTTCCACTGGACGTTGCCCTGCAGATCGCAGGCCAGCATGGCGCTGCCCGCCTCGGCGCCGGTCCAGCCGAGGTAGACCTTTTCGCCATCGGTCGTGCAGGAGAGCGGCACGCCGTGATCACCGCCCCAGTTGGAGGTGCGCGAACTGTCCCAGGGGGCGCTGCCGCCGTTGCAGGCCCAGCCGCGCAGACGCAGGCCGATGCCCTTGTGCGCGATGGCCTTCCAGGTGTACGCGCCCGGCGCCACGGGCTGGCCCGGGGTGCGCCAGTACGGGGTGGTCAGGCCGTCCCACTTGAC
>CAZZCT010000418.1:0-2239 GCA_964652365.1 uncultured Lentisphaerales bacterium
TCACCAACTGCGCCCTGACCGACGACGGCGACATCTGGTGGGAGGACATGGGCGTGCCCACGCCGAAGCACGCCATTGACTGGCGCGGCGAGGAGTGGACGCCGGACACGAAGGACAAGGACGGCAAGCCGGTCAAGGCGGCGCATCCCAACGCGCGCTTCACGGCCCCTGCCAGCCAGTGCCCGGTGATCGCGCCTGAGTGGGAAGATCCCGCCGGCGTGCCGATCAGCGCAATCCTTTTCGGGGGCCGTCGTCCCGCGACGATTCCGCTGGTGAACGAGGCGCTGAACTGGACGCACGCGGTATTCATGGGCTCGGCGGCTGGTTCCGAGACCACCGCGGCCAACCTCAGCGCGGTCGGCGTGGTCCGGCGCGACCCGATGGCGATGCTGCCCTTCTGCGGTTACAACATGGGCGATTACCTGATGCACTGGCTGACGATGCCGCTGCGCACGGATGAGTCGAAGCTTCCCAAGGTCTACTTCACGAACTGGTTCCGCAAGACGGCCGACGGCAAGTGGCTGTGGCCCGGTTTTGGCGACAACAGCCGCGTTCTGAAGTGGATCTGCGACCGGATCGAGGGCAAGGTTACCGGTGTCGAGACGCCGATCGGCATCATGCCCAAGCCCGAGGAACTTGACTTGTCCGGCTCGAAGGTGACGCCGGACGATCTCAAGGAACTCCTGGCCGTCGACATTGAGGGCTGGAAGAAGGAGATCGCCTCGGTCGAGGACAGCTACGAGAAGTGCGGTGGCCGGCTGCCCTACGCCTTGAAGGCCGAGTTGGCGGCCCTCAAGCAGCGTCTGGGCTGCTGAGTACCGATCCCGCGTGTTCAGGCGGACCTGGGTGCAGACCGGGCCGCCTGACTAGATTTCTCGTTCCGAGAAATCTCACGCGAACGCCTGCTCAACTGCGCGAGTGGCTTGCCAGGCAGGGCGAGACGTATCGGATCGCCGCCGTTATGGTGGCGCAGAGAGCCTGGCATGTCTCTAGTACCGACAGGTGTGCGCGGCCGGTTGGCGCCGAGCCCCACCGGAGCTCTTCACCTCGGTAACGCGCGCACCTTTCTGGTGGCGTGGCTCTCCGCTCGCAGTCGCAGCGGCCGCGTCATCCTGCGGGTCGAGGATCTTGACCACCCCAAGGTTAAGCCGGAGGCGGCGGCCCAGGCGCTCGACGACCTGCGTTGGCTCGGGCTGGACTGGGACGAGGGTCCCGACTGCGGCGGTCCGCATGCACCCTACATCCAGACAGAGCGCACCGTGCACTATGCCGCGGCGTTGACGCGCCTGGAGACCGAGGGGCTCGTCTATCCCTGTGTCTGCCGCCGCCGCGACGTGGAGGCGGGTCAGTCGGCGCCGCAGGCCGGCGAGGACGGTCTTCATTACGACGGCACCTGTCGCGGCCGCTATGCCAACTACGTCGCGGCACAGGCCGCGCTGCCGCCGTCGCGTCTGCCGGCCTGGCGATTCCGCGCACCTGCCGAGGCGGTCGATTTCATTGATGGGTTCTGCGGACCGCAGTCCCAGCGGGTGGACGCGGCCGTGGGCGACTTCGTCATCGCGCGCCATCCCCAGGGCGCTGGCTACATGCTGGCCGTGGTGGTGGACGACGCCGCCATGGGCGTCACCGATGTCGTGCGGGGCGACTACCTGCTGCCGGCCACCCACCGCCAGGTGCTGCTGTACCGCGTGTTGGGCCTCAAGCCTCCGAGTTTCATCCATATACCATTGGTGGTCAGTCGTGACGGCCGCCGCCTGGCCAAGCGCCACGGCGACACGCGCGTCGCCGCGTTGCGGGAGGCGGGTTGCCCGGCCGACCAGGTCGTTGGCCTGCTGGCCTGGTGGTGCGGTTGGGCGGCCTGGGGCGAGCGGTTGATGCCGGCCGACCTGCTGGCCCGCTTCGACTTGGCGCAGATGCCGCGCACGCCTGCCGTGCTGACGGACGCGGTGAAACGGCTGCTGGGGATCGGATAGGCAAGCCTTCCGCGCGGCTGCCTGTGGCGCACGTCGGCCCGACGTGCGTCCCGACGGGTAGGGCCGCCCCAGGCCCTTGGGGCACCCGGTCGGCCAACGCCCAGCCGGAGTCTGAACCGTAATCAGTGAAATCTGGCGACGGAAGCTTGGAGTTACGGACGAGCCCGCCGCGCGGCTGCGCCGCGAACAAACGTTGTGGTAACTGCCCTTGGATGCTCGGATTGTCTGTCGTGCTCGTCCTCGTCGTCGTCCTCGGGAATCGAGTA
>CAZZCT010000419.1:0-2206 GCA_964652365.1 uncultured Lentisphaerales bacterium
GCCGGGTTCGTTGACTCGGACGGTGATGCCGGCCGCGCGTTCCGGAGGCACGGTCGGCGAGACGTCAGCCGCGGGTACATCGGCCACGGCCAGGCAAGCGATCAGCAGGCAGGAAAGCAGGAGGCGTTGAAACATGGTTGAGTTTCCTTTGGGGCGGAGGGTTGCGAAATCAGATGTGAGATCTGGAATCTCACGGTCGGCGCGGGTCCGCGATCGGCGCGGGTCTCTGACCCCGCCGAAACCGCCGACCGAAGGTCTCCCGCGCCGACGGAGACCTTCGGTCGGTGCGCGTGGCTCGGTCCGGAGACCGGCCACAGCGCGGCGTATCAGCGCAGTTGCTGCTTAAACTCCCGCAGGCGTGTGTGTTGGTCGATGAATAGGCATTCGACGCCGGCCATCTCGGCAAAATCCTCGATGTGCTCGGCGGTCACGGCCTGACTGAACGCGGTGTGGTGCGGACCACCCGCGTAAATCCAAGCCGCGGCGGCCGTTTTCAGATCGGGCCGCGGCGTCCACAGCGCTCGGGCGACGGGCAGCTTGGGCAGCGGCTGCTCGGGAGCTACGGCGTCCACCTCGTTGACCAGCATGCGGAAGCGGTCGCCCAAGTCGATCATTGCGACGTTGATCGCCGGACCCGCCGCGGCCGTGAACACCAGCCGCACCGGATCGGCCTTGCCGCCGATGCCCAGCGGGTGGATTTCGCACGAGGGCGCGTCCGCGGCCAGCGTGGGGCAGACTTCGAGCATGTGCGCGCCGAGCACCTTGGGCCCGGCGGGATCGAGATGGTACGTGTAGTCCTCCATGAACGACGTCCCGCCCGGCAAGCCGGCGGCCATCATCTTGACGACGCGAACCAGGGCCGCCATTTTCCAGTCGCCTTCGGCTCCGAATCCGTAGCCATCGGCCATCAAACGCTGGACCGCCAAGCCCGGCAGTTGGTCCAGGCCGTACAGATCCTCGAACGTATCCGTAAAGGCTTTGGCCCCGACGCTGTCGAGAAACGCCCGCAGCCCCAGTTCCGCGCGGGCCGCGTACCGCAAGGCCGCGCGGCGGTCGCCGCCAGGCCGGAGCGATTGGGCCATGACGTACTGGGCGTCGTACTCCGCCACCACGCGGTCCACATCGGCGTCGGCCACCTCGCCGATGCGCTTGACCAGATCGCCGACGCCGTAGCCGTTGACTTGCACGCCCAAACGCATTTGGGCTTCGACCTTATCGCCTTCGGTCACGGCCACCTGCCGCATGTTATCGCCCAGGCGGGCCACTTTCAGGTTTCGCATTTCGCACAAGCCCGCGGCGGCCCGCATCCACGCCGCCAGCCGCTGGTGTACGTCCGGCTCCTGCCAGTGGCCGACGACCACCTTGCGCGGCTTGCGCATCCGCGTGCAGATATACCCGAACTCGCGATCCCCGTGAGCCGCCTGGTTCAAGTTCATGAAGTCCATGTCGATCGTGGCCCACGGCAGGTCGCGGTTGAACTGCGTGTGCAGATGCAACATCGGTTTATCCAACGCGGCCAGCCCGCCGATCCACATCTTGGCCGGCGAGAACGTGTGCATCCAGCAGATCAGTCCTGCGCACTGGGGTGCCGCGTTGGCTTCCCGGCAGACCGCCAAGATCGACTCAGGCGTGGTCACGACCGGCTTGAACACCACGGGCAACGGGAGCGCGGAGGAGGCATTGAGTCCCGCCACGACCTGCCGGCTGTTCTCCGCCACCTGCGCCAGCGCCGCCGGGCCGTACAAATGCTGGCTGCCCGTTACGAACCAAACTTCCCATGCATTTCGTTCCATGTTGCATCCACCTTTTGTGAGTCATTCCTCGTATTTACTAGTTCTCGATTTCCTGTCTTCGTGCGAGCATTTTCCCCCAACGAATGAAGGAATCAACGAATGTTCGACCGTGATTCGTTGACGCCTTCATTCGTTGGGGCTACCTCCGCATCTGCGTTTGGCCTTGGCCAGAGCCCGACACCCGGTGTGCAGAACAAAATACCATCTGCCATCTACGCTCACCATCAGAACAAAAAAAAAAAAAATGTTACAATTGCGCAATCAGGCCCGTCCCCTGACCTCTGACCCCTGACCTCTGACCCCTGACCCCTGACCCCTGACCCCCGACCCCTGACCCCTGACCCCTGACCTCTGACCTCTGACCCCTGACCTCTGACCTCTGACCTCTGACCTCTGACCTCTGACCTCTGACC
>CAZZCT010000420.1:0-2108 GCA_964652365.1 uncultured Lentisphaerales bacterium
GACGTTGTACATGCCGGTCAGCGTCAGCCCCGGATGCGCCGCCTGTTGACGCTTGCGGTGCGCGTCGAGTTGCTCGGCCAAATCGCGGATGCGGGCGGTTTGCGCGGGGGTCGCGACGGGGAAGGGGAAGGGATCGAAGCACCTAGACTTGTTGTAGACCGGACGGTCCTCAAGTGTACCGCCAGCGGCGAGAGCCCAACAAACATGAGCGCGGCTACTCAGGATGCCAAGGATGAAGGCATCGTCCGAAGCGGTAACAACCAATCTGTGTTCTGGTTTTTCTGCAGCGGACAGAAAGACGAAGACACGGTGTTTTGCCGTTTCGGCCGTAACAACGTACCGTGCGAGTCCGGCGATGGCCGACCGAACCTGTTCATTGCTCCGCCTGAAAAGCCACCAGTTACGGCGCAGTCGTGGGTCACGATTCGTCTGGCGTTCTGGATACACAGTATCTCGCAGGTGCTGGTAAATCTCCGGGACGTCGGCACGCAGATCATCTTCCTTCCACCCGGCTGTATCGATGACCCAAGCATGTCGCGGGGTCCCAGTCAAGTCCTCCCCATTCAGAATGGGGAACAGGAGACCCCCGCACCTCGCATTGTGAGACCGGAACGCCCCAGCCTGCTCGGAAGTCAACACGAACCCTCGGCCCCCAAGGATGAGTCCGGTCCCAGCAAGAAGACGATTTGCAGCCAGAGGCATCCCAGAGGATATGTCCGTCCCAACCGTCAAGTCCGTGTGAACGCGTCCGGCAAGCGTGTCAAACACCGCCTCGTAGTCGTCGCGGCCGGTTTCTGTTTCCGAGCGCACTTGCCACAGCGTCCCGTCGTGCATACCGGGACCAGCCACAGTCATGGCGATGCGCACGGCCGCACCGTCAGCCGCATCGACCCAGGGATGGTCCGGAATGGCAAACAGGATGGAGAGCGGCTCGCGAGGATGCTCGCCCTCCCCTGGCGCACCGGATCCACCCTTGGATGGAGAGCGTCCTCGCGGGCCATCGAGATACGCCTCCAGCACGCGACGGTTGAACGTCTGCCGTATACTGTTGGTCGTTACGAAGCCGAAGCGTTGGAGTTGCCCGTCGCACACAAGTGAGGCGGCGTGGTTCCACCAGTACATAACGAAATCCGCGGACTCGGGCACCTGCGACCAAGCCGCACGCAGCGCTTCTACGTAGCCGTCGCCCAATGCCTCTCTGACTTTGCCTTTCCCCAGGAACGGCGGGTTGCCGACGATGAAATCGGCTGCCGGCCATTCGGCCGGGCGCGGGTTAACATAGCGCACCACCGGCACGCGGCTGGTCTCGTCGGGCACTTCGCGACCAGTGACCGGGTGGGGCTTGGTCGCGCGCCCGTCCCAGCGGGTGACCGGCTCGCCCGCGGCATCCAGCACCGGTTCGACGCGGTCATAGGCGATCAGGGCATCGCGACACTCGATATTGCGAAAGTTGCGGATGATCGGCTGGGGTGGTCGGACCGAACCGCGGTTGCGGAAGTGCCATTGCAGCGTGCCGATCCAGAGCACCAGTTCGGCGATCGCGGCGGCGCGGGGGTTGATCTCGAGTCCGAGCAACTGGTGGGGATCGACCGTCTCGCCGTGCATCTCCAGCACGGCCTGGTGTTCGCCCAGGCTGTCGAGGGTGTCGAACACCTCGCCCTCGATGCGCTTAAGATGTTCGAGGGTCACATAGAGGAAGTTGCCCGTGCCGCAAGCCGGGTCCAGCACGCGCGTCTCGCACAGGCGGCGATGGAACCGGCGCACTTCGGCGGCGGCCTTGGCGGTGTCGCCGCCATTGGCCAGGACCACGGCCGCAGCGCGGGCCGCGTCCCACTCGGCGCGCAGGGGCGCCACCACGGTCGGCAGCACCAGGCGCTCGACATAGGCGCGCGGCGTGTAGTGGGCGCCGAGCTTGTGGCGCTCCACGGGATCGAGCGCGCGCTCCAGCAGCGTGCCGAAGATGGCCGGCTCCACGTCGCGCCAGTCGGAGCGCGAAGCCTCAATTAACAGGCCGAGTTGCTCGCGGTCCAGCGGCAGGGCCTTGGCATCCGCGAACAGGCCGCCGTTGAACTGCAGGATGTTCGTGCGCAGGCTCACCGAGAAGCCGC
>CAZZCT010000421.1:0-2085 GCA_964652365.1 uncultured Lentisphaerales bacterium
TCCGCCTCCCGTTCCACCATCTGCACAGCGATGGCTTCTGGGAGCCGCTGGATGCGGAAGGTCTGGGCCTTTGACGCGGGCCTCTGGTCGCTGACCGACTCCTTCCGAGTCCTGGTCGCCGACCGCCGCTTCCACGAGTCGGGCCCCGACGCGCACCTTCTTAAGCCGCTCGCCAGCACCGCGATCCGACTACCCCGCAACCCCGCCCTCCACCCCGACCCGCGCCACCTGGCGTGGCACAGGAAGCGGCACGGGTTCGCAAGTAGCGCCACGGGATGAACAAGCTCAGTCCAGCGGGACGGCAACGTACTCCAACGCGCCCTCTCACAGAGCGCACAGGGACACAGGGCTGCGCGAGCCGGCGTGGAGGGGAAGCGCCAACCGCACGCCCCCATGGCGCAAGGGTCCTCGCCGGGTCTGCGGGGGCCACAAGCCGTGAGGCTTGTGCTACGGCCGGTTCTCGCGAGCGACTGCCTACCTGCCCTTGGAGATGACGTACTTGGCCAGATGGTACGCCAGCAGGTGAACGTCCTCGTTGGTGAGTCTGGCGCCACGCGCGTTGCCGATGAAGGTGGGTAATGGCCCTGTTGGTGCACACGCGAATGTCGCGCCATGCTGGAGCTACCGCCACGCCAGCGGGACCGGTCCGCTGGTAGCGCGCAGCCATCTCAGCATGTCCCGTTTGTCCTGTTTGCGTCCCGTTTCGGGTTCAGAATGTAGTGGGGGCTCCGTCCAGTGCGGCCGACCTTGACGATATTTCGGGTCAGAGGTTGCCGCGGTTGATGAGGTTGACGAGGACCTTGATGAGGATGTCCTTGTCGCGTGGTTGACCCCCAGCCTGCTACGCGGAAACGCCCCATTGGCGCACGGCTCGTGCACGAGGCGTGGAGGGGCGACCTCGCGTGCCGCGCCGGAGCAAGGCGAAGGCGGGTGTCGACCGCGTCTGGTTCGGCAACGCGGTTTCGCGCATCCTCAGCCGCGGCATCCTGTGTGCCGCGATCGCCCCTATTTCATTGTTTTCCCGGACGGCGAGTGCCTCTCGATGAAGCTCAACACCGACCCGACAGGCTCCTAGGCGGTCATCACCTGGATCAGGCGCGGGGTGACGTCGGTGAGGCTGTGCATGCCGGACTGGAGTGCCGCGGCACCCGGCCCGGTGGCTACCAACGGCACGGCGTTCCGCGTGTGGGTCCGGCAGGCGAGGGACTCGATGTTGCCGTGGTCGCTGGTCAGCACGAACAGCAGTCCCGCCTGCTGTGCCAGGCGGCTGACCGTGGCGACGAACGCGTCGAGCAGACGCAGGATGCCCGCCGCCGTGGCGTAGTCGGCGGTGTGGCCGGCCCGGTCGGTCTGGAAGTACTCAAACAGGGTAAAGTCGTAGTCCAGCGCAACCTGCAAGAGGTGCTCTGCGGCCTGCGACGGTGCGATCACCGGTCCGGCATAGCCCTTGTTCAGCAGCGCCTCACGCGTGATGTCCTGGCAGACCGCCTGGTTGGCCAGCAGATCCTGGCGCAGGCAGATCGCCGAGGGACAGGTGAGGGCCATGGTGGTGGTGACGGAGCGGAAACGCCGGCTGCGGATCTCCTCGATCGAATCGGCCATGTAGGCATCGGCGAAACGGCTGCGGCGCCCATGCCGCTGCAGCCCCAGCAGGATGTGATCAGCCGCGACGATCCGCTGCAGGGAGGGGCCGGGAAAGCCCTCGACGTGCCGTCCCATGGCCTGCGCGGCGTTGACACCGGTGAAGAGCGCGGCCTGGCCCGTGGCGCTCTGCGGCAGTCCCGGCACACCGAGGCACGCGTCGAGCGGCACCGCATGCTCCGCCAGCAACTGGCAGATCGCCGGACAGACCGCTTCGCAGACGGGATTGTCTTCCGCCGGGGGGGCCAACCCGATGCCGTCGATAAAGAGGAAAAGGACCTTCACGCACCGCGAGTCTAGCCTGAACTCTGTATACCGGCAATCCCAATCACGTTCTCAATCACCCTGTTCTGCGAGAGTTGCCGCGAAGCCTGCCGCAGTTTCGTGCACTTGACCCTGCGCTGGCGGCTCGGCAGGAGCCTCGCCCTCCCGGAGCCCAGGTCA
>CAZZCT010000422.1:0-2080 GCA_964652365.1 uncultured Lentisphaerales bacterium
CCCGGCACGGCAAACGGGAAGAGCACATACATTCCTTCCGGATCGCGCACGTCGGACTTCATTACGCGGGCGATGAGTTCGATCTGCGGCAGGTGGTGGAAGAACGTGGCTACCAGCACGTAGGCCGTCGCGCCCGGCACCTGATAGTGAAACTCCCAGCGCTCATAGACCGGCCCTGCGGCCACGCGCTTGATGGCCGTGCAGTGGCCGGCGGTGACTTCGTCCTGGGGACGCTTGACCGTGCCCTTCAACCGCCAGCCGCGCCCACCCTGGGTGCGAGCCCCGGCCTCGCCTGGGAAGATTTGGTATATGGGACTGCCCAAGGCACCCTGCGCCGGGTCGAGGACCTGAGCGCCGGTCGCGCGGTCGGTCAGGCTGGTGATGCCGTTCTCCTGGCTCCAGGCCACCCGGTACCATTCGTTTTCGAATGCCGCGCCTGCCGGCGTCTCGGCCGGCGTCGCTTCGCCCGGCGCCACGAGTTTCAACCGGCGCTGCTCGCCGGGGGCGAGTTCCACGGGCACGGCCACGGTCCAGCCGCGCGGCGAGCCTTCGGTCTGTTGCGGATAACCGCGGCCGGTGTCGTCCACCACGCGATACCCCGCCTGCACGGTGGGCGCCTCCCAGAAATCGAGCGGCAGATACGCCACTGACCGCACCGGCGTCTGGAGCGGGTTGAGCACCGTGTATTCGAACGGTCGCCGGTCAGTGAACTCCCCCTCGCCGCGTGTGCGTAGCACATCATACAGTGCGGTGCTGGCCAATACGTCGGCATCCACCGCGTGCTTGGTCTTGCGCAGGAAGACCTGCTGGGGCAGCAGACTCGAGAGCGCGGGATGGGAATAGCCGAAGGTGTGTTCAGCGTAGAGCATGAGCTTGTCGTCGATGGCCTCGCGCCGCTCCGGCGAGACCACCCGGCTGTCCGGGTCGAGCAGGTCGAGGAGATGCCTCGTCCGCTGAGCGTTGCGGAACAGGAGCGTGTCGTTCGGCGTGGAGGCCACGCCCTCCGACCACCAATCCGTCCATTCGCCGCGATGCACCGGCAGGTTCGTGGCGTGGCGCTCGAGATGCTCGAAGAACTCGGCCTGCGTGGCGCTGCGCAGGTGCACCGTGGCGCCGTACTTCGCGTTCCACTCCTGGATGATCCGGCAGTATTGGTCGCTGGGCGGGCTGTTGTCGGTGTACAGGCCGGAGCCCATCAGCGGCAGGAAATCGTAGGGGTAGCCGCTTGTTTCCAGCCACTGGAGGAAAGGCAGCAGCTTGCGCTCGGCGAAGGTGATGTCCTGCACATCGGTGTACGTCCAGGAACCGGACGCGTCAAAGCCTGGGACGCCGGGATCGCAATCGGGCGTCGGCCCGCCCATCAAGCCAAAGAGGTTCGCCTTGTGGTACGACATGCCGTTCCAGGCGAGGATCCGTTTGCCAGAGGGCGACTCCCAGTAGAAGGGCACGTTGGCTTTCCCCAAGGGATTGGCGCCGTGATGCGTGTTGATGTTCATGGAGAGCCAGCGCACCCCGGCCTCGGCGAGCGCATCGGCCATGCCCCAGGAGAGCCCGTTGATGTCGCAGTGCATCGCCAGCTGCAGGGGGATCCCTTCCTGGCGGGCAAAGGCCAGCGCCGGCTGCAGGCTGCGACGCAGCAGGTCCTGGTCCAGCAGTTCCGTGAAGTGCAGACGACTGGCCGATAGCTCCATCACGCCGCTCTTGAGCGCCCGGACGAGGTCGCGCCGCTCCGTGGCCGTGGCCTTGGCGAGGAACTGCTCGACCTGCCAGAACCCTTCGCAGGTGAACTTGAAGCGGCTGTCGTCGTCGCGCGTCTGCTGCCGCGGCGACAACGCCAGTTGCACGGCTTGGCGGATGAACTGCGCATGCTGCGCGGCCGTCAGTTCCTGCTTCTCTGTGTAGCCAACATCAATGTGGCTGTGCTGGACGACGAAGATCGTCCAGCGTCGGCGGAGCCCCGTAGGCGCGGGCGTTACCTCGGCTACGTTACATGTATCTTTCTTTATATTCATTAATGCTTCTCCGTCATACTGTTCATACCGATGGCCCGCCGGCCTTTGCGGCAAAGTGGCGTTTGATG
>CAZZCT010000423.1:0-2049 GCA_964652365.1 uncultured Lentisphaerales bacterium
CCAGAGTCCACTCCATGTTCGACTGGCCGGAGCAGATCAAGACATCGCCCACCACGACGTTTGCCAGGGTGATGGCATTGGTTCCCGGATTGGTTCTCGAGGAGACCGACAACACGTTACCCGTCGCGCAAGCGGGCATCGGCGGCAGCGTCACACGCCACGCGCCCGACTCGGCGGCAACAGCCTCGGCGACCTGGCCTGCAAACGCGACGGCCACCGCCTCGCCGGCATCCGCCCAGCCCCACACGGCCACTTCACGGTCGCGCTGGAGCACCATGTTGTCCGTGAAGAATCCCGGCAGCCGCGGGGCGGCAGCCGCCTCGTAGCCAAGCAGCAGTCCGGCTGCTGTCGCCAGTGCAAGTAAGTGGATTGATCGTGTCTGATTGCGCATGATGATCTCCTTATCGTTTTGGACCCGTGAATCATAGCGTACACGTAGCAAGAGGGCAAGCCATGTTGAATAATGCATCCGGAAAGTGATTGATCGCGGCGGTCTCGACCGTTAAGCTGGCGGGCATGAACTCCTGTCCTTCACGGATACTGTCGTGTTTCGCCATGTTCGCCGTCCTGGCCTGCGCCCGTCCGGCAACTGCCGTCGGACCGCACGAGTTGCTCGTGCTGGCCAATGCGCGCGAGCCGGAGTCGATGGCCGTTGCCGAGGCCTACGTGCGCCTGCGGAACATTCCCGCTGTCAACCTGCTCTCCCTCGATCTTGGCGATTCCGTCAAGCGTAACGATGCAGGTCTGCCGCCAGAGGTGTTCACCGAGCGGATCTGGGCCCCGGCACAGGCGGCCATGCGCGAGCGCGGTATCGCCGACCACATCCTCGTCTGGGCCTATTCCACGCATTTCCCGTTCCGGATCGACTCGTCCCCGCCGGTCTCGCTGCAGGGCCTGACGTTCGTACGCAACCGGATGCCGCCGCCTGCCGAGATTTCCGGCGGGACCTACGCCTCGCCGCTGTTCGCCGGACCGGACAGTCCTGGCGGTAACGGTTTCGCCCCGCAGTCGTTCGACTCGGCGAAAATGCTGCTACGCGACGAGATGCCCCTGCCGAACATGACCCTCGGCTACACGGGCACGCCCGGCGGCAACACCCTTCAGGAGGTTCTCGCCATGTTGCATGGCGGCAAGGAGGCCGACAGCACCGCTCCGGACGGCACGGTTTATTTCGTGACACGCGACGACATTCGGTCCAAGGCACGCGAATGGCAGTTCGGCTCGGCGGCCGAAGGGCTGCGACGCATGGGCGTGCGCGCGGTGGTCACCAACGCCATGCCCAGCGGGGCCGAAGGCATTATCGGAATCATGACCGGCAGCCCCGTGGTGGATCCGGCGGCGGCCGGCAGCTACCTGCCCGGAGCCATGGCGGAGCACCTGACCAGCTTTGCCGGCGTTCTCGACAACGCGCACCAGACCAAGATGACCCGCTGGATAGCCGCTGGTGCCACCGGTACGGCCGGCACGGTATGCGAGCCGATGTCGTACTGGACGAAGTTCCCGAATGCACGGTTCTTCAACCATTACCGCATGGGGTGCACGCTGATCGAGAGCTTCTACCAGTCGATCCGCTCGCCGCTGCAACTGATGCTGATCGGCGACCCGCTCGCTGCCCCTTGGGCCCCCGAGGCCTCGCTGCGCATGGCCGGTGTCGAGCCGGACGAGCGTCTCGACGGCCCTCGCCCGATCGACCTGCACATCCAGGCCCCGCGCGGCACGCACTATACCCGTTTCGTGTACCTGGTCGATGGACGCATCGTCGGCGAAGGCCGCACGTTCACGCTGGAGCCGTCCGGACTTGCCGCAGGTCCCCACGAGCTGCGCGCAGTGGCCTACCAAGTGGGTTTTGTACGCAGCCAGGTCTTCGGCACCGTGTCCTTCACGACGCCGTAACCATTTGATCCTTCGCCCTAATCGTCTCATAAATCCGTGTAGCCGGAAAATCCTTGTAGCCGGGGTCGGTGACCGCAGTGCCCATGAAAAGGCGCATGGCAAAGCCTCTCTCCCGTTTGCTAATCCATGCACCGCCGGGGTCACCGACCCCAGCTA
>CAZZCT010000424.1:0-2042 GCA_964652365.1 uncultured Lentisphaerales bacterium
GTTCTTCCACGCTTCAGGGCGTCGCGTGCCCGGTCCCTGATCATCCCGCCCCGCGGCACGATTTCGCCGCATCTGTCCCCGTCCTGGGGGCGATTCCGTTCCTCTCGCTTTCCTCCCGTCGCTCCTCCTGCTGCCCTTTCCGGTCACGATATCGCCATGCGCTATAGCACCTCGCGATATACCGACCGGTGACCTGGCGCAATCCCCGTCCCCCGATGAGGGAAAAGGTGTCAGGTAGCATGAAAAGCCGAACCTCCTGGGCGACGTTGAGGGGTTTGAGAACAACCCAACATCAACCCCCCGGAGGTCTGCGAGGAACCAGCCAGTAGCGCGGCGTGCGGTCGAGCCCTATCCTAGGATGGCCTTGAGATCCTGCTCCGGCGTGGTGATGGGCATGATGTTGAATTTCTCCACCAGCACTTTCAGGATCGCCGGCGTCACGAAGGCCGGCAGGTTGGGCCCGAGCCGGATGTTGCGGATCCCGAGGTGCAGAAGCGTCAGCAGGATGCAAACGGCCTTTTGCTCGTACCAGGAAAGCACCATGGAAAGCGGCAGGTCGTTAACGCCGCAGTTGAACGCCTTCGAGAGTGCCACGGCGACCTGGATGGCCGAGTAGGCATCGTTGCACTGTCCCATGTCCAGCAGGCGCGGGATGCCGCCGATGTCGCCAAAGTCGAGCTTGTTGAAGCGATACTTGCCGCAAGCCAGCGTGAGGATCACGCAATCACGCGGAACGGAGGTGGCGAAGGCGGTGTAGTAGTTGCGCCCGGGTTTGGCCCCGTCGCAACCGCCCACCAGGAAGAAGTGGCGGATGGCCTTGCTCTTGACGGCGTCGATCACCTTGCTGGCCACGGACATCACCGCCTCGTGGCCAAATCCGACGGTGATCTGCTGGTCGGGCCCGTCCGAATAGAAGCCGGGCGCAGCCAGCGCCGCCTCGATCACGAGGGCGAAATTCCCGTCGGCGATGTGCCGAACGCCCGGCCACGCGACCAGGCCGGAAGTGAAGATCCGCTTCGAGTAGGTTTCCTTCGGCTTCTGGATGCAGTTGGTCGTCATCAGGATGGCGCCGGGAAACGCGTCGAACTCCTCGGCCTGGTCCTGCCACGCGCCGCCGTAGTTTCCCACGAGGTGGCGAAAGGCTTTGAGTTTCGGATAGGCGTGGGCCGGCAACATCTCGCCGTGGGTGTACACGTGGATTCCCCTGCCTTCCGTCTGGCGCAACAACTCGGCAAGGTCCTTCAGGTCGTGGCCGGAAACGAGGATGGCCTTGCCCTTGACCGGTTCCACCCGCACCCGTGTGGGGACGGGGTGGCCGTAGGCGCCGGTGTTGGCGGCATCGAGCAGGGCCATCACCTTCAGGTTCACCTCGCCGCAGCGCAGGACCATGCCAAGCAGAACGTCCATAGCGGGTTTCTCGTCAGCCAGGTAATCCAGCGTCTCGTGAATGAACGCGTAGACCGATGCATCCTCCTGCCCAAGAATCAGCGCGTGATCGGCGTAGGCGGCCATGCCCTTGACGCCGTAGGTCAGCAGTTCCTGCAGGGCGGTGAGGTCCTCGCCCAGAGCCGCCTTGCGGCCGAGGATCGAAACGGCTTCGCCCTGTTTGACCAGTCCGCCGGGGCCGGAGGCGGGTTTCCAGGCAGCGGCGCCGTTGACCTGTTCGGGCCGAAGGTTCCTCGCCCGACAGGCGTTCTCGTAAAGCGCGCGGGCTTTGTCACGAAACGCCGCCGCGCTGCGGAGCATCGCTTCGAGACGCTGGGGATCGAAATTGACGTTGGTGACGGTCGTGAAGAGCGCTTCCACCACGAACACGTCGATCTCGCGGTCGCGCGTTCCCAGTTTACCGGCCCGATGAGCGTAGCGCGAAATGCCCTTGGCGGCATGGAGCAGAAGGTCCTGCAGCGCCGCGGATGTCTCATCCTTCCCGCAGACCGAACTTGTCGTGCAGCCGGTTCCCCGCGAAGTTTGCTCGCATTGATAACAGAACATAAGAAGGTCTCCTGGATATGTAGTTGATGGATGTGCAATGTCGAAGCACT
>CAZZCT010000425.1:0-1873 GCA_964652365.1 uncultured Lentisphaerales bacterium
TGATCTGCAACGGCTTGGCCAGCCTGCAGCCTGACAAGGTGCGGTACGCCAAGTCCGCGTTCATCGAATTCACCGCGGACGGCGCTCGCGTAGCGACCGATTTTCACAACTCGGCGATCTGCAGCAAACGCCGCTTCTCTTACGAGGAAGTCGACGAATTCCTGGCCGACCCAAACCGCTGGAAATCCAAACTCGCGACCGGTGTATTCGCCCTGCTCGGCCGGATGCATGAGCTGGCCATGATCCTTCGCCGCCGCCGGCTGGAGGGTGGATCGATCGAACTGACGCTGCCGGAGATCAAGATCGACCTGGACAAAAAGGGCCGCGTGTCCGGCGCGCACGTCGCCCAGCACACGGTCAGCCACCAGATCATTGAGGAGTTCATGCTGGCGGCCAACGAAGCAGTGGCCGAACACTTGAACGACAAGGGCTTGAATTTCCTGCGCCGCGTCCACGCGCCGCCGGACCCGCGCAAGCTGCACGCGCTGACCGAATTCATCCACGAATTGGGAATCGAGTGCGAGAACCTGCAAAGCCGTTTTGAGATCAAGCGGGTGGTGGAGTTGGTCAAGGGCGAGCCGCGCGAGCAGGCGGTCCATTACGCTGTGTTGCGGAGCATGCAGAAGGCCGTCTACGGTCCTCAGGAAGAAGGCCACTATGCGCTGCACAGCAAACACTATTGCCACTTTACGTCACCCATCCGCCGCTATCCGGACCTGGTCGTGCATCGCATGCTGGATGCCTTGGCGCGCGGCACGCGGCCCCCGGACGATTTCGACTACCTGGCCGTGCTGGGCCAGCACTGTTCCGAGCGCGAACAGCGGGCCGCGGCGGCGGAACGAGAACTGATCAAGGTCAAGCTGCTGACGTTCTTGAGCGGCCGCATCGGCGAGCCGATGGAAGCCGTGATTACGGGCGTGGAAGAGTTCGGCCTGTTTGCGCAAGGCATCGAGTTGCCCGCCGAGGGCATGATTCGCATCGACGCCTTGGGGGACGACTTTTACCGCTACGACAAGCAATCGCATTCGCTGACCGGTTATCGGCACGGCCAAAGCTATCGCCTGGGCGACCTGGTCCAGGTCGAGATCGCCCACGTCGACATCGCCCGCCGCGAACTTGATTTCCGTCTGGTGCGGCGACTCGATCATCCGTCCGGCCGCAAGAACCTGACCGCCCCACGTCCACAGCCGAAAAAAGGCGGTGCCAAAAAGAAGGTGGACCTCAAGCGTCAAGCGACCAAGCGGACCGCCAAACGCCGCCGCAGCTGACGCGCGCAGGGCGCGGGTCTCCCGCCCCCGCACTTGGCAGGACTCACACAGCGCGGCCCGGTAGCGGCGAACGTAACAATCCCACGGGCAAGCCGTGGGCATTTGGGTGCGGAGCGGGGTGGGCGCCGGGGTAGCGAATGTTGAGCCAAGGAATGAGGGACCAGGCAATCCGCAGCGGCCGACGCGTGGCCCAGCCCGCGTCGTCTCATTCCCCTGCCCGTCATTCCCTTGCCCCTCCGTCCGCATTGGTCGCCTCCCGATCATCACGGCCTTGCCCAAACATGGCGTGCCACCGTCCTTGTGCCTCCCAGGTTGTGTTCAGGCCGCGCAACACCACCCGGTCGCCATCGAGAAAAGGGAAAGGTGCTACGGCGTAGCCGCCTGGCGCTGGCTGAGCAGGCTGTTGCGGGCGACTTGCAGGGCGGCCGTCAGGGTGGCGTCTTCGGAGGTGACGGTCTGGTCCTGGCCTTCGGTCACCGGCTTTTTCGTCGTGCGTACAACCACGTCCGGATAGACGCCGTTGTGGCTGATGGCATGACCTCCCGGCGAGTAGAACTTGGCGGTCGTCAGCCGCACGCCCACCTTGGACGCGTTCAAGGCGAAGA
>CAZZCT010000426.1:0-1850 GCA_964652365.1 uncultured Lentisphaerales bacterium
CCGGGCCTCGAATCCGGAGGGGTACAGCTACAGCCAGTACTGCGATCTGTACCGCCAGTGGAAGCGGACCCTCAACGTCTGCATGCGGCAGGAGCACAAGGCTGGGGCGAAACTGTTCGTGGACTACGCCGGTGAGACGATGCGGTACGTGGACGAGAAGACCGGGCAGTCCTGCGAGGGGCAGCTGTTCGTGGCGGCCCAAGGAGCCAGCAGTTACACGTACGCGGAAGTGACGGCCACCCAGCAGCTCCCGGAATGGATCTCGGCCCATGTCCACGCGTATGAGTACTTCGGCGGCATCGCGCAGTTGACGGTGTCGGACTGCCTGCGCAGTGCGGTCAAGACGCCCTGCCGCTACGAGCCGGAGATCAACCGGACGTACCTCGAAATGGGGCAGCACTATGGGACGGTGCTGCTGCCGGCGCGTCCCGCCAAGCCCCGTGACAAGGCGAAGGTCGAGGCGGCCGTGCAGGTGGCGGAGCGCTGGATCCTGGCGGTGCTGCGCCACCGGACGCTGTTCGGCCTGGGCGAGGTGAATCGGGCGGTGCGGGAACTCCTGGAGCGTCTGAACCACCGGCCAATGCGGCGTACGGGGAAGTCGCGGGCCCAGTTGTTCGAGGAGATCGACCGGCCGGCGCTGAAGCCGCTCCCGGCCGCGCCGTACGAATACGCTGAGTTCGGCCGGGCCACGGTCAACATCGACTACCACGTGGCCGTCGACTGGAACTTCTACAGCGTGCCGTATGCACTGGTGGGCCAAGTCGTGACCGTCCGCCGGACCTTGGGCACGGTGGAGATCCTGCACCATACCCAGCGGGTGGCGGCACATCCGCGCTTCCGTACCGGCCGAGGGCAGTACGCGACGATTGCGGAGCATCGGCCGAAGAGTCACCAGAAACACCTCGAATGGACGCCGGGCCGGCTGATCGAGTGGGCCGGCCACACCGGCCCCGCCTGTGGCGACCTTGTGCGCCGCATCCTCGAAGAACGCCCGCATCCCGAGAGCGGGTACCGTTCCTGCCTGGGCATCATGCGCCTCGCGAAGCAGTATGGGGCGCAGCGCATGGAGGCGGCCTGTCGGCGGGCGCTGGCACTCGGCACCTGTTCATACCACAGCATCAAGTCGATCCTGGCGCACCACTTGGACAGCGCGCCCTTGCCGGACGCCGGCGCCCTGATCCCGGAGGCCGGTCCCCGCAACGACACCGTCCGCGGCTCTCACTACTACCAGTAACCCAGAGGAGATCATCCGCATGTTGTACCAGCAGACCATGGAAAAGCTTCACGTCATGAAACTCCACGGCATGGCCGAGGGGCTCGAGGAGCAGCGTCGTTCGGGCAAAGAGCTCTCGTTCGAGGAACGGTTCGGCCTCCTGGTCGAGCGCCAATGGCTGTGGCGGGAGAACCGGTCGCTCACGACCCGGCTGCGGGCCGCACGGCTCAAACTGCCGGCCTGCGTGGAGGACATCGACTACCGCACGCCCCGGGGGCTGGACCGCAATGTGGCGGAGCAGATGGCCGCCGCGGAATGGGTCGCGCATGGGCGCAACTGCCTGATCACCGGAGCTGCCGGTTCGGGCAAGACGTACCTGGCCTGCGCTTTCGCACAGCAGGCCTGCCGGGACGGCTTCCGCACCCGGTACTTCTATGCGCCGAAGCTCTTCCGCGAACTGGTCACGGCCCGCGGCGACGGCAGCCTGGCCGGCCTGCTCCGCAAGCTCATGAAGGTCCAGCTCCTGGTCATCGACGACTTCGGCCTCGAGAAAGCCACGGCAGACGACTACCGCGGGCTTCTGGAAGTGATCGACGACCGCCACGGCAGCGGCGCCACCCTCCTGACCAGCCAGTAC
>CAZZCT010000427.1:0-1837 GCA_964652365.1 uncultured Lentisphaerales bacterium
AGGACCGCGCCAACGTCCTGGCCCAACAGGGAAGAAACCGCCCTGGGCTGCGGTCCGGCCGCCTGCCGAATAGCGGCCGCCACCGCTGGGTTACCGGGGCCGTCCCGAGGTAGGAGCACTTCCCTGATACCGGTGGTCCGCCATTGCTGCATGCCTTGCCGCAACCCCGCACTGCGGTCCGCAAAGTAACGCCGCCTCGGCCCCTCTGCCGGTTTTTCGCTCACCACCGCCAGGGTCACCCCGGCGTCCTCCAAGCGTTGCAGCATCTCTCGGTCGGCCGGCGCCGGATCGAACCAGACCAGCACATCAGGCTGGTGCTTGAGCACGCGGTCGATGAAGTCCGGCTGCACTTCCTCGCCCTGCCGGTAGAAGATCAGGTCGGCGACGAACCCGTGTCGGCGCACGGCCTCGTCCAGGCCGGTAACGAAAATCCGCCAGTCGCGAAACTGCACGAAGCCGGGCGTCCAGACCGGCACGCCCACGACGCCCCGCACGGCGCGGCGGGATGCCGACAGGCGCGAGGGCACCATCGTCATGGCGCCGCGCCGGGACATCAGCAGGCCTTCAGCTTCCAGCCGGCCGTAGGCGGCGGCGGCCGTGGGAATCGAGACGCGGAAGAACTCTGCTGTTTCGCGCAGCGGGTAGAATACGGTCGGACGGGCCGCGCGGAACCCCTGGGCCAGGGGCCGCAGCAGATCGGCCATGCGCACGGCGCGCAGTTCCCCTGCCTGGAAGCCGTGGAAGTCGCCTAGCCGGTCCGCCAACGGTGGCAGCTCGTGTTGGATGCGCTGTCGGGACATGCCAGCAGAATCGCTTACTTTCAAGCATCTTTCAAGAGCGAATTCCCCGAGGCCTCGTGGGATACTACAAAACTAAGGAACTAGCCGGTTCCGGGAGGGATCGAGGAGCATGCAGAAAAACACGGTTCTGAAGATCATGGGGGCGGCAGCAGTGACCGCGCTGGTGCTGGAAGGAGGCTCAGCATTCGCCGCGCAAGGGCCGGTGACCAAGATCCGCTACTGGCCCAGAACCAACCAGGGGGCGCGCATGATCGGCGGGGTGTTCGAGGGCTCGAACGGCAGCAAGGACACCGGCCCATGGACGAAGCTCTACACAATCCCGAGCGCGCCGCCGAACAGCCAGTGGACGGAGACGACGGCCATTCTGGATAGCACCACGGTCTACCGGTATCTACGCTACCGGATCAGCGGATACGGAGACGTGGCCGAGATCGAATTCTACACGGCTGCGGGTGCGACGCAGATCACCGGTGATGTCTTCGGCAGCGGCGTGGCCTACACCTATGGGGACACGGGTTACGGCAAGGCGGCGGACGGAAGCACAAGCACGTTCGCCTCCATGGATGGGTACGGCATCGTTGTCGGGCTCGACACCGGTCCCCTTCCCAGCAGCATCTCGGCGCCGAGCGGACTATCGGTGACGGTGGGTTCGTCGACGCAGATCAACCTCACGTGGACAGACAACTCGTCGGACGAGACCGGCTTCAAGATCATGCGCAAGGCCGGGACCGGCGACTGGGGCGACCGCGCCAGTGTCGGCGCCGGGGTAACGGCCTTTGATGACACGGGACTTCTCCCAGCCACCTTGTATTCCTACCGCGTCACAGCCACCAGTGCCACAGGGGAGTCTCCGTACTCCAATGTCGCCAGCGGCACGACCTCGAATGCTCCGAACACCTCCGCCGGTGTGACCAGGATTCGTTTCTACCCCCGGTCAGGACAAACCGTCCGCATGGCGGGTGGGTATTTCGAGGGCGCCAATGCCGACAAGGACGCGGGACCCTACACGCTCCTCTACCAGATTCCGATCCCGCCTG
>CAZZCT010000428.1:0-1832 GCA_964652365.1 uncultured Lentisphaerales bacterium
CCCGACATGCGCTGGGGTTATGGGTACCTGCGCGCGGTACGGAATGTGTTCGGAGGCGGAGGGTAACACCATGCACACTCACGGTATGCCCGCCTGGATTACCCGGAGGAATAAAGAATGATTGAGAAGCACCGTATCACGATCGAAGACACCTCGCGCGCCCGGTTGCAGGCAACGCCGGAGGGCGTGCGGGCGTTCCACGAAGCCCGGTTTGGACTGTCCGTCCACTGGGGGCTCTACTCCCTCAGCACCTTGGGCAACGAATGGACCTACCACCTGGACCGGATCCCGTTCGCCACGTACAAGCGCCGGATGGAGAAGTTCAATCCCATCCGCTTCTGCGCCGAGGAGTGGGCCGACCTGATGGTGGAGGCCGGGCAGAAGTTCCTGCTCATTACCACCAAGCACCATGACGGTTTCTGCCTCTGGGACACGGGGCTGACCGACTTCAAGGTCACCAACACCGCATTCGGGCGTGACGTGCTGGCGGAACTGGCGCCGGCGCTGGCCGCCCGCGGCATCGCCCTGCATTTCTACTACTCGCTGGTGGACTGGACGCATCCGAGCTACCGTGACGACTGGCCCGCCTACGTCGCCTACTACCAGGGGCAACTGAAGGAGCTGTGCACCGGCTACGGCAAGATCGGCGGCGTTCTCTTCGACGGCTACTGGCCGAACTCCGAGTGGCTCCTGAACGACAAGCCCGCCCAGGCAATCTTCCTCCCGCCTCAACCCTGGGACCTGGTGGGCACCTACGACCTGATCCACGAGCTGCAGCCGGACGCGGTCATCACCAACAACACTCATGTCCTGCCGTTGAAAGGCGAGGACTATCAGGTCTGGGAGGTGGACCTGCCGGGCGAGAACAAGAATCTGGACGCGAACTGCACCGAGGTTGGCGACAAGCCCACCGCCTGCTGGTGGAACCTGAATGCGGGCTGGTCCTACCAGCCTTGGAACCACGCGGTCAAGAGCGCGGAATCGCTGATGGAAACCTACCGGGCCGTGGCCGCCAAGGGCGGCGTATTCCTTCTCAACGTCGGTCCGCGTCCCTGGGGCGACATCCACCCGCAGGAGCAGCAGGTGCTCCGCGAACTGGGACAAACCATCCGCCGCTCTCGGCTTTGAAAAAGAGAAACAAGAATGAAGACAGCTCTCGACTCAGCCACCACGAAACTCATCGACAAACTCATGGCCGAACTCACCCTGACCGAGAAGTGCAGCCTGCTCTCGGGCAAGGACAACTGGGCGACCGTCGCCATTCCGGAAAAGGGGATCGGCTCGGTCCTCGTGACCGATGGCCCCCATGGGGTCCGCACCGACGGGAAGAAGGACGGCCGCAAGGTGGGGCCTGCCACGTATTTTCCCACTGGGGTCGGCCTGGCCGCCACCTGGAACCCGGCGCTGCTCCATCGCCTTGGTGAGGCCCTGGCAGAGGAGACTCTGGCCTATGGGTGCGACGTCCTGCTGGGGCCCTGCGTCAACATCGTTCGCGCTCCGCTGGCCGGGCGCAACTTCGAGAGTTATTCCGAGGATCCGTTCCTGGCCGGGAGACTGGCTGTCGGCTGGATCAACGGC
This sequence comes from uncultured Lentisphaerales bacterium, assembly GCA_964652365.1. Taxonomy (GTDB): domain Bacteria; phylum Verrucomicrobiota; class Kiritimatiellia; order RFP12; family CAZZCT01; genus CAZZCT01. The sequence goes on from CAZZCT010000428.1 coordinate 1,579, forward strand.
ATCCAGAGCAAGGGTGTCGGCGCCTCGTTGAAGCATTTCGCCTGCAACAACCAGGAGACCGAGCGCATGCGCGGCAGCTCCGTGGTGGACGAGCGGACGCTTCGCGAGATGTACCTTCCCCAGTTCGAGTACGCCGTGAAGGAGAGCCGGCCCTGGACGGTGATGTGCGCGTACAACCGTGTCAACGGCGTCTACGCCAGCCAGCACGAGCAGCTCCTGACCCGGATCCTTCGCGAGGAATGGGGTTTCGAGGG
>CAZZCT010000429.1:0-1772 GCA_964652365.1 uncultured Lentisphaerales bacterium
AAGCCAAAGGACTGGCTGCCAAACAGGCGTTGCAGACCAAGGGCGACGCCGAGGCCTACGTCCAGTCGGTGCGGGCCAAGATCCGAACGTGTTTCGGACCCGAACCCGAGCGTACTCCGCTCAATCCGCGAGTCACGGGCGTGGTCGAGCGGGACGCCTACCGGATTGAGAAAGTCATCTTCGACAGCCGGCCCGGGTTCCCCGTGACGGCCAATTTGTATCTGCCCACAAGTCGTGCGCAGCGAGTGCCCGGCGTGGTCGGCACCTGTGGACACTCGACCAACGGCAAGGCGGAGAAGGCGTACCAATCATTCGCCCAGGGACTGGCCCGCATGGGATACGCCTGTTTGATTTACGATCCCCTCGGTCAAGGCGAGCGGCTGCAGTACGTCAAGGAAGATCTGACGCCCCGTTTCGGAGCGGGCGTGACCGAACACCTGATCGCAGGCAATCAGCAGTTCCTGGTCGGCGAGTTTCTAGGCATGTGGCGGGCGTGGGACGGCATCCGTGCGTTGGATTACCTGCTGACGCGGCCCGAAGTCGATCCGCAACAGATCGGCGTCACCGGCAATTCGGGCGGCGGCACGATGACCACTTGGTTATGCGGCGTCGAACAGCGGTGGTCGATGGCGGCCCCGTCCTGCTTTGTCACGACGTTCCGGCGGAACATGGAGAACGAGCTGCCGGCCGATACGGAACAATGCCCGCCGCTGGCCCTCGCGCTGGGACTGGACCACGACGACTTCCTGGCGGCCCTGGCCCCCAAGCCGATCATCATCCTGGGCAAGGAGCGGGACTATTTCGACGCCCGCGGCGTCGAGGAAGCTCACACGCGGCTGCGGCGTTTGTACGAACTGCTGGGCGTCCCGGACCAGATTGGTGTGTTCATCGGCCCGACGACGCACGGCTATACACAGGAAAACCGCGAGGCCATGTATCGTTGGTTCAATCAAGTCACGAAGGTCTCCGAGGCGACGGCGGAACCGCCGTTGACGCTCGAAGAGGACCAAACGCTGTGGTGTACTCCGAAGGGCCAGGTCGCCGAACAGGACGCACGCACCGTGTTTCAGTTCACGCGGGAGAAATCCCAGGCACTGGCGGCGGCACGAGGCGAAGTGTCCGGCGAGGCTTTGACGCACGCGGTGACGGACGTTTTGAGACTGCGGCCCCGTGCCGGGGCGCCCGACTATCGGATCCTGCGCTACCTGAACGCCCGCCATTACCCGCTGCCGCAGGCCGTGGCGTACGCCGTGGAAACCGAACCGGGCATTCAGGCGTTGGTTTATCGCTTGTACCAGGAGTCGTGGTTTTCACGCCCTCCCCGTGCCGGCTCGCGGGCGATTCTGTACGTGGCGCATCTGTCCAGCGACGCCGAATTGCGTGACGAACCGTTGATCCGCGAAGTCATGCAAACCGAACCGGATTCCCCTGTGTTCACGTGCGACGTGCGCGGGATCGGCGAATCGCGTCCGGAAACGTGCGGCGTCAACACGTTCCACAGCCGGTACGGGAGTGATTTCTTCTACGCCATCCACAGCCTGATGCTGGACCGGCCATACCTGGGCCAGAAGACGCACGACGTGCTGTGCGTGCTGGACTGGCTGGCCAGTCTGGGGCACACCGACGTCCACTTGGTCGCCAAGGGCTGGGGCGCGTTGGCCGGAACATTCGCGGCAGTGCTGCACCCGTCGGCAAAGCAGGTGACACTGAAGAACTCGCTGACCTCGTATCGCGACGTAGCCGAATCCGAGGAGTACGACTGGCCGCTGTCG
>CAZZCT010000430.1:0-1771 GCA_964652365.1 uncultured Lentisphaerales bacterium
CTCTGGTTCGCCCACATCCTCACCTGCGGCGAGGACGGCATCAACGCCAACTCCATCGGCCGCCTCGACCAGATCCTCCGCCCCTACTACGCGGCCGATGTGGCAGCCGGCCGCCTAAGCCGCGACACCGCCCGCGAATGGATGGAGGAACTGGCCTGCAAGCTCTACCTGGACTACGACGTCCAGGCCATCACCCTGGGCGGAGTCGATTCCGAGGGACGCTGCGCAGTCAACGACCTCAGCCACATCATCCTCGAAGCCACTCGCAACGTCGACTTCATCCGCGACGTCTCGATCCGCGTCGACCACAACACCCCGACCGACTTCCTTGCCCTGGCGGCCGACCTGATCGCCGCGGGTGGCGGCGTCCCGTTTCTGTTCAACGACGCCTGCTTTGTGCCGGCCCTGACCGACCGCGGCATCGCGCTGTCGGATGCCCGCGACTACGCCCCCATCGGCTGCATCGAGCTGACCATCCCCGGCAAGGCCAACCCGCACGCCGTCTCCGGCTGGTTCAACGCGGCCAAGTGCCTGGAGTTAGCCCTGTTCGACGGCTGTGATCCGCGTACGGGCGAGCAGATCGGCCCACACACCGGACACCTCACCGGGTTTGCGGACTACCCCGCCCTCTGGCAGGCCTACACGGCGCAGGTCGACTTTCTGGCCCGGCGCATGGTCTACCACTGCAACCGCGGCGAACTGCAGCAGCGTGAACGCGGACCACTCCCCTGCTGGAGCACACTGACCGATGCCTGCATCGAACGCGGCCGCGACATCACCAACGGTGGAGCCCTGTACAACTACCACTCAGTCTGCCTGCTGGGTACGGCCAACACCGCCGATTCGCTGATGGCGCTCAAGAAACTGCTCTTCGATGAGAAGCGGATTGCCGCATCCCAACTGCTGGACGCCCTGCGCGACAACTTCACCGGACACACGGAGCTGCGCCGGCTGCTCATCCACGAAGCGCCCAAGTACGGCAACGACGTGCGCGCTGTCGACGAGCTGGCTCGCCAGGTGGACGAGCAGTTCATCGACCTGATGGACACCCTGCGCAGCCCCCTGGGTGGCCGCTTCTTCGTCCACCTCTTCTCGTTCCTCTGCAACATCCACTTTGGCAAGGCGCTGGGGGCCACGCCCGATGGCCGTCTGGCCGGCGAGCCGATCGCCTACTCGCTGTCGGCCCAACAGGGCCGCGACGAACAGGGCGTCACCGCCATGCTCAGCAGCCTGGCGCGCCTGCCACACCGCCGGGCGGCAGGCGCGTCGGCCGCCATTATCGATCTCGACCCCAAGCTGGTCGAAGGAGCGGCCGGCCGCGAGCGCCTCGTGGCCCTGATCCGTGCCGCCATCAACCTGGGAGTGGGGCAGTTGCAGTGGAACGTAGTCACGGCCGAGCGCCTGCGCCAGGCCCAGCAGGACCCGGAACGCTTCGGGAACCTTCCGGTGCGTGTCGCGGGGTTCTCCCAGAAATTCAAACTGGTGGACCGCGAGCTACAGGAGCACATCATCGCCAGAACCAAGCACCGCGGGTAGTGTCGGCCTCAAATGGAACTGCCGGGCTCTGACCCCTGCACGTGATCGGCACAAGCGCCTGCCGCAGGACTCCCTACCCGCCTCTTGCCTCGTCCATAGCTTGAAACTGCCGTCCGCGGTTCCCGCGCATTTCGGTTCAAACCGCGGCTGGTCGTTGGCCGACCGAGTGCCCCAAGGGCCTGGGGCACCCCTACCCATCGGGACGCACGTCGGGCCGACGTGCGCCACAGGGCGA
>CAZZCT010000431.1:0-1769 GCA_964652365.1 uncultured Lentisphaerales bacterium
GTAAGCGAGTAAGCGGGTGGAGTAAGTGTGCCGAGCAAGATCGGGTTTAAGTGTGGGGTTAAGTGTGGCAAGGATGTAGCAATGGCAGAACTCTTTGGGCATGAGAAGCTGATCGTATATCAGAAGGGCATGCGGTTTGCGGTAGTCCGCGGCGCTTTACTGGCAGGGCTTCCCAGGCGAGTGGCCGCATGCGACCACCTGGATCGTGGGGCAGAGAGCATTCTCGTCAACATAGCCCACGCCAGTAACCTGTGGTCTCCAAAGGAGCGGATCACCTATCTGGGGCATGCGAATGGTTCTGCTCTCGAGTGTGCGGCATGCTTGGATGTGTTCGTGGCAAAAGGTCTGTTATCTGCCGAAGCCGTCTGCCCCGGAAAGCACTTGCTGTCTGAGATCGTGAGCATCCTTGTTACCATGCGGAAGACGACGGCCAATAGGGTTCGCGAAGAGCACGCAACGTATCGAACAAAGCAGGGGCGGTTGTTCAGTCATGAAGACTTGGAAGTCTATCAGGCATCGCTCAAGCTGTCGGCTTGGGTAGAGCGGATGCTGGCTGAGCTCACGTGCAGCGCAGACCTGCTATACAAGCTCGACAAGGCAACAACGGCAATACCACTCAACATTGCAGAAGGCACGGGGCGTTTCAGCGGAACTGATCAGGCGAAGTTCTTCGGGATAGCATACAAGGCGGCAATTCAGTCCTCAGCTCTTGTAGATTTGGCTGCAGTGAGCACCTCTGCAGATTCCCCGCGTGTAGACGAGGGCCGGGAAATGCTCAGGCACATCGCCGCGATGCTTACATCGTTGTCCAAGGTTGCATCCGATAGAAACTATTCCGGCGCTTGCTCCCACACTTAAACGCGATCTTGAACGGCACACTTACTCCACCAGCTTACTCGTTCCGTGATTGGCCACTGACATGCCCAAACTGTGAATCTCACGACAACCGATTTGCAAAATCACCGCAGGACAAACTATGCCGGAGCAGGACGCTCCGACCACATCAAGGAGAAGCAGCAATGAAAAAGAGATCGACTATCGCCGGGCTCGCCCTGGCCGCCTCGTGCGCCGGCGTCATGGCCGCCGAAACAGAGTACAAACACCCGGTGGCGGTCATTCCGTATGCCGCCACCAAGCCCACCATCGACGGGGTGGTGAACGATGCCGAGTGGCAAGGCGCCTTCAGCCAGCGGGCGCTGCGGACGACGGGCGGACAGATCAGCTCGCGCCAGGCGCGCTTCTGGATGATGTGGGACGAGGAGAACATTTACGTGGCCATGCGCGACCCGCTGCGGCCGGGCGAGCGGCCTGTCCAGCAGCACCGCGGCCGGCCAAGCGGCACGGATCTCGACATCATCTTCGACGACTGCTATGAGATCTGGGTCTCCGTGGGGGCGACCGACACGCTGACCGGCCAGCCGGACTGCTCCACGCAATTCCTGGGCAACTTCGCCGGCGGCCGCTACGACGCGCTGCACCAGCCGGCGGTGGGCAACTCGCGCACCAGCAGCTACGACACCAACTGGGAGCCGAAGAGCCGGCTCACCGACAAGAACGAGTGGGAGATGGAGCTGGTCATCCCGCGGGCCAGCCTGGGCACGACCAAGGGGCCGTTTCACGACGGCATGCATTTCCGCACGCTCATCGCCCGCAACTACAAGCGCCCGTGGGAGCAGAACTCCTTCGAGGGCACGGGCAGTTTCTCGGTAATCGACACCCACAGCGAGTTCATCATGTCGAAGACGGCGCCGGCCCTGCACCTGCTCGGT
>CAZZCT010000432.1:0-1752 GCA_964652365.1 uncultured Lentisphaerales bacterium
TAGTTGTTGCTGGCCGCAGCCGTGTAATTCAGCGTGGCGGTGCGCGTGCCGGCGGACGGCCCGGTCAGCGACAGGAAGTAGACCAGTTCCGTCTCAATGCCCTTGCCGGAAACCGGAGTCGTAGCCGTGCCTGAGGTCTGGTTGGCGTTCACCGTCAGGGTGCCGGTGTACTGCTGCAGCGCCGACGGCGCGAAGGTTACGGTGACGTTGCTGCTGCCGCCGAACGGCACCGTGAAGGCCTGTGGCACCGCCACATACCCGGCCGGAACGGTGACCGAGGCCACCGAAAGGTTTTCACTGCCGTCGTTGTGGACCGCCAGGATCAGCTGCTTGATCGTGTTGGTGACGACGTCGCCAAAGGCCATCGTGCCAGTCAGCCGGATCACCCGGGTATTGGTGATGGTCAGCGCTTGCAGATCGGACCAAGGCGACTCCACGACCTGATGATCGCCGCAGCGGGCCTGCGCGCGCACATCGAAGTTGCCGATCGTCTGCCAGGTGTTGGAGTGGGTCGCCGCGCTGGACCACGTGGAGGTCGTGCCGTTGCCCCAATCGAACCGATACTCGACCGGGTGGGAGGGGTAATTGTTGGTTGCAGAGGCGGTTAAGGCCAGCCAAGTGCCGCGCACACCGACGTCCGGTCCTGTCACGTCAGGCTTCGCGACCTCCTCGACCGGCCCGCCGAGACCGGTAATGGGGAGCGTCAACGGCTCGCCCGCACCCTCGATCTGGGCGCAGAGTTCACCGCTGTACTCAGCAAGTGCCGATGGGGTGAACGTCACGGTCACGGCCTGGTAGCTGCCGCCCGCAATGTCGAACGCGCTCGGGTCGGCCGTGAATCCAGCCTGCAAGGCGATGTTCGTGATCGCGAGCGTGGCGGCACCATCGTTCCAGAGAACAATGGCGCGAGTCGCGGTGGAGTTGGTCGGCACCGTGCCAAAGGCGAGATCACCTTCGATCCGGGCGGGGACTCCACCAAACGGCGTGCTGTTAGTGACTACGACATCGTCCGCGAACCCGTTACCGCAGAATGTCAACCCGGCGAAGCGGGTGGTGTCCGGATTGACGCACCGGAACCAGGAGCCCGTGCCGGTCGGCGCCGGCAGATTTGGGGTCATCTGGCCGCCCGGCGCCTGCTGCACCTCGCCATCCATGAAGAGACGGAAGAAAGCCTCGCGCAGGCCACCGCCATAGTCCAGATGCACCGTCAGGCGATGGAAGCCAGGCGTCAAGGCACCATCGAAACGTTTGAACTCGGGCGCACCATCCGCCGAAGTCCGACAGAGGGCTACCAGGTTCGTCTGCGCGTCAACGAAAACGGTAGTATCGTGCACGGCATTGGACAGGTTCGCGGGATAGTCCTCGCTGGGAAGTGCGTCCATCAACAGGTCGACCCACACCTGCTGCGACTGGCCAGTCACGGAGTTGTGCAGATACCCGCCCTCGGTCTGCAGGCTGGCCACGCGGCTGTGCGCGTTGGAAGGCAGGGGGTACGCGCCGGCGTAGGCGTACGGACGATTGGTGGCGATGGAAAGGTCGTAGCCGGTGCTGCCGAACCAACCGTTGGCGCCGGCCAAAGGCGCGCAGTCCGCGTAGTTCTCGAAGTCCTCGGCGAATGGCACGGCGTTCGTGACGCTGCCGCCCATGGCGTTCGGCAAGCCGAGTGCGAGCAAGGTGCCGGGGAGAGGGGGGATGATGATAGATTCGAAGTAGTGCACCGTGACTGCCCAGGTGCCGTTGTCGACGCGGTTA
>CAZZCT010000433.1:0-1730 GCA_964652365.1 uncultured Lentisphaerales bacterium
TCGGCAACGGCGGCGGGCTCTACAACGTCTCCCTCGGCCGCAATGGCCTGGTGCTGCCGTGGCGGAAAGACCTGCTGACCGACCTCGCGCGCGAATTCGGCGGCAGCGTCGTCACCAGCCTGCCGGGCCTCTGGCACGACATCGGTCCCTCGACCCCGGCCATCCGCTGCGCCTACATGAACCTCGTCAGCCGCCTCTATGGCGAATGTTTCGCCGGGCAGATTGGCGAGTGGTGTACCCGGCGCGGCGTGGACTATATCGGGCATATCATCGAGGATAACGATGCCCACACCCGTCTCGGCGCCAGTGTTCCGCATTTCTTCCGGGCCATGGACGGCCAGACGATGGGCGGGATTGACGTGGTGCTCGGGCAAGTCCGGCCGGGTCTTGACCAACGCCCATTCAACTGGGCCACATGGTCTGGTGATCCGGCCGACGGCGAATTCTATCACTACGCGCTGGCCAAACTCGGCGCCTCGCACGCGCATATTGACCCGAAGAAGCAGGGACGCGCCATGTGTGAGACCTTCGGGGCCTACGGTTGGACCGCCGGCCTGCGGCTGATGAAGTGGATCACGGACCACATGCTGGTCCGGGGCATCAACACGTTCGTGCCGCACGCGTTCTCGGCCAAGGAGTTTCCGGATCCCGATTGCCCGCCGCACTTTTACGCGCGCGGCAAGAACCCACAGTACCGCCATTTCCGCTTGCTGATGGAATACACCAACCGGGTGAGCCACCTGCTCAGCGGCGGGCGGCACGTCGCGGAAGCGGCCGTGCTCTACCACGCCGAGGCCGAGTGGTCGGGCGACTACATGTCCGTCAAGGAACCCATGCGTGTGCTGATGCAGGCGCAACTCGATGCCGACATTGTGCCTGCCGATGTGCTGGCAAGCGGGGCGAGTGTGAGTGACGGCAAGCTGCGGATCAACCGGGAAACCTACGGGTGCCTGATTGTGCCATGGGCCCAGCGCCTGCCGCGGTCGGTTGTGGCGACGCTCCTCTCGCTGCTGGAACAGGGTGTAAAGATGGTGTTTGTGCGCGATTGGCCATCGGGGACAACGGAGGACGGGGCAGTGGACGGCGAGTTGCAGGCGCTGCGCCGTCACCCGCGTGCCTGCGTGGCGGCACTCGAGAAACTCCCGGTGCTGCTGGGGGAATGGGGTCTGACCGGTGTGCGGACCAGCCCCCGTGAGCCCTACCTGCGGCGCTATGAATACCGCCACGACGGATTGTCCGTCTGGATGTTCTTCAACGAAGATCCGAGCCAGACGCTTCGTGCGTCGGTCTATCTCGAAGGCGCGGAGCGGGTTGTCGAGTACGATCCCTTCGCCAACCGGCTGACAGCGGTGTTCGCGCAGGGCGAGGATACGGGTCGGCGCGTGAGTCTTGAACTGGGCCTGGATGAATCCGTCATTCTGCTGTCCGGCGATGTGCCGGATGCGAACGCTGCCGTGCGGTGGAGCGACGCGGGCAACGTCGTTCCGCTGCGGGTTGCGCTGGGGCAGGTGTCAACGGCGCTTTCCGAAGCGTATCCGGCGTTTACGCCATGGCGCGAGCTGGAGTCGCTGGTCAACCTTTGCCAACCGGGGTTGCTGCCGGATTTTTCGGGCACGATCCGCTATGAAACGACCTTCGCCATGCACAATGACTTATCCGACGGTGGTAGGGACGGCTCTCCGAGCCGTCCGCGGACGCCTCGGAGAGGCGTCCCTACCTCAGATGCCATA
>CAZZCT010000434.1:0-1720 GCA_964652365.1 uncultured Lentisphaerales bacterium
TGTCGCTCGAACGTCTGGCCGGGCTGCGCACGGCCCTGGAACTGCACAAAGGCACAGTGCCGCCGGAGTTGACGAGCATTCCGCCCCGAGTCGGCGCAAGGGAAGATGTGGCGTTGCGACTCGATGCACGGGGGATGATACAGAAAGCGGGCGATCCCGGGCCGGACGGGTTCACGGCCCTGATGTGCTACAACGACTACATGGCCGCGGCGGCGATCATGCACCTGCGCCAGCACGGTGTACGCGTGCCGGAGGATGTGAGCGTCGTCGGATTCGACAACGTCCGACCCGGTTGGTACGAAGGCCCGGTGCTGACGACTGTGGCCATGCCGCTCGAGGAGATCGGCGCCGAGGCGGCGCGGCTCCTCTACTGGCGCCTTGCGCACCCCGGCGCGCCGCCCCGGCGGCTGGTGCTCGTCGCACACTTGGTTGCCGGAGAAACGACGCTGAATGCGCCGATTGAAGGCAGTCACCGCCGGCTTGAGCCCGTATCGCCCGAGGCCGGATCTCCTGTCGGCGAATAGAAAGGAATAGACCATGAAAACAGAACTGGCTGACATTCAACTCCGTGCCACACGCCTGCTGGAACGATGGGCGGATGCCGTCGAACCCGACTGGCAGTCCTTTGACGACGATCCGTCGCTGGGGTGCTACGGCCCCTGCTATCCGCATTGGGGTGTGCAGTCGAACTGGAACTATGTTGCCGCCCTGGCCACGCTGGCTGCTAAGACGGCAACAGCCAACCGGGAACGCTGGCAACAGCGGGCGCTCGCGGCTTTGCGCTATCTGCTGGCCACGCACGTGACCGGCCACCGGCCCGGCACAAACGGCAGACGCTGGGGCAACGACTGGATCAGCATGCTCGGCATCGAGCGCGCCATGCACGGCCTGGCGCACTTGGACGGTGCGCTCTCGCCCGCCGACCGGGCCGCCTTGCGCCGTGTCCTGATCAGCGAGGCCGACTGGCTGTTGACACCCTCCCGCGGACAACACGCCGGCGTATGTGGCGGGCTCTGGGCGCATGAAGGCCGCAACCGGCCGGAGTCCAACATCTGGTCCGGCTGCCTGCTCTGGCGGGTGGCGCAGCTTTTCCCGGATGAGGCTCACGCCGCCGCCTGGCAGGAGCAGGCGCACCGGTTCCTCATGAACGGGGTCTCGATCGAGGCAGACGCCAACGACGCGTCGGTCGTCGCCGGCCGGCCGGTGTCCGAATGGTATGCCGGCGCGAACTTCTTCCCGCACTACGCCCTGGACCACCACGGGTATCTCAACGTGGGATACATGGCGATCTGCCTCAGCAACGCCGCGATCCTGCACTTCGACCTCAAGCGGGACGGCGCGCCGGCGCCTGAATCGCTGTACCACCACCAGGCCGATCTCTGGCAGGTCCTGCGCCGGTTTGTCTTTGACGACGGCCGCCTGACGCGCCTCGGAGGCGACACGCGCGTCCGCTACGCGTACTGCCAGGAATACCTGCTGCCCACGCTGCTCTTTGCCGCGGATCGCTTTCGCGATCCGCACGCCCTGATGCTCTTGGAGCGGCAACTGACGCTGATCGAGCGGGAGGCGGAAGCGTCCAGGGATGGAACATTCTACGGTCACAGGCTGGCCCCCATGCGACGGCACGATCCCCACTACTACACGCGGCTGGAAGCCGATCGCGCGAGCGCGCTGGCCATGTTGGTGAATGATTTCCCCCTGGTCCAGAAACCGGCGCCGG
>CAZZCT010000435.1:0-1708 GCA_964652365.1 uncultured Lentisphaerales bacterium
AGGACCAGGTGGAAGTGCCCGGCCGTTTCGACCCCGCCCTGTTCGCCAGCCATCCTGAGATGGACGCGTTTCAGGTGACCGATGAGTTGCTGCGACGCCTGGCGGACAACCCGTACGCGTTCATTGTGGTGAATTACGCCAACGGCGACATGGTGGGACACACCGGCGTGTTCGACGCCGCCCGCCGCGCCGTCGAGGTCGTGGACACCTGCGTGGGTCGCCTGGTCGCGCGCCTGATCGAACTCGACGCGCGCATCCTGATCACGGCCGACCACGGCAACTCCGAGCAGATGGTGGATTACGCGACCGGCATGGTCAAGACCAGCCACACGCTGAACGAGGTGGAGTGCATCTACGTTGCGCGCGACAGCGTGGGCGTGCCGCTGGCCGCATCCGGCAAGCTGGCCGATATCGCGACGACCGTGCTGTACCTGCTCGGTCTGCCGGTGCCGAAGGAAATGTCGGCCGACAACCTCATCGCCGGTGACGCGCCCTGGCGCCGCCCCTAGGCGCGGCAGCATACACATGGCCATCCGCCTCCAGCGAATGACGCACGCCGCCAGCCTCCTGCTGGCGACCTGGCTGGTGTGCGGGTTCACCTTCGACAACCGCTACGTCAGCCCGCGCAACCCGGAGCGCGAACTGCGCAAGTCCACGCTCTACATCATCCTGCACACGACCGAGGCGCCGTCCGCCAGCGCGCTGAACAAGCTGAGCGAACGGGGCGAGGCGCACTACGGGGTGGACGAGGGCGGGCGCGTGTACCGGATTGTCGACCAGCGGCGCGTGGCTTACCACTGCGGTCGCAGCATGTGGAACGGACGGTCGAATATTGACGACTGCTCGATCGGCATCGAGGTGGCCGGCTACCACAACCGCAACATCACGCCGGCGCAGTACGTCGCGCTGGCGGCGCTGGTCGGCGAGTTGCAGTTCATCTACAAGATTCCGGACGAGCGCGTGCTCGCGCATTCGATGGTGGCCTATGGCGCACCCAACCGGTGGCAGAAGCGCAGTCATCGTGGTCGGAAGCGATGCGGCATGCTCTTCGCGCGCTGGGACGTGCGCAAGAAACTGAACCTGACCGCGCAGCAGAAGTTCGATCCCGATGTCCGCGCCGGACGTCTGATCGTGGCCGATCCCTATCTGCAGCAGGTGCTCTACGGCACCGCCCGCGAGCAGGACAAGGCGGTGGCGCACTTCACACAGCCGGACAGCAACGTCATTGCCGCCAATCGGTCCGCCTGGGATATCGCGCGCGATGCCTACGACAACGCCGAGACGGTCTACGTCTTCCCCGATGGCACGCGCAAGCGCGGCACCGAGATCCGGAACTGGAAGGGCGTCCCGATCGGCACCAAGGTGTTGGTCAAGGATGCCGAGACCAATCCCGACGAGAAGTTCAAGACGCTGGGTGTCGACGGGCGCACAGCCGCTGATTTGGCCGGCGAAGAGGCCAGCAGCGCCTCGACTTTCTACGTGCTGCCTGGGGGACGGCAGGCACGCGGGTCGGATCTCACGCCCCAGGCCCTGGCCACGCTGCCGCATGGCACGCGTGTGCTCACGGGGTACGCGGTGGGCGGTCCCATCTCAGCCAGTCTGCGCGCCTTTGACATCTGCGGCACACGCTGGCGTGCCAAGGACACCTACTTTCTCTACTCGCACGGTCTGCTCAAGCCCGGCAGCGAGATGGACGAGAACCGGATCC
>CAZZCT010000436.1:0-1661 GCA_964652365.1 uncultured Lentisphaerales bacterium
CAGTGTGCGGGCGCCGGCTCCGGCTGCGCGAACAGCTCCTTGAGGGTGGGCAGCAGGTCCACGCTGTAGTGCAGTCCGCCGTCTACATGCCCTTTCTTGCCGCCGGGGTATTTGACGATCATGGGGATGCGGCAGGTGATGCGGTCGGCGGTGCCATGCTCGGAGTAGATGCCCAGCTCGCCGAAGTTCTCGCCATGATCGGCGGTTACAATGATTATCGTCTCGTCGAGCACGCCCATCGCTTCGAGCTTGGCGAGAATCCGGCCGATGTGCTCGTCCATGTAGCGGATACCGCAGTCGTACCCGTCGATGCACTCCCGCAGCCGCATCATGTTGTGGATATCGTTGACCATCCGCGGAAAGGCCGGGTTCTCCGTGCCGTGGTACATCCCGTTATCATGCGCCGTGTGCGGGCCCGCCAGGGTTAGGTGGCGCTCCAGCACGTCGTCGGTCAGCCAGGCCGGAATCGGGTCGTCCTTGAACGGATTCTTGAACTCCTCTGGTGCCCGGTAGGGCGTGTGCGGGTCCCAGTAGTTGACGTGCAGCAGCCAGTCCTTGCGGTGCCGGTTGGCGTCCAGCCAAGCCATGACATCGGGTGTCACATGCTCGGCCGATTCCATGCCGCCGCCGCCCCAATGGTTGTGCATTTCATTGAGGCCGTTCAGGAACCAGTTGGAGGTATGCCGCTCGGCGAAGGGCGAGATCGAACAGGTGTGCATGCCGGCCCGGCGGAAGATGTTCCAGAGGCAGCCGTTGGCCACCGCATCGCGAAAACTCCGGCTCGCGCCCTGCAGGCGCATGTCGGCATGAGTGCCGCCGTGGTTGACGGCTCCGTTGTGGATGCCAAACGCGCCACTGAGCAGCGCTGCCCGCGCCGGCAGACAGGGCGCGTCCGACACGTAATACTCGTCGAAGCGCACGCCTTCGCGCGCGATGTGATCGATGTTGGGGCTGGTGTTGCGGTGGTATCCGTAACAGCCCAGGTGGTCGGGCCGCAGTGTGTCGAGATCGAGAAACAGAACCTTCATATGCTTACTCCTTGTTGAGCAGTTGACGAATGCGGGCGGACAGTTTGGTCGCGATCTCGATCATGCCCTGATCGGTGGGATGCAACAGGTCGGGGCTGAGCCCGGTGAAGCTCAGAAGCTCCGGGCCACTGACAAAATGGACGTTCTTGTGGCCGGAGGTCTTGACGACTTCCGCCAAGGCTTCGCGTCTTTCCTGGGTCTTGGGTTTGTTGCCGGCCCACAAGTCGCCTGTTCCGAAGGGGAAGAGGCTGATGCAGACGATGGGCGCGTCGGGATGGCTCTTGGCCAGCTTGTCAATCAGGCTGCCGACACGCTCTTTGAACTGCTCAATGGGGAAATCGCCCATGTTCACGGAGAGTTCCAGCACGCAGAGATCCCACTTCAACCCCGCCAGATAGTCGGCCATGGCCGGCTCGCAGTAGGCGGTGCCGCTGGAGCCCATATTGCTGAAGTCATACCCCAGCGCCCGGGCGGTGAGGGCGTTCCAGGCCAGATCGGCGCGACTGGCGTAAGCTCCCTGGCTGATCGAGGTGCCGTAACTGAGCAGCACCGGCTGCAATTCTTCGGGCTTGGGTGGCCGCACGTCGCCGTCGATGCCTGTGAATTCGACTTCGAGCCCCTGCACCACCACGC
>CAZZCT010000437.1:0-1652 GCA_964652365.1 uncultured Lentisphaerales bacterium
GTTCTGCCGGATGAAGAGGACGGCCTCGCACAGCTCCGTCCCTTCACGAAACACCTCGAAACGCTCGGTGGCCACCGGCCCGTCGGGGCCGGGATAGAGCAGGGCCAGGGTGCTTCTGCCCGGAACGACCCATCCCGTGCCGGCGCCGGCACCCGGGGTGGTCCAACTGCCTGCTGGCGTCCGGATCGGAAACAGATCCGCGCCAAACTCGCCGAGTCCGTCGTAGCCTGCCATCAGGCCGTAGAGTTCCTCCAACCGCCGGATTTCCCGCAAGGGCGAATAGTCGCTCTGGAGCAGGCGGGCGGTCCAGATGATGGTGCTGCGACGCGGACCGTTCATGAGCCAGGCTGGCGTCCGCGTTGGCTCGGCCGTGCAATAGACCGTATTGGCATTCCGCACCTTCATCACAATGCCGGTTTGGGAACCGAGCATCGCGCCTTCTTGCGAATTGTGGCCGGTCCAACTCCACTCGCCCTCCGGCCAAAGCTTGTACGCCACATCCACGATGGGGGCTGGAACGCCGCCATTCCAAGGATTGTACCCGAGCGTCGTCTCGTCCAGCCAGCCGCGGGCCTTGAGCCTTGCGAGAATCCCGTCGAAGACCGGTTTCCAAAATTCATAGCTCTCTGGTGTGCCCAGCGGCGGCTGCTTCATCTTGGTAAGCCCGCCGGTGGCCGGATCGTACACCAACACCTGTTTCCTGCCGGCGCTATCCAGGGACCGGTCGTTCCACTGGGTGGCGCCCCAGCAGTTCAAACGAAGCGTGCGCGGTTTCCCGATGGACTGGGCGACCATCTCAAGATACCGCTCGAAGATCGTGAAGTCATGCTTGTAGGTCCCGTCCGTCTGCTTGACCCACCGCACCAGGGCTTCCGGATTCCCGGGGGTGCCGCCACCTGCGTAATCCCCCCCCGCGAAGCCGGTCACCAGATTCGCCTGGACCTGGCGCGAGTTGATCTCCGCCAGCAGGGCGAGGGACTTGCCCACATACTCCAGATGTTTCGGGGCGTAGTTGGTAAACCCGTAATTCCCCGCGATGGCTTCCTCGCAGTGATAGAGGAAGTTCTGCATCCGCCAATCCTTCGGGTCCGGCGTGGCCCAGGCGCTGACGTGGACGCGCAACGGCACGTTCGTCCCCGCCCACCCGTCCGCCGCCAGCGTCACGCGTCCCTCGTACACCCCGGGTGCGGCATCCTTTGGCACCCGCACTGTGAACCACAGCGGTGCCACGGCGCGCGGCGGCAGATTGGTTTCCGGCCCGGCCGGCACGCAGTAGAAAGCCCGCCCGCGCCGGGGAGGGACATTCGTAACCAGCGGAATCTCGGCCGGAATGATATCCATCAAGCCATCGAACCCGCCCCGCCAAGACTTGCCGCCCGGCGTCAGAACGGCGCAACGCACGCGCACCGCGGAAGCGGGGAGTTTGGCGGTAGTCTGCGTGGGTACCATGCTGACGTTTCGTTTCTGTCCTGATGTGTTCTTCCGATCGTACTCGTCGTCGTCGTCCTCGATTCGACCTGTCGAGGACGAGGACCGCTTCGCTGAGGACGAGGACGATGGAGAATTCCACGCCAAATCCCCCACGCTGACCTTCAGTCCCTTGATCGCCTCTTCCGCGCTCACCACCAGCCGGCCGGAGAAGACGCTGTTGC
>CAZZCT010000438.1:0-1622 GCA_964652365.1 uncultured Lentisphaerales bacterium
CCACGAACGGCGCGTTCTTCGCCACCATCGAAGAGGCTTTCTACGCCTCGGCGGCGTACGATGTGATCGAGCTTGCCGATGGCTCCTACTGCGGTTCGGGCAACGCCCATCTCTGGTTCCCATCCCATCCGATTCTGTTGATGTCGGAGAACTGGGGCACGTCGCGCCGCGCAGTCGTGAACTACGACGGCAACCTGGCGGCCTTCTATCTTGGCCATCGTCAGGACAACCGCACGATCGTGCGCGGCGTCACGCTGCGCTTGGCCGGTGCGAACGCCTATCAGATCGGATTCTGGCTGGGCGACGGCGACTACTATGCTCCAGACTGCGGGTCAGCGCCCCAGTTCGAGGGCGTCACGGTCGAACTCGGCACCAGCGACGCCAATGTCGCCTTCTTCTGCCGACACTCGGCCCCGCAACCGATTCGCTTCCAGAACTGCGTCATCCGCGCACAGCGTAACGCCTTTGCGCCCGCCCGCGGCATCTACGCTATCGACAGTCCGGACCTGCGGGTGCTCAACTGCACGTTCATGGGCTTCCCGTTCGATCCGTATGCCTATGGCATTCAGTTCGAATCCACGAGCGGCAACCTCGGATCGGCCGACAACCCGGTGGACGTGGACATCGCCAACTGCGTATGGGACGAGTCCTTCGCGCACACGAACGTCGAAGCGTTCGTGCGCCTGCAGCGGAGTGTCAGCTACCACGTCAGCGTGACGAACTGCCTGGCGCCCCGACCGCTGGACTGGTTCCCTCCCGACACGCAAAGCAACCTGCAGATCACCAACGCCTGCCTGGCCTTGGGCGGTCACCAGCGGATCGGGTCGCCGGGCGTGGACGGCGGCACGTGGCCCGCCCCCGTGCTCGATTTCGAGGGGCAGGTGCGTGACAGCCTGCCCGATATCGGCGCCGACGAGTACGCGGGTTTCGGGGCTGGCGACAACGACGGCGATACGCTCGATGACGAAGACGAAGTTCTGGCCTACGGCACCGACCCCTACGACCGCGACTCGGACAATGACGGGCTCGAAGACCAGGTCGAACTGGCCATGGGCACCAGCCCTGTCAACCCCTTCAGTTTCCGCGTAACGGTTCAGGGCACTGCCACCAACCAGACCGGCAGCACCGCCGCGGTGCGGGCCTGCTACGGCTGGCGCGAGTCGCAGTGGTACCCAGGCACGGCCACGAACTTGCCCGCCAACGGCCAGTTCGAGTTCGATGTGCAGTCCGAGCACGTCAACTCCGGCGCCTGGGTGAACGTCACCTGCGACTTCAACGACAACGGTCTCGTGGACGTCCATGAGGCCGTCTACAGCCAGCCTGTCATCGTGACGGGCACGCTCTACCGCCTGAGCTTCACGCTGCGCGACCTGGACGGCGACGGCGTGTCCGACTGGGACGAAGCGCTCTGCGGAACCGATCCGGCCTCGGATGCGAACTACTGTGTTACAATAACGGGCAGCATGACCAACCGCACGCCATACTCGGGGAACTTCCGCGCCGGTTGCTCGTTGACTGCCGACGCCTCATCGCCCCTGGCCGTGACCAACGTGACGGTCGGCGGCAGCTTTGAGCTTCCGCACGTGCGCGTCGCCTCACTCGGCACCCTGAAGGTCCATCTC
>CAZZCT010000439.1:0-1604 GCA_964652365.1 uncultured Lentisphaerales bacterium
CCCATGCCGTTCGAAGCGGGTTACCACATGCCCAACGGCAACCACTTCCGCTTCGGTCAGCGCAACGGCGCCGGAGTCAACGAGGTGGTCGATCCCCAGGGCCGTCCGCTGTGGTTCTACCCGGCCAGTCACGGCATGAGTGGCCTGTACGTGCCGCCGTGGCAGCCGGGCCGCGTGGACCTGCAATTCGGCATCGCCGGTTTCGGCAAGGTCCAGGGCGATCTCGGCGATATCTTCGTCATCGCCGCCAACAACGGCCAGTGGAACCTGTGGACGGCCGACGGCCTGCTGGCCGGGCACCTGACCCTGCACACCGGCGATCCGCGGGTGAAGGGCTGGCCGGCCGAGCACGCGCGCGGCACGAAGATGGAGAACATCACGGCGGGGCAGGAACACTTCCATTACTTCTTCACCCAGGCCGCCGACGGCAAGTTCTATGTGGTGATGGGCGGCATGTGGATCAGCGTAATGGAAGTCCAGGGCCTCGAGCTCATCCGGCGCGGGGAGGCGGAGTTCAAGGTCACGCCCGAGATGATCCAGAAGGCGCGGGACTGGGAGGCCAAGCGGCTTCAACGCGCCCTCTTCGTGAAGGCGGCGGTGCAGGAGTGCCCGCGCGGCGCGCCCGCGCTCGATGGGTTGATGAATGAAAACGAATGGCCTGCCGTGACCCGCATCGGCGACTGGGCCACATTCGGCATGCAGTACACCGAGGACCGGCTGTTCCTCGGCTGGACCGTCGAAAAGCGCGGGGCTTTCACCAACGGCGGCGACGATTTCCATCGCACCTTCAAGACCGGTGCGGCGGTGGACGTGCAGCTCGGTACGCGGGCGGAGGCCGACCCCAACCGCAAGGCGCCGGAGGCCGGCGACATCCGGATTCTCATCACCCGCGCGCAGGGCAAGCCGGGCTCCGGTGAGCAGGGTCGAACCGTGGCCGTGCTCTACCGCCCAGTCGCGCCGGGGGCGCCCCAGGCCGACCGCTGGGAGACCAGCACCCCCGCCGGCGGCACCACCGCCTTCGACCAGGTAAAGATTCTCGCCAGCGCCGTGATTGCCGTGCAGGCGGACGACAATCGCTACAGCATCGAAGCGTCCATCCCCCTGAAGGACCTCGGACTCACGCCCGCGCCGGGCCAGATGATCAAGATGGACTGGGGCGTGCTGACCACTGCGGACGGGTTTGTGACGAGCAGCCGGGCGTATTGGGCCAACCCGATGGCCACGGGCGTGGCCGACGAACCGACCGAGGCGCGCCTGGAACCGGCCCTGTGGGGAAGCATGCGCTTTGCCGTGCCGGGCAAGGAGCAAGGCGTTTCCGATTCCCTCCAGCAGAAGAGCGGCGACGCCACCATGGACCGCCTGCTGGAGGACTTGGAGTAGAGATTGCGACGACCACAACACAACTACAAACCTCGGAGACCTGGGAGGAATCATGGAAAAGCTGCTGATCGAACAAGCCGGAATGAAGATATCCGTGGTCGTCCCCGGCGCCGCCGACACCTATCGCGGTACGCGCTTTTCGTGGGCCGGGATCATCTCCGAGGTTACCTGGGGTGAGCACCACCTCTTCGGCCCCTGGCAGCCCGGGCCGCTCCCGCTGGATC
>CAZZCT010000440.1:0-1590 GCA_964652365.1 uncultured Lentisphaerales bacterium
CCAGACGGTCGCCGTAGACAGCGTGAAGGGTGAACTGACGCTGAATGTGGAAGCCGGCGGCGAGGCATCCAAAGGCGAGGCCCGGTAGCCAGGGCATGCGACTCGCGGTAGGTGGGGGGACAGGTCAAGGCCCAGTCGGGCGGCCAGCGGGAGCGGTCACTTGCCGCTGACCCACTCCGACTCGTACCACAGGAGGTTGAACTCGGAGCGGATATTGTCGCCGGTCGTTTCGACAAAGAAAGTCTCAAGTTCCTTGAACGCCCACAGGAGGTTCAGGTAGTCTTCGTTCTCCTGAGTCTCCACTCCGCCGCCGCGCTTCTCGGCTTTGCTGACTTCCTTGCAGGCGGCGACTTGGTTCAGGATCAGCAGGAAAAGGATCAGGCGCGACGGCAGCTTGCTCAGTTCCGCCAGGAATGCCTGGGTCCGGTACATGAAGAAGTTCTCGCGGGCCTTGGGCGATTTCAGCTGGCGGGTGGCGTCGTGGCACTTCCGGTAGAAATCGAACACCCCGACGGGATTCACGAGGATGACGCATTCGTCGGCATCATAGTCGGTTTCCCAAGTGGGGAATTTCTTGCCGTTGCTGCTCACGAAACGCAGGGTGTGTTTTTCGAGGTTCGGATAGCTCGTGACGAGGAGCGACGCCAACGCATCCACGATACGCGAGTCATTGGCCTTCTGGATCAGATCGTCGATGTCCTTGACGGCCGTCTTGACCGGTTGCTTCTCGTGAAGGCGTTCCACCAGTTTCTCAAACTGTTTCCAAGTTGTGCTTAGTGTGCGCGCCGCCATCGAGTGTCCTCGCCGGTTCAAAGGGTAATAGTATACTGTCGTAAGTCTCGATCGTCAAGTAGGTTCGGAAGGTGTGCCGCAATCTTTCTGGCGGGCAGGCTGCCGGGTTCGACCGTTGCCCGTGTCCGCTGCGCACTTCCCGAGACGCTGCTACCCCGGGTTTCCCGGTCGTTCGGAACTGACCTGTTCCTGAATACTGCGCCTCGACGGGGCTTGTCCCTGTCGGGCGGAGGTGGGGGCGGGGAAAGGCGCCGTCCCGACTCCCCGCCCTCATCTCTGCCCGACCGCCGCAAGGGCGGTCGAGGCGTGGCCAGCAGTTCGTGAGTAGTCGAGGCCAACGGCGTGCCCCGAGCCGCGCTTTGTGGAAGACGCTTCGCCGGTGCCCTCGCCGAACGCGGAACCCGTCGCGGCAGGGGTTGTCTAACCCGGCATTTTCGGTATAGTACACGCCTCTTGTCCCTATGAGCATCGCCGCGCGAGATTTTCTGCCAACGGAAGCGCGGCGGGCCGGGCAAAGGGTTGCGGCAAGGTGGAGAGCGGCTGCCCATGATAGAAGCTCGCAGTCTGACAAAATGGTTCGGCCCGAAAGCGGCGGTCACCGACGTCTCGTTCTCGGTGCAGAAGGGCGAGGTGCTGGGGTTTCTCGGGCCCAACGGTGCCGGCAAGTCGACCACCATGCGCATGATCACCGGCTTCATCGCGCCCTCGGACGGGACGGCCGTCATCGGTGGGCACGACATTACCGACGACGGCATCCGCGCTCGGGCGCTGCTCGGGTACCTGCCGGAGAATGCCCCC
>CAZZCT010000441.1:0-1584 GCA_964652365.1 uncultured Lentisphaerales bacterium
ATCGTCGGGGTTCGTCCTCTACGCCGCGCGACGCAGGGTGACAATCGGCAGGTGTTTGCGGCCGGTGTGGAGTTCAACATTCAATTCCAGCTGTTGGCCGGACCAACCACGGATGGGCACGCGGGGCTTGGCACGCGGTGCGCCGCGAGGCCAGCGTGCCCGTGGTTCGAGACGTGGGTAGCGACAAGTCGGATGGTGGCCGCGGTAGATCTCCTCCGGTGTGGCCCCCTTGAGCGTCATGTGCGGACGAGAGTCGTTGTACCACTCCGCAAATCGGTTGAGTTCCTCCCGCATCTTGTCACGCCGCGTGGGCACCAGGATCACCCGCATGCAATGCGTTTTCATCGTCAGGATGAACCGCTCGATTACCGCCAGACTGCCGTGCTGGCCGATCGCTCCGAAACGCGGCTTGATCTTGCGTCGTTTGCACCAGGATTTGAATCCGGGACACCAGAACTGCGGGCCTTTGTCACAGGTCAGGTACTTGGGCGCACGACCAGCCGAGTGGATGGTCCTGCCAAGCAGCGAACGGACCTGCACGCTCGTAGGTTGCTGGGCGAATACGACGAATCCCATCATGCGGCGCGAGTAGTGATCGAGCACCACTGCGACCCACCAACAGAACGGCCAGCACTGGGGCAGCGCGAACGGGAGCCAGGAAGTCCAGAAGCCGCCCAGGATCGACACGGTCGTCAAGTCCACGTGCCAGACGTGATTCGGGTACTTGGCGGTGACCACTCGTTTCGTGTCGTTGGCCGCCAGGCCCGACGAGGCCGAGTCTGTCTGGTCGGTCGCGTCCTCACCCCTGGTCTCTTCGTGCGTCGGCTGCGGCTTCTCCTTCAGGATGCGTCCTACGGTCGTGACGCCCAGATGGAGCCCCGCACGCGCCAGTGTCTCGGCGATCTTGACCTTGCCCATCGCCGGGCAAAGGACCTTCAGTCGCTGGACGATCGCGCGGACGAAATCCGGGAACTTGTTAACCGGCTCGGTGGTCTGGATGAGGGCGTCCGTCCCCGCCTCGTCGACACGTTTCGTCCACGAAGCGATGGTTTCGGCCGTCACCAAGAACGCCTCCGCGGCCTGCGTCAGCGACCAGGCACGCGCCGCTTTGAGTTCGAGGATGGCCATCCGTTCGACGGGCGTGTATTGCGGTCGGCGATTGGCAGGCAACCGAGCCATGCGAGCGTCCTTGATGCGGATCTCCTCGCGAAGCCGGGCCAGTTCCTGTTCGAGGCGGTCCCTTTCGGCCGTCAACCGGACACGGGCATTCCTGCTGTCCGCCGCCCAGGATCGTGTGTAGGCGGTGGCGTACTGAGCCAAGGAAATGACGTGCAGAATGGCAGACTTGACATGCTTCTTCCAGTGCTTGGGCAGGGGCACGTTGGGTGGGCGTTTCTGGGACATGGCGGGCGGCTCGGCATGGCGTGGCGTCAGGACGCTTTGCGAAGCCGCCATCGTAACACGTGGAACGGCTTGCGGTTCCCGGTGCTTGAGACTCGGAAACAGTCACCGCTCGTTTTCTGGCAGTGGCGTCGATATAATCGGATCGTTGTTTGCTTCCTCCCCAGCGTGGATTCGGCACGA
>CAZZCT010000442.1:0-1573 GCA_964652365.1 uncultured Lentisphaerales bacterium
GAGATGGACCTTCAGGGTGCCGAGTGAGGCGACGCGCACGTGCGGAAGCTCAAAGTCTCCGCCGACCGTCACGTTGGTCACGGCCAGGAGCGATGAGGCGTCGGCGGTCAACGAGCAACCGGCGCGGAAGTTCCCCGCGTATGGCGTGCGGTTGGTCATACTGCCTGAGATTGTAACACAGTAGTCCGCCGCCGAGGCCGGATCGGTCTCACATATAGCTTCGTCCCAGTCGGACACGCCGTCGCCGTCCAGGTCGCGCAGCGTGAAGTTCAGGCGGTAGAGCGTGCCGGTAACGATGACGGGCTGGCTGTAGACGGCCTCATGCGCGTCCACGAGTCCGTTGCTGTTGAAGTCGCAGGTAACGTTCACCCAGGCGCCGGAGTTGACGTGCTCGGACTGCACCTCGAACTCGAACTGGCCGCTGGCGGTCAAGTTCGTGGCCGTGCCTGGGTTCCACTGCGACTCGCGCCAGCCGTAACAGGCCCGCACCGCGGCGGTGCTGCCGGTCTGGTTGGTGGCGATTCCTTGAACCGTCACGCGGAAACTGAATGGGTTCACAGGGCTGGTGCCCATGGCGAGCTCGATCTGGTCTTCCACCCCGTCATTATCCGAATCGCGGTCGTAGGGGTCGGTACCATAGGCCAGAACTTCGTCTTCGTCATCGAGCGTATCGCCGTCGCTGTCGACAGCCGCGAAGCCGGCGTACTCGTCCGCACCGATATCGGGCAGGCTGTCACGCACCTGACCCTCGAAATCGAGGCTGGGCGCAGGCGACGCGCCGCCGTCCACGCCCGGCGACCCGATCCGCTGGTGACCGCCCATGGCGAGACCGGCGTTCGTGATCGACACATTGGCCTGCGTGTCGGGAGGAAACCAGTCCAGCGCGCGTGGGACCAGGCAGTTTGTCACGCTGACATGGTAGCTCACACTCTGCTGGAGCCGGACGAACGCTTCGACGTTCGTGTGCGCGAAGGACTCGTCCCAGACGCAGTTGGCGATGTCCACGTCCACCGGGTTGTCGGCCGATCCGAGGTTGCCGCTCGTGGATTCGAACTGAATGCCATAGGCATACGGATCGAACGGGAAGCCCATGAACGTGCAGTTGAGCACCCGCAGGTCCGGACTGTCGATAGCGTAGATGCCGCGGGCGGGCGCAAAGGCGTTACGCTGTGCGCGGATGACGCAGTTCTGGAAGCGAATCGGTTGCGGGGCCGAGTGTCGGCAGAAGAAGGCGACATTGGCGTCGCTGGTGCCGAGTTCGACCGTGACGCCCTCGAACTGGGGCGCTGACCCGCAGTCTGGAGCATAGTAGTCGCCGTCGCCGAGCCAGAAGCCGATCTGGTAGGCGTTCGCACCCGTCAGGCGCAGCGTAAGGCCGCGCACGATGGTGCGATTGTCCTGTTGATGGCCGAGATAGAATGCCGCCAGGTTGCCATCGTAGTTTACGACTGCGCGGCGCGAGGTGCCCCAGTTCTCTGACATGAGCAGAATCGGATGGGACGGGAACCAGAGATGGGTGTTGCCCGAGCCGCTGTAGGAGCCATCGGCGATCTCGATGACATCGTAGGCCGCC
>CAZZCT010000443.1:0-1505 GCA_964652365.1 uncultured Lentisphaerales bacterium
TGCCCTGCTGGTGATAGTAGTTGAGCTTCCAGTTGCGGAACCGGACCATCCGTTCCGGCCCCTTCGTGTCCGGGCCGTCGTACTCGCAAAACACCGGCACATCCGGCAGCGTGAGGTCGTTCGTCAGCGCCGGCGTGAGACTGCGCCCGTCGAGCGGCACCTGCCACTGCCCGGCGCCTGCCAGGTCGCGCAGGGTCGGATAGATGTCGAGCAGCGAGACGGGAGTGTCCACCGTGACCCCTTTGCGGATTCCGCACGCCGGGGCGCTGACGATCAGCGGCACGAGGGCCGATTCCTCGTAGAAGATCTGCTTGCCCCAAACGCCGCGTTCGCCCCACATTTCGCCATGGTCGGAGGTGTAGAAAATGATCGTATTGTCCGCCTGGCCGCTCTTTTCCAAGGCCGACAGGATTGCCCCAATCCACGGCTTGTCACGCCTGCCCGCGCACAGGAACGCCACGGTGTCGCGCACCCGGTCGGTCTCGTCGCGCCAGCGCTTTTCGAAGACCGGATCGCCTTCGAAATGGAGGTCGGCCCAGTACTTCTTCCCGGTGGTCGGATCCGGTTTCTCCTCGCCCCAGCGGAAACCGCCGATCTGGCAGCGGGGCTCGTTGATGTGCTCGTGGAACCCGTGGTAGTAGTCCTCGCCGACGAAATGCATCTTGCCGTTCAGCGCCGTGTGGTAGCCGGCATGGCGAAGCATATGCGCCCAGGTCGGTAGATCGCTGCGGAAGGTGGAACCGTTGTCGTAGCACGGCATCTTGTAGGTCTGCAGGCCGGTCATCAGCGAGGCGCGCGACGGCACGCAGTGCGGGTGCGCGCAGTAGGCGTTGGCGAAGCGCACGCCGCTGGCCGCCAGGCGGTCCATGTTCGGGGTGCGCACGAAGGCGGCCCCAGCGCCGCCCATCAGGCTGGCCGTGTGCTGGTCGCTCATCAAGAAGAGGATGTTGGGCTGCATCACAGGTAGTTCCGTTGGTTGTGCTTGAGCCGCAGCGCGGGGCCGGCGGTGTTAGCTTCCTTGCCATCGGCCGCCGTGCGGTAGTCGTACGGGGCCTTCGAGAAATCGAGCGCGGGCCAGACCGTGGTCACGCGCGTGCTGCCGATCAGCCATTCGAGCAACCGCCGCCGGCCTTCGGCCACGATGTCCGGCCGCGCCGTGAACAAGTTGCGCGTCTCGTCGGGGTCGTCGCGAAGGTTGTAGAGTTCGCCGGAGTCCCACATGGCCGGCTGGTAATGCACGAGCCGCCAATCGTCCCAGCGGATGGCCTTGCTCCAGGCATTCTCCGTCACCGCCACCTCGCGTACCGGCTGGTCGTCGCCCTGCAGCAGCGCGGTGATGTCTTTTCCGTCGACGGTCTCCATGGCCGGCAGGCCGCACAACGCGGTGATCGTCGGCGCAAGATCCACATTCTCCACCAGTTGCCGACTGACGTGCCCGGCCTTGGCGAGCCCCGGCACCCGCCAGAGATACGGCACGCGGCACACGGCCTCGGAACAGATGCCGG